>JAIYDQ010000326.1 GCA_027487375.1 Planctomycetaceae bacterium
CCGAAGGCGGAAGCCAATCGACACAAAAGCGTCGACTTGGGCGTTCGCTGAAGGATATCGAAACCCCTTCGTAAGAAATTGCAATTTGGCACCAACCCATGCAGAAGCTAGAGCAATTCTAAGGTAGCTGTAGCTAGTGAGATTTCCGTAGGATAGGCTTCCAGCTGGGATGGCTAAAAGTCGGTCAAATTACCTATTTTCTGTAGACATTGTATAAAAAAACTGTTGCACTCCTTTGTGCTAAAAAATTGGCTTCACCCAATGCAAAGGAATGCAACAGTGTCTGTATCTTGGCCTATGTTCCGGTCCCAGTGCAAGACCCCTTTACCTGGGCTTGCAAGATGTCTTTTTCATGCAAGTCAGAGACTACGCTATCGATTGCGGCGAAAGAGAGCAGAGCTTGAGAAAACTTGTGTAGAGCTTATGGAGAGCAGGTCGGCTCAAGAAAAGCTCGAAGTTGAAAATAAGAAACTACTAGAGACGATCGCTGGTTTACAGCAACGAGTCTCGCAGCAGTGCAAAGAGATTCGCCTTGAATTGCCACCTGATCAACCACAACCAGGACAGCAGTTTGGGCCTCGTATGATAGAACTCTGTATCAATCTAGCCCGAGAGATAGGCATGCGTCCAACAGTTCGCGTACTGACGATTTTCTTTCGTTGGCTCAAACTGAAGCCACGCATACCTTCCAAAGACACCATTCGAGTCTGGCTACAGCGTCTGGGGGTTGCTCGAATGCAAAAGACTGGCAAGTTAAAAGACGCAGTCTGGCTTGTTGATGAGACGGTTCAAATTGGTAAAGAAAAAGTTTTGGCGGTGCTAGCAGTTGAGCAAGAGAAATTTCAAAACAATGGCAGGTCGCTCGCTCAAAAGGACATGCAGGTTTTAGCTTTTCGTCCCGCAACTAGTTGGACGGGTGACAGTGTAGCCAAAGTTTATAGCGAATTAAGCGAGGTTCACGGTTCGCCACGAGCGGTTGTTACTGACGGTGGAAAGAATTTACGAGAGCCGATCAAAACCATAAAAACTAAGGGGAAAAAGCCCTTGGCGTTACGTGACTTAAAGCACCTGTTAGCCAATGCGTTAGAAGCTCAAGTGGGTAGCAGCGAAGCATTCCAGGAATACACCAAGAGAATTCATCAAACGATCTCAGCGGTACAACAGACTGAATTGGCTCACTTGGCACCACCCTCATTCAATCGTCGATCACGATTTATGAATCTGCAAAAACATATCAATTGGTTCTGCATGATTCACTGGCAGTTAACTCATCCTAACTCGGGTGCTCGCAAGAACATTTCAGTAGAGCGGATGCAAGAGAAGCTCGGTTGGGCTGCGGAGTTTAAATCCGCGGTCAAGAACTGGAAAGCATGTCAACACGTGATATCTAGCTGTTTGCAATTCTCAAATAGCGCAGGCATTTATCACGGAGCCGCCACAGACATGCTTGCTAAGGTTGGGCATTTCGCAACATGTTCAAGCAGCAAGGCAATACTGAACCAAGCCGTAAAGTATTTTCAAGAGTGTGAGAAGTCGCTACGCAAGGACGAACGGTTACCAATTAGCACAGAGATTCTGGAGTCGGGTTTCGGCAGTTTTAAACGCCTCGAACGCCACCATAGTCGCGGCGGTTTCACAACGCTTCTGCCAGTCTTCGCAACACTCCTAAGGCCAAGCACCGCGAAAGAGATTTTAATCGCGTTCAAAACAGTCAAAGTTAAGGATGTTCAAACATGGCTCGCGACACACATCCCAAGTACTGTAACATCTCGAAAGCAAGAAGCCTTCCGAGAAGCTCGCAGCAAAAACCACGCAACACTTTGATCCCCAATAAAGTAAACTTTTAGCCACCCCAGCTGGAAGCCTATTCTTCGATTGGTCACCGTGCTCAATCGGTAGCTACATCAACCTAAGAATCGATCTAATACTACAGTCGCACTTGCGGTAATTGGTTGGTTTTTGTTAGTTCATGTTCGCAAGGAGAACGAACATGGAATATAAGATCTTTGAAAGGGATATTCGCAAGTGGGGCGGTGAATTGGAACGTATTCGTATGCGAATCGGCCATCGTTTCGTTCGGCCCGAGATTCGTGAGCGAGCGTTGGTCTACTTACGGGTTCTGGTATCAATGATACCACGGAAGAATGGGTGGCAAGTTGCCGAATTCGCTGGCGACGCAACACCCAAAAACATTCAACACTTTCTTGGCCGGTCTCAGTGGGATGCAGACGAATTACGCGATGATCTTCAACAATATGTGACGGATTATCTTGGCCAAGATGATGGCGTATTGGTTGTCGATGAAACCGGCTTTCTCAAGAAGGGAACCAAGTCTGCTGGAGTCGGACGGCAGTATTCTGGAACAGCTGGACGGATCGAGAATTGCCAGATCGGCGTATTTCTCGCATATCGGTCAACCAAAGGCCATGCATTGATTGACCGTGAGTTGTACTTACCCAAAGCATGGTGCGATAATCGCCAGCGATGCGACGAAGCAAATATTCCCAAGACAATCCAATTCGCAACCAAACCGGCGATTGCACGCAGCATGATTCAGCGTGCAGTGGCAACAAATATTCCTGCCCGTTGGGTCACTGCCGATGAAGTCTATGGAAGCGACTCGGCATTTCGCGAAACGTTGGAAAGCCTCGGATTTAGTTATGTTTTGGCGATCTCTTGCCAACAGCGTCTTTTTCTCAATGAGATGTATGGTCGGGTCGATGAACATGTACAGGGACTAAAGAGTTCTTCATGGAAGAAGCTTAGTTGCGGAGCAGGGACGAAAGGAGAACGAGTATACGAGTGGGCTTTCGTTCCGTACGGATCCATTACGAAAACAGGAATGCAACGAGGATTGCTCGTTCGCCGGTCGCTTACCGACCGCACGGATCTTGCTTACTATTTCACCCTTGCCCCTAGCGGAACAGGCATGCAACGCTTAGTCAACGTAGCCGGGTGTCGTTGGGCTGTTGAAGAATGCTTTGAGCAAGCGAAACAAATTGCTGGCCTGGACGAGTTCGAAGTCCGTAGTTGGCATGCTTGGTATCGTCATATTACCTTGTCGATGTTTTCACATTCGATGCTGAGCGTTTTGCGAAGCCGAGTAAACAACGAGGCTCGCAAAAAAAGACAAAGCCATCAGAGTTAGCGTCCCTGAAATTCGGAAACTATTGATTCAGATTGTTTGGCCCCCAATCATCTGCATTCAACACAAGTTACAATTCTCAGCCTGGCGACGCGTTCACCAACTCAAGGCGATGCAATCGCACTACAAATCGAGAGGATCGCCTCTTCCCACATAAACAATCTGCGACTGTAGTACTAGCACACACCGGGTCGAAAGTTTTTGTGACGCGGCGATTAAGCAACCGCTTGTTCGGTAAGAATCAGGAAAAGTTAAGCAGCTTATCCTGGAGGCGGTGGATATAATAAGGCTCTGTTATCGGGTCACCACGCAGTTTTGTGGTTGCTGACGGATGTGACCAAATGTGCGCGACCAACTGAATAGAGTATCCATGTCTGGCTGGCTTCCATGGCAACAAATCTTGAAACGGCTACTCGTTTGCTTGGCGGGTTTCACGGCTCGCGAGCGTGCTTCGGATTGTCGTCGTGTATTTGCGTTCGAGACGCTTGAGCAAAGGCTACCGTTTGCAGCGGGCATGGTCGATGTCGGAGCCCAGCCAACAGGCGCCCTCACCGGAAAAATTGTCTATACTTCGGCAGGTCATGGATGGCAGTGGAGTGACGCGGCAAATCGTTGGGCGACCGACCGCGGAAACGTCTCGTCGCTCGTTGAAGATTTTGGTAATCAGGATCAACTCACTTACTTCGTTGACTTCTTGCATAAAGCGGGAGCCACTGTCGTTCCGATGAGACCTGTAGGTCGGCAGCTTAACGAGGTCGTTGTAGACAACGATTCGGCCGGAGTTACTTTTACGGGCTCATGGGCAAATAACACAGCAGGCCCGCGTTGGTATGACGAGGACTACGGTGCAAACCTTGACCCAGTGAAATACCGTTTTGCAAACGTCAATGCGACCACTGAAACAGCCACGGCGACTTTTACTCCGAACATTCCGGCCTCTGGGATGTATCCGGTTTACACTTGGGTCCCTTTTGCAACCAATCGAACAAATCAACTTTATCGAGTCAACCATAGTGGCGGAACGACTGAGGTCCGCGTCGATCATCGTAATGTTGGCAACGGTTGGGTCTATCTCGGGACGTATCATTTTGCTTCGGGAAGCTCTGCAACTGACGGTTCAGTAACGATTAGCAATCGTTCATCTGCAGGCGGCTCTGTTGTGATCGCCGACGCCATTCGCTTTGGTAATGGCATGGGGGATGTGCCTTGGAACGATGTTGGCATTGGTAGCGGTAGTGTTTCGGGATATCCGCGTGAGGATGAAGGGTCTGTTATGTGGGCTTGGCGAAGTCTTGGACAAGGGACTGACTTTACAACGCCATCGACAGTAATTGGTACCAACAATGTGAATGCACCGATTCGCATGGCCGAACAAATGAATGCCGACACGGTTCCGTATGGCACCAGCGTTTACATAGGCTTTCATTCCAACGCGACGACTGGGAACCCAGCAACAGCGACGGCAACCGGTGCGATCGGCTTGATCTCAGCGAGTGCACCTACTCCAAATCAAGATGATCTTGCACTGTTCACTGGTAGGCAAATCAATGTCGATATGCGGGCGCTCAATGGTCAGTTCGAGCACGATTGGAGCACTCGAACGACGAACACGCTTACTGGTAGCTTCGGAGAGATTTCGAATTCATGGGCCGTGGGCGAATTCGATGCAACCATTATCGAAGTCGGCTTTCATGATACACCCTCTGACAATGAATTGATGCGTGATAGCCGAGTGCGACAACAACTCGCACGAAGCACCTACGAGGCAACTCTCGAGCATTTGTTTACCAACTTCGGTACTACCACTCGCCCCATTAATGTGACAGTCCCTTCGCCACCACGAGACGTGAGCATCACAAGCACGCAGAACGGTAATGTCGTTGTGCGATGGTCGGCGGGCTTGAGTTCCACAGGCGGCTTCGCGGGTGTCAACGGAAGTCCCGCAACCGGTTTCCGAGTATATGCCTCAAGTAATGGATATGGCTTTGATGGCGGAACCTTTGTTGCAGGTGCAACGACGACATCTCTGACGCTTACTGGATACGATCCAACGATCCCTTATTACTTCAAAGTCGTTGCGGAAAATACTGGCGGCCAGTCGCTAGCCTCTGAAGTTATCACGGTAACACCCAACGGCGGTGATCGCCAAGTCCTGATCGTCAGTGGTTTTGATCGCATCGATCGCAGCCAAAATTTCAAGCAACCCTATGCCTTTGGTGGAACAACGACCGATCGTGTTTGGGAGAACTATGGCAATAGCCGCGACTACACGGTTCCTGTCCAAGCTGCGATACAAGCGGCCCGTCCCGGTATTCGCGTTGACAGTGCGAGCAACGAGGCTGTCATCAATGGTGTAGTGAACTTGGCAGACTATGAAGCGGTGATCTGGATCCTAGGAAACGAATCGGTCGCAAACCAAACTTTCTCAATCGCCGAGCAGAACTTGGTCAATCAGTACATCGCTTCCGGTGGCGACTTGATGGTGACTGGTTCTGAAGTTGCATGGGATCTTGATTCTCAAAACAATGGTCGCACATTTTTCCGCGACACACTGGGAGCGTCTTTCGTTTCTGATAGCGCGGGAACTTACGTTGCGGCATCTGCGACTGGAGGAATCTTTGCGGGGCTAAGTAACATTACGTTCTCCAACGGTGCGAGCTTCTCAAGCCTTGACGGTCAAACATACAACGTCTCTTCAGCAGACGTACTCAATACCCAGCCGGGATCGGTAGCGGCTCTTCGTTACGGAAGTTCCACGGGCTCGGTGGCCGCAATACAAAAGCCTGGTACATCGGGCCGGGGAAGCGTTGTCACATTTGGATTCCCATTCGAAACAATCATCAACCCAAGCTCGCGATCGCAAATCATGGATCGCGTGCTGGGCTTTTTTAGCGTCACACCGATCGCTGTTGTTCCTCCGAGAGTTACAGACATCATCGTTGCTTCCAGCTCTTGGACCCCCGCCATGATCGATGCGGTTGATGGGTTGGGACGCGGTGCAGGGAATCGTTTGGGTTTGTCGTTGGTGGGGTCGCAGCAGTTGGCTAGCTTGCCGTGGAATAACATCGATCGAATCTATATTCGATTCAACAAAAGCGTATCCACTTCGTTTACCGCTTCGAATATCACGCTGCGAGGAACGAACGTTACGAATTACATGACTTCAGCAACGGTTGCGTATGGAGTTGCGGGGACCGACATTGGGACAATCTCGTTAGGTAGACCGTTCCGAAATGATTCACTGCTACTGACACTTCGAACTACCATCGTCGATTCGGGTGGCGTTGCTCTAGATGGGGAGTGGATCGATCGAGTCAGTCTCCAATCCGGAAATGGTACGGCGGGTGGAGTGTTTAACTTCCGAATGAATGTGCTCCCTGGTGACGTCAACAACAACCTCGCCGTCAACACAAGCGATATTCAGCTGATCCTTGCAAACCAGCAGCGGGGCGTGATACCAAGGGACCTTGCAACGGCTAGGCTAGATATCGATGGCAACGGTGTTATCAATACGTCTGACATGAATGCGGCCTTACGTGTTCGTAATACTCGACTCCCATCTCCCCCACCAGCTCTACCTCCAGTGGGCATCTCTAGCTTTGTATTGTCGCCGTTGTTTGCGACTCCTTTGATGACGACACCTCTTGCGGCGACGACCGAGCAGATGCGACGCGCCACTACCGTGCAAGGAGTGTTAGCTCAGCAAACAACCACTCTTTCACGAAGTCCTTTCGTGGCTTAAGTTCAACGCTGCTCGACTTAGTCACTGTCGGGACTAAGCAAACGAAATGCTGGGATTCGTAGGATAGGCTTCCAGCCTGTCGATAGCGAACTTGACAGGCTGGAAGCCCATCCTACTGAAATCTGGCTAGCTACGCTCAAACTCGACGTTAACCTTTGACTCCGGATGCGATGAAGTATCGCTTTGATTCGAAGACTTCGACATCGTTAAATTTGATCGGAAGATTCTCTTCGTACCACTTGGGTTGCTTCGTGACTAGCACCAGACGACCACTTGGTCTGAGCGAACGATGTGCGAGATCAATGAAGTGCTGAGCAATTCGAAAGTCGGCAAAATAAGGCGGATTTGCCATCGCCATATCGAACGAATTCTCTAGTCCATAGTCGCCCGAGTGATTCAATTCGACATGCAAGTTCTCAAAGCCATTGAGTTTGATTCCACGACGCGTGCAATCAATGGCTCGAGAGTTCGAGTCGATCGCATGAACTGTGGCGCTGGGATCTCGAGCTGCCAACCCCAACGCAACACTACCGGCCCCGCAACCAATGTCCAGGACTTTTGATTCAGGGAATACATCGACCGCGTCGAGCAACTGCCTGGCTCCGCTATCGAGCTCGCGATGCGAGAAGACACCTGGGCGGGTCACGAACTCGATCTTCGCATCACAGTCGATGAACGAGAGTTGGCACGAGAAATCCTTGACCTTCTTCAGCGGTGCAGATTTCTCGATGATGTAAACCATCGCATCGTCGAACGGTCGAACTTTTACACTTTTTTCGTAGGTCTTTAGCAAGTCATGCAACCATCGGTCCCGGCTGTTGTCGACTCCCACAACCATGCGACCGCCGACATCCAAAGCATGGTAAGCGGATTGGAGCACGTCTCGCGTCAATTCGGCTTCACCGTGAGACGACAATGCGATTGCAGCGAGATCGATGGAACCACAAGGCCAGTCTGCTTCGCATGCGAAGCGTAGATTGGGTTGCGGGACTGCGTGAGCGATCGCAAGGCTTGTCAAATAGCTGTCGAGATACCAAGCGGTGACGGTAGATTCGGTTCGTGCCGCGGCCAACGTTTCAGCTGCTTGCCCGCGACCTGTGCTTACGCAACCGATGCGGGTGCCTGGCAATCCAGTAGCGATCTCAAGGAGCCTTTGTTCTTCGACTTTGGGAGGCAATCTTTCTGGGGTCGACATTTGCTTTTCTATATCTGAGTTTTTGGGCGATACAGCCCGCCAGGATTTATTGAAGCTCCGCATTCTAATTGACAGACCGATTTAATGCGCTGGCTAATCACGTAGGCAAGTCTCTCCGCAGACTTGCAAAATCTGTACATGTCTCGCGTCAGCCTGCGGAGAGGCTGAGCTACGTGGTACTCTCAGGTGCTCTCATGTAGGCAAGTCTCTCCGTAGACTTGCATTTTACTTCAGCCTGCGGAGAGGCTGAGCTACGTGGGTTCAGCAAAAACGATCGACTACGATTTTTCAAGTCTCGTAACCGACACTTCGGGTAAGCAGCGGAACCGCAGCGGTTGCGTGCCTGATAGTCCACGCGAAACACGCATCCACGTTGGCGTTTCGTTAAACCAGCCACCAGCGTAGCGGCTCCCAAAGTGGCTTGGAGCAACCAACGGCCCGATCAATGGTAGTTGCACTTGGCCACCGTGATTGTGTCCGCAAAAGAGTAGTTGCAAGTCGAGTTTCTTTGCCCAGGGAATTTGGTCGGGCGAGTGGCTGACACCGATTCTGAGCGAAGCCGACTTTCGAAATGTCTCGGTGCTTGCTTCATCCTTTTTTCGATGCTCGGGATCGAACCAAGGAAGTTCGTTACCCACCAGATAAACCTCCTGCCCAAGAATTTCAACTGAACGAGACTGATGGCCAAGATCAATCCAACCTAATTCCGTGATCATAGACCGAAGTCGTTGGACATCTGGTAAACGTCGGTCATGATTGCCGAGTACAAAATACGCTCCGTAACGCGGTTGTATCGGTTCGAGAAGCGGTTGCACTTGGTTCAAGCAATGTTCATAGTCGATAAGATCACCAGACATCACGACGAGATCCGGTTTTTGAGCGATAAGACAATCAACCGCGCGGTGGTAGTACTCGCTGGCCATGTATCCAGTTAGGTGCACGTCCGATAGGTGCCCGATGCGAAGGCCTCGTAACTGCGACGGGAGATTGCTAATCGCAAGCTCTTCGGTGATCGACTGAATCCAATGCAGTTCGTTAAGCGGCAGCCCACCCATGAAGCTAAAAACAGGATGAGTGAAAAGCCGGTCAGCGCCGATCTCTGCCTTCATATCGATGGTCCGCGAGTCGATGACTCGTGCATGTGATTTCGCTGCGACCAGTCGGCGTCTCGACTTGAACCAAGTCGGCGTTTGCCAAACGATGTAACCTAAAGAGATGATTGCCAAAAGCTTGCTCATCCACGCGTCTTCAAGACCGAACAAGTTTCCAACCGACGGAGACTTAGACAACGATCCTTCACTTCCCAGAGAATCGGTAGCGAGCGATACATCTGTGCCGTTCTTGATGTCGGCTATTCCGAGCCACGTTGCGAGCGATTGATGATCGAGATAAACAGCTATCATCGGAAGCACAAAGCAAATACCGATAATCGACTTCTCGATTCGCTTGATGGTCGTTCGTTTCAATCCAGTCGCATTAATGCGGTTAAACCAGTGAATCCAAAACGCACAATGCCCGATCAGCACTACAAGAACAATCGCGTAACGGAGATAGAGGTGACTCGCCACAGTATCAAGATTTAAAGAAGGACGAACAAAGAGTCACTTGCAAATTATGTAGTGAACGCAGATCCACACTGGGTGATGAAATTGGCATGTATCCTGAGCCGTAGGCGCTAGCCTCGGGTGACGCGCGCTAAATCGTGGAAAAGTCAAAACTCGTGGCAAACAGCATCGGCTCAGTGTTCTTCAGGACGGGACAATGGTCTCATCCTACGGTGTTGTAAAGGGATCTATCCTGAGCCGTAGGTGTCGCGTTGCGAATTCAAAACTTCTTCAG
>JAIYDQ010000439.1 GCA_027487375.1 Planctomycetaceae bacterium
AAGGGCTTTGTTGAACCGCCAAATGACGAATCGTCCTATGAGACAACGGTAGATGAAGACGGAAATCTTTTAGTCGTCAGAGGCTCGGCGGAAGTTCACCGACAAATTGCAAAACTTATTGCCGAACTTGATACGACAGTCGATGCAGAAGACAGCCCGATCCAATACTACAAGCTTCGAAACGCCAGCGCAATTGATGTTCTCTATTCGTTACTAGCTTTACAAGATGCTTACGGGACGGGTGGCTTCAACAACGGGTTGCAAGGCGCATTCAACTCGGCATTTGGCGGTGGTGGATTCGGATTCCCAGGCATGATGTCGCCACTGGGAATGCAGGGGATGAATCAAAATGGTATGGCCGTGGTTCCGTTACCACTGGCACCCAACGACAGTAATCGCCAACCAATTGTGCCGCAGCAGCAAAATCCCATGGCTCGCCCCACAACCGCGACGGGCCCAGGAGGTGCTTCTGGTGGCATGCAAGGCGGGAACAATCAGAATGGAATGATGGGCAACGGACAAATTGGCGGCCAAACGGCGGGTGGATTTGGCGGGGCAGGTTTCGGCGGAGGTGGTGGTGGCGGAGGAGTCGCAACGCTCCCCGGAGGCGCTCGTGTCTCGGCAGACGTTTCAACGAACAGCTTGATCGTTTACGCTCCATCCAGTGTCCAACAACTCTATGCCAAACTAATTGAACAGCTCGATCAGCGTCGCCCTCAGGTCCTCATCGAAGCCCAAATCATCGCAGTGAATACAAGCGATAACTACACGCTAGGGGTCGAGCTTTCTGGCGGTGACCGAAGCGGAGCTAAACGACTCTTTGAATTCACTTCCTTTGGACTCAGCGAAGTCAACCCGGTCAATGGAGCATTGCGAATCATTCCCGGTACTGGCTTCAATGGTACACTGGTAGATCCCGATGTCGCTGATGCAGTGGTTCGCGCCTTAGCGACGCATTCACGTGCGAGAGTCTTAGCGGCTCCCAAAATATTGGTCAACGATAACAGTACTGGTAAACTTGAAAGCGTCCGAAGCGTACCATTCGCGAGCATCAATGCCTCTCAAACAGTCTCCACAACCAGCCTTGGTGGCGACCAACAAGCAGGAACAATTATTACCGTAACGCCCCACATCAACGAAGACGATCACTTACAGCTCGACTTTGACGTGGAGTTTAGTACCTTCACTGGAACGGGTTCGGCTGGCCTTCCCCCGGCTCGTCAGATCGATCGCGTTGGTAGTTCGGTTACCATCCCCGATGGTCAAACTATCGTGGTCGGTGGATTGAAACGTATAAACGGTGAGCAATCCTTTACCGGTGTCCCTTTTTTAGAGAAAATTCCAATCATCCGTGACTTAACAAGCCTCACGACCGATAATCGCGGGAGCGTATCATTCTTTCTATTTATCAAGCCGATGGTTTTGCGTGACTCCCGCTTCGCAGACCTTCAGTACTTGTCTGACACGGACGCAGGCAAGGCGGAAATTCCAGGAGCTTTCCCGACCAGCCAGCCCGAACTCATTCGTTAAATCCAATGCCGCGACTTCAAGAACTCGCCCATCGACTCTCGCTTCCGATTGAGTCCGATTTGTCCGGCTATCGAGCTTCTCCCGAGTTCATTCGCCATTTCCCAATCGGATATGTTCGTGAACATCAGATCATAGGCTTGCAATCTCCTAGCGCAAAAGTAAACCACGCGACCGAACCTGCGATTAGTCTCGCGATCAGCGATGAGAAAGCTTGGCCTCAGCTGGATATTGTTTCGCGCAAACTACGACATTCGGTTCGACCATTACTCGCAGACGCAGAACAAATTCGCCTTGCCATCATTGCGGCGTATTCTGTCCGCGAGGGAGAAGCGGAGCAAGTTTTGGAATCGATTGGCGCAGAATCGATCGCAGATCAACTTGCCGTCCTTGCCTCGCGTGAGGACCTACTGGATGCCGATGGTCGCGCTCCGATTATCCGCCTTGTCAATCAACTGATTTTTGATGCCGTCGTTGCTGGTGCATCTGATATTCACATCCAACCCTACGAAGGCTGTGTCAAAGTTCGGCAACGAATCGACGGTGTTCTATTCGATAGTTTTGAGATACCAAAATCGATTCAGGAAGAAGTCCTCACGCGAATAAAAGTCTTAGGGAAAATGAATATCGCGGAGAAGCGGCTCCCCCAAGATGGACGTGCGACCGTACAACTGGGTGATCGCGTTATCGACTTGCGAATTGCATCTTTGCCAACAAGTCATAACGAGCGTATTGTGATTCGTTTGCTGGATAAAAGTGCAAGGCTTTACACCCTGGACGAGCTCGGTATGCCACCGGTAACCCTCAAGCAATGGCAGTCTTTGATCCGCGTTGATCACGGCATGATCCTTGTCACCGGTCCAACCGGCAGTGGCAAAAGCACCACTCTTTATGGAGCATTACAAGAAATCAATTCGAAAGAAGCCAATATTCTTACTCTCGAAGACCCGATCGAATACCAGTTAGATGGTATCAGCCAAACACAAATCAATGAGAAAAAAGGGATGACATTCGCTTCGGGGATGAGGAGCCTCCTTCGACAAGATCCAGACATCATCATGGTCGGCGAAATTCGAGATCGTGAGACGGCCAATATGGCTATCCAAGCATCGCTGACCGGGCACCTTGTCTTTAGTACCCTTCATACAAATGATGCTGCCAGCGCCATTACTCGGTTGCTTGACTTAGGTGTTGAACCCTATTTGGTTGCGAGTTCATTAGTAGCTTCTTTGGCGCAACGACTTGTTCGGCAGCTTTGCCCGAATTGAAAAGTCACCAACGACGATGGTACCGCCTCACCGAAAGGTTGTGATCGATGTAGGCAATCTGGCTTTAAAGGGCGGATAGGTCTGTTTGAGCTTTTGGTAACGAACGACCGCATCCGTACTCTGATTCAATCCCGCGAGAATGCAACAACGATCCGTCAATCAGCTATCGAGATGGGAATGACGCTTCTTTTCGAGGACGGTCAAAATAAAATCAAACAAGGCCGAACCACTCTGGATGAAGTTCTGCGTGTAACAAGCTTGCAATCGGTGGTCGGATAATGCCACTTTTCTCTTACAACGGTCTCGATTCCAATCGCTTCGCGATCAAGGGCTCCATGGTTGCAGACTCGCCACGGCAAGCTAGAGATCAATTGCGCGCTCAGGGAATCTTGGTTCAGTCGCTTCAGGAATCAAATCCAAGTTCAAATCGGTCATGGATCCCATCGTTGTCTTCCAGACGTGGCCGAACGCAATGGACTACAGGTTCGCACGAACTATCGATGCTGCTTCGTGCGGGAATACCGTTACTGGAAGCCTTGGATACACTCGCTGCCCAACATGCAGGAGCTTTTCGAACAGCGATTATTCGCGTAAGAGATCGAGTCGCATCGGGATCTTCGTTGGCTGATGCGATGATGGAGAACTCCGATGTTTTTGACATCGCTTCGATTCGTTTGATCGAAGTCGGTGAAAACGCAGGTACGTTGGAAACCGTTTTGGAGCAATTGTCAGACTATAAGCAACGGATGGCCCAATTCGGTGACAAGGTGTTTACCGCCCTGCTCTACCCTGCATTTCTCCTGGTCTTTGGAATGATTGGGACGATCTTTTTGATGACCTGGGTACTTCCACCTTTGTTCGAAAATCTAGAAGAAACCGTAAGTGTTCTTCCGTGGCCTACGCGAGTCGCAAAAGCTATGAGCGAATTGGTCGTCGGATACGGACTATGGCTTCTTGCTGGCTTGATTGTCGTCACAATCGCGATTGTCGCAACGCTTCGCACCAAGAGTGGTAAAGAGTGGCTTGATCGGATGCTGCTGCAGTTACCTTTAATCGGTACGATGTTGATTAAGCAAAATGTATCGCGAATTGCAATGATAGTCGGCTTGCTCTCGCGTAGTGGTCTAACCCTACCAAACGCCGTTCAGCTCGCAGCAAGTTCGACCAACAATAGCGTGCTCCGCAAAGCACTCGAGACTGCTTGCGAGGACATGGCCGCCGGCAAGGAGCTCTCGGAATCGCTCGAGCGGTCTGGGATTTTTCCTCCGTTGGCGGTTCGCGTTTTTTCCGTTGGTCGCGACACGGGTAAGCTGGACGACATGCTCACACGGCTCAGCGATGATTACAATCAACAGTTAGCAGTCGCTTCGGCGCGCTTGACAGCGCTACTGGAGCCGGTATTAATTCTAGTCCTTGCCGTATTTGTTGGTTTCCTACTCTTGGCGACGATCTTGCCAATTCTACAAGCCGGTAACCTTCAGGCGTCGTAAGTGATATTTAAGATTCAGTCAGGTGGCCCCAAAATGCAATATCAACCAAATATCATCGCAGTCAAAGCGTCTCAACGAAAGCCTTTTGGCAACCCTGAGCCGATGTTGCTAGCAACGGGTTCCCCCCGTTTCCCAAATTTTGTTTTTCCCCTCGAAGCGAGCGTCGATAGCTCGCAGAAAAAACTCGCCCTACGACGAGCGTTTTCGCTCGTGGAGTTAATGGTCGTGATGATCATTATCGGACTTTTAAGTAGCTTGGTCGCCGTTCAAACTCGTAGCTACTTGATTGCGAGTAAGCAAAATGCGGCTCGCGCGGAAATCGCGACGATGGTAAGTGCACTCGAGTCCTTCTACGCGGATCAGTCGCGTTACCCAACAAACGACGAAGGGATTGAGATACTGACTCAGGGAACAAAAAGTTTCCCTGACGGCTTTCTAAAAAAGCTACCGCTTGATCCGTGGCGTAACCCTTACGAGTACGTGAGTCCCGGCGCTAACTCACCCTTTGAGATTGTTTGCTTAGGTGCGGATGGTCGTGAAGGAGGAGAAGGCGGTGACGCGGATATCAGTAGCGAGACACTTGATGCGAAACCAAAGTAAAGCCGCAAGAGACGCCTTCACCATGCTCGAGCTGGTCGCGGTTCTTGTCATGCTCGGGTTGATTTCTACGCTTGGAATGCTCGCCGTCTCAGGCCAATTGGATCAGGCTCGATTGAATCATTTGGCACAATCAATCGCCAATGCAGACCGCAAGGAACGCGATGCATCACGCAAGAGTCCCACCGCTGGAAGTCTAACAATTGATAAATCGATGAAGCGACTGCGGTACGAAAATTCGGACCACACAATCGACCTCAAAGACAATCTCAAAATTGCCGAGCTTATCATCGGCTCAGGCAAATCAAACGAGCGCTCAGTCATATTCTCTCACGCTGGCCAAAGCTCGACCTACGCATTGCGGCTCGAATCCAAGCGTGGTGCCATGCGCTGGATCGTTATCATAGGAATGACTGGGCAAGTCCTCTTCAATGACGATTCAAACGAAGTTCGATCCCTACTTGCTTTAGGGGGATAGAGTTGAAAATCAAAACCGAAAATCTAAGGCTCAGGCAGGCGTTTACGCTTCTGGAAGTCATCGTTGGTCTCTTCCTCATGGGCTCATTGGTCGCTTCGTCGCTGGTAGCCATCTCTGCTCATCAACATTCGATCGCACTTGCCAAACAGAAACATCAAGCAAACGATATTGCGGAAACACTGCTTACCAATTGGTATGAAACTCGTGGTGACGTTCCTACTCGCGATCAAGGGTTCGTAGCTACCGAACTGGGGAGAATCGCCGCGATGAATTTCGGGTCTCAGGGGGGCAGCAATCCTGGCATGGTTCATCAGGTTGTGAATCCTCCTAACGCAGAGCAATGGCTTTGGCGAACTCAACCGGTTGGGGCGAGAACCGTATGTGGGTTGCCAGTCGCGGTGATTCGGTTAGAGATTTTCGGAAAAGTTGGAAACCAAAAAGTTCCGCAAAGTCTCGCTTCGATTGAACTGGTTCAACGACAAGGGATGAGCGTGTTTCAATGATAAGGTCAACTCGGAACGCCTTCACTCTTATCGAGCTTTTAGTAGCCATCGTTTTGGGATCGGTCTTAATGGGCACGTTGATGGGAGTCCTTCGACGCAGCTTTTCCGAAATTTCGGTTGCTACTCGAGATGACCCGAGTCTTATCCGCAATGTGCTTCTTTTGGAGCAACTTCGACGCGACTTCTCAAACGCTAGGCGAATGCGGATTGGCATCGATCGGTTCGAGTTGGAAGGATTCATTCATCGTGATCCAAACACGCTTATCTCAACCCAGCGACCGGCGCGTGTGGTTTACGAAATTCGACGAGATCGAGAGCAATCGATGTTAGTGCGGTCGCAAATGGAAGGGAACCAATCAAATCCGTTCTCCACAGGGCCTTTTACGGAAGCCGTTTTAGCAGGGGCTCAGCATATGTTTATTAGCTCTAATCAGGTCGGTATCACGTCCGAATCATTGTCACAGAATGATCGATCCGCTTTCGAGGATGCGGATAACGTCGGGGCTGGCTCGTCATTGCAATCAAGTGACGTGGCAACTCGACGAAATGTGGTGCCCAGCTCGGTTCGAGTCGTGTTGGTCGATCGACGCAATAGAACCATTTTCGACCAGACGTTCTCGCGCCATGGTGAGTAAGAAAGACACATTGAGCCAGATTAAGTTCTCAGACCCAAGTTCATGCAAGACACAACTCGTAAATCCTATCAAGCACTTAATCCATCTGTGATGCGGCGAAGTTCGTGCGCAAAACAGCAATCGCATAAGAGGAATTCTCGTAGGCGTGGGTTTGTCCTACTGATGGTTCTAGTGGCGATAATTGTGGTAGGTGTCGCATTGACCGCCAGCGCACGTCGAAGCCTTCTGGCAAGTGTCTCCGCAATGGAATCGCAACAGTCCATTCAACGTCGATGGGGCAGTTATAGCTGCCAGATGACTTTACTTGCCTCAGCCCCCAACCTTTTTGAGTTCACCGATCGTGCCACGCGACAGGGGCGAGGAAAGGCGAAAGCTCTTCCTGCAATCCTAGAAGACCGTGTAATCTTAGGTGGTCAAGTGTTTGACTTATTGGTTTCCGACGAAGACGCCAAGGCAAACCTAAACGCAATCTACGATATCGGCGGTCTTCGAGCTGTTGAAACGGCTGTCAGCGACTTGGCTGGTACTTTCGAATCGCGAACTAGACGACTTGCGCCGGTACGAGCAAGCGCAAGCATTCTGGCTGTGAAAAAGCCTAGCAGTGAAAAATCGAAATCATCGGAAACCGTCGATTCGACGGGGACTGCGACCGACCTTGCTGAAGTTGCCCCCAAGCCGAACAATTCGTTTCCCGCATTTCGCAGTTGGGGTGAAGTCTTTGATTTGGTACAAGTCAGTCAGATGGCCGGAGAGGATCGTCAAGTTGCGAAAATGACTAGGAAACTAGCCCTTTTGGGCTCGGGACAACTCAACGTTTTCCGTGCATCGGACGAGACGGTTATGGCTGTATGTCAAGCGGCCGTCTCGAAAGCGCTTGCAAGTCGCGTTCTTTCCGAAATACGAGAGACTTCGATTCGCGAGACGGATTTACTCTTGGAGAGAACGGTAAAGAATGAAGAAGATCGACAGAAGTTACTCATCTTGCTGGGCTCAACCTCTCGGAGCTTTTCCATTTGGATAGAAACTACTACGAAAAATTCTCGCCAACAACGATTCGCGGTCCAGTCTCCGAATGAATTTGGCAATGTACAAGTTACTGAGTTTTCCTTTGAGTAGTTAAA
>JAIYDQ010000459.1 GCA_027487375.1 Planctomycetaceae bacterium
CTTGTCGACGATCACATGTATCTCGACACTCTAGGCGAAGTAGAATTCCGGCTCGGCAATCGTTCTCGAGCAATCGAGATAGCCCGACAATGCCAACAGCTTGCCCCGCGCGAGGCTCATTATCATCGCCAGCTTAGGCGTTACCTTAAGCCGTAAAACATACGCATAACCATCATTGAAGAAACTCGTGGCAGATGTTGTACGAAACCTGAAGACTCAAGCACACGTCGCTGTTTTCAGTGGCGTCTGAATTGTTACAGCCTTGGCTCACCGAGCGATGACATCAGAGAGAACCAGTGACCGGTTCTTCCAACGAACGTTGCATTCACTCTGTTTACTCGTGTCCTGGTTTTAAGTCCTGCGGTGACGGAATCGTCTCGCTTCCATTTTCCTGTGATACATCAATCGATGTCGAGGCTTGCGATCCGGTTTGGCCTGTGTTTTCAATTGTGGCAGGGGAAGCTTCGTTAGTGGATTGGGCTTGAGGCGAAATATCCGCAGTATCTGCTGCAGCGGGAGAGATGCTGACCGGCGCGCCGACAGTTGCCAAACCTTCGGTCGAATCCAAGTGCAGCAATTCACGTCGAAGAATCATCAGCAGCGTCTGCAAAAGCACTACAACGATCGGACCGACAACAATCCCTATCGGACCTAGCGAGGAGACCCCGCCAAGCACGCTCAGCAAGGCCAAAAGTGGATGAAGTTGGCTCTGACCGTGAAGCACATAAGCCTTTACCACGTTATCGACCGAACCAACGGCCAGCACGCCCCAAAGCGCCAACATCACCGCCTTGGTAGGCTCTCCAAGATAGACGGACAAATAGATGCATACCGGTATCCAAATGACACCCGGGCCAACGAATGGTATCAAACCTGCTAACACCGAAAGGAGTGTCAACAAAAGCAACGATGACATCCCAGCGAAGTAATAACCTACCCCAGCGGTAAGTCCTTGAACAATCGCCGAGAAAATCATCGCCAATACAATGGCTCGCGAAATTCGATCGAACTCCGTAAGTAATTCCATCTCATAGCGATCATCTAGCGGACTAAGCTTCATCAGAGATTCAACCATTCCCGGTCCATCTACGATAAAGAAATACATCGACACAATCATGATCACCGCACCAAGAATTAACTTCACCATGAACTCAGCTGTCGCGCTGGTAGCAGAGATGAGAGTTGGCTGCAGGTATCCGATCGCAGACTTGGTAAAGGTTGCAATCTGTTCATCGGATGGATTTGCGAGTTCGGTAAAGGTTGCCCACACGCTGTTTCCAAACCATTTGCTCCTACCACCCAAGAGCGTCTCTTTGGCCGACTGCCAGGTGGCCCCAAGCTGAAGAGCAATACTTCGCAATTCGATCACATCTGGAATATCGCTGGATTCCAACTTTATCAGTGCTTCTTTCACTTTCTGAATCGTGGGAACCCAGACGGCTGCCGTTTCTTTGTACTCGTTGTCAGCGATCTCTTGCAGTTGGGCTTCGATCGCAGACGCATCAAACTCCTCTGGATTAGGAGCGTCGTCCCGAGCCTGCCGCACCTTCACCTTGACCTCATTCACGTGATGCGTTGCGAGGGTCGGCAAGAGCTCGTCGAGCTCCTTTTGGACCTTTCGATCTAACCCGCGAAAAGCACCTTTGGGATCTTGTACCTGCGCAGTCGACATCGTTCCGATGGTCGTTTGAATGTCGTCAATGTCTTTCTGTATGGCTTGGATAATTGCATGTGCGGGCGAATCGAGTCCTAAGCTTTTTCTGGCATTGTTTAGCCCTAAACTGATCGTCGAAGGCGTAATACCTCCGATCAGTTTTGTCCCTTGAATTGCCCCCAAAGCCAATAGCAACGCAGCCGGAATGAGGACGCTGAAGATAATCAGCGAAGTAGTGATACCGGCGGCAACATGCTCACGTTTTCCAACCTTCTCAAGAACCCAGCGATGCATGGGACGAAACACGATGACAAGGACTGCTGCCAAGAATACCGGCACGAAGAATCCGATCATGACCTTGTAGAACAAGGCACCAATGACCACGATAGATGCTAACAGGACGATCAGCGAAACAAAGCGACTCATCCGTTGCATTCCCTTTTCTTGATGTTGGTTCGAGACGAAAATTGGCGGCCAGTGAAAAATTCAGACGATCTATCCAGCAATTTCTCACCGGATTCTATACCGCATCCTGCTTCGGATTCTACCGCGGTTTGTGATGTAGGCTCTGACGCCGATTCTACAGTCATGACCGCGTCAAAGGAAATCGCTACTCCCAAGGGTACATCGCGAAGGATTCGATTGGCAGTCCATTTCGCTATCTGCATCTTGGTGGTCGCAGGTATTGGGCGATCATTGCAGTTGGCCTGGAATGACTTGCAAAACACCCAATCCAAGGTCGCCAAACGGATTGCCGAGATCGACAGTCAGATCGCCTTGTCCACGGATTCGCAGCAGCGGCAAACTTTCGAGAAGGAAAAACAAGACCTACAAAACACTCGCATGGATTGGAAGAGTATTCGTATCGTTTGGATTCCGCTGTCCTGCGTTTTCGGCTTTTTTTCGATACTAATGCCAGGAATCCTCTGGTGGATCGTGCTTCGTAGCTTTCACGCGGACCCGCCGTTTCTTCCAACTCAAGCCGCTTACGCAGTCGGCAGCCTTGGAAAGTATGTCCCCGGTAAAGCGATGGTCCCGATTATGCGGTCAGCCTCGATGCGCAAATGGGGCGTGCCGATTTCGGCGAGCATTCTCGGGGTCATTGTGGAGACACTGCTTTCTCTATCGGCAGCCGGAACCTTGGGGGCAATCACGCTTTGTGCGTCGCGCCCGCCACGTTGGCTTTTTCTCGTCTCCATTGCCGCCGCTCTCTGCTCGATCATACCGACGATTCCCCCCATATTTAATTGGATGCTGAAGCAAGTTGCCAAACGCAAACGCCTTCCAAGAATAGAAAAGGATGGCCAGAGAAACTCACACGAAATCGGTTGGTCGCTCGTTTGTAGGTGTTGGCTTTTGGCGGTAATTGGTTGGATATTGATGGGGACAAGCCTGTTTGCAGCCGTGGCAGCCGTTTCGCCGCAAGTCCTTCGCGATGCCTTTCCGGAATTTCTCGCTGGCGTCTACTCGGGTGATATCGCCACCAGTCTCCAGCTTTGGGTCTTATGCATAGCAACCGCTTCCTTAGCGTTTGTCATCGGATTTTTATCGATGCTGCCCGGAGGAGCTGGTGTCCGCGAACTGATCGTGACGCTGTTACTGGCTCCGATAGTCGGATACGCACCTGCCCTTGCCGCTGCCGTTTTGTACCGAATCACGAATCTTGTCAGCGAGCTCGCAATGGCGGGTATAACCAGCTTTGCATCACGGAGCGCGGCAAAAGGAGGACCTCCGGCATAATTATTGGTACCTCAGAATCCTTTGAGCCGCTGACGATAGTCCTGGGTCCTGTTTGGCAACTGTTGGCAAAATCGAAATCCGCAACGAGCACCCGATGGCACGCACGTTAAACCTACGGTTTAAAAAACAATATCGAATATCGAACAAGGAATGTCGAATTTCGAAAGAAACCACATGACACTTCGAAATTCGGTATTCCTTGTTCGGTGTTCATTATTCTAAAGCAGCCCCCTAAATTGAATACCATTTGGCTAGCGTCATCGGCTCAGACTTCATCCACCCAACCCCGAATCCGCGATCTCGATTAAGATAAGCATGTTGTTTCCCACGCTTACTGATTATCAACTTTATGCCTAGCCTTACCCAGAAGCCCGATTGGTCCATATTGATTCCGCTGCTCAACGAGCAAGCGACACTTGAACCGCTTTGCAACCAGCTAGCTTCTGTTGCCAAAGCGTGCAACAAACAGATTGAAATCATTTTAGTGGACGATGGATCAACCGACGGATCATGGCAAGCGATCCAACGACTCGCCTCCAATAGCGACTATATTTACGGGATTCGATTTCGAAGAAATTTTGGAAAGGCGGCCGCACTTTCGGCTGGCTTGCAACAATGCTCAGCGCCGATCGTTATCACGATGGACGCGGATCTCCAAGACGAACCGCAAGAACTTCCCAATTTGGTTGCGAGACTGGAAGACGGATTTGATTGCGTGAGCGGTTGGAAGAAAGAGCGACAAGACCCTTGGCACAAACGATGGCCGTCGTTGGGATTTAATGCACTCGTCAATTGGATCACCGGACTAAAGCTGCACGATCATAATTGCGGTCTGAAAGCTTATCGACGTGAGGCACTCGATGAAATACAGCTCTATGGCGAAATGCATCGATTCATTCCTGCTTTAGTCGCGGCACGTGGTTTTCGCGTGACGGAGTTGGCTGTCCATCACTCGCCTCGTCAACATGGTGTTTCTAAGTATGGATGGACGCGACTACCGAAGGGCTTCTTGGATTTGATGACTGTTAGTTTGCTGACCGGATATCGCCAGCGTCCGTCTCACTTGTTGGGTTCCGTCGGCTTAACCAGCCTTTTATTCGGCGGACTCTCGCTGAGCTGGCTGACCCTTTGGTGGTTTCTTAGTCGAACCATTTCCAGCGAAGCTCCAATCCATCTGCATCAACGTGCGATTTTCTACTACGCAATGGCAGCGATTATCGTTGGAGTGCAACTGGTTGTTATGGGGATTTTAGCCGAGCTGATCATAGCAACACAAAGATCGACATCTGCGCCTTATGCAATCAGCGAAAAAGTCTCCCGCCCATCCAATAGTGAGTCGATGATTACTGAGCCAATGGCGCTTGCTACGGGTAAAGATCCTGCCGCCTCTAATCATGCGACATCTAATCAGATGTCGCCCGAGGCTGGCGCCTACGGCTCATGAAAACCAATAAATGAAAGTTCCACTGATGTCTGAGCACGCTTCGCAATCTAGGACATATTCGTTATTCGATCCGCTGCTGGTGCTAGTTCTAGTCGCTGCCGTAATTCAATTGGTTCGCATTCTTACCGTTGCAGCCGCACCGCATGGTGAAACCCCTTTTTTGAGCGCAAATGACCGCAGTAGGTGGTGCACCATTGCATCGCTTACTGAAGATGGATCGTTTGTTATTGATCGGTTTTTAGATCGTCGTGATACCAGCAATAAGTTTAGGACTTGGTATTCGATTGATATGGTTCGCAAGACCGAAACCGACGGCTCAGAGCATTACTACTCAAGCAAGCCACCACTACTTTCCGTCATGTATGCTGCGGTCTGTTCGCCAATCGCGACCCTGTGGAATCGACGGCTTTCAGACGCACCACTTGAAGTGGGACGCACACTCTTGTTGGTGACGCAATGGCTTCCGATGACGCTGTTCTGGATTGGATGTTGGATGTGGATTCTTCGAAGCGTCCATGACTCGTGGCAGCAAATGATTCTGCTGAGCTTCGTACTGTTTGGAACCTTTTTAACGACCTTTACAAACACAATTAACAATCATTTGCCGGCCGCCATATCGATGGCTGCAAGCCTAGTCCTGTTGCGGATGGTGGCTGGTTCGGGTACTGAGCAAACTACTTCATGGCGTTCCATTCGCGATTGCATTCTGCTTGGTATTGCAGCCAGCTTTACTGCCGCCTGCGACCTGCCGGCCCTTGCATGGGCTGCGATATTGATACCTTTGGTATGGCTTCTAACGCGATCGATTAGTCGAACTGCATGGATGGTTTTCGGAATGCTCCCTGTGGCGCTTGCGTTTGCAGTGACGAATTGGATTGCCTATGGAGATCTGAAGCCCCCCTACGCGCATCGCGAAGAACTTGGGACAAGGATAACGACAATACCTTTGTCTATTGCAGACTCGAGTCAGACTACCCAAGAACCGACCGCAACAGACCTAGCAGCGATCGGAAAAGCGTTGCTGGGCGCAAATGAGCGTATAATGGCCCCCATTTCTATTCAGCCCGCGCGAAGGGAGAATACTTGGGAAGCAAGCTTTAAAACAGAGTCCGATTTGTCGAAGCGGTTCGCTGTGGTACGTGATGGCGAGAATTGGGCCATCCACCAATGGAACGATTGGTACGACTACCCCAAGTCCTACTGGCTTCCCAAAAACAAGCGGGGCGTTGACTTGGGCGAGCCAAGCATCGCTCGCTATGCATTCCATGTCTTAATTGGTCATCATGGAGTTTTGTCTCTAACCCCATTTTGGCTTTGCAGTATCGTAGGACTAGCGGCCATGTTGCGACAACCTAGCGATCGCTATCGCTTTTTGCTCGCCCTTGCGATCATGAGTGTGACGACTGTATGTCTAGCCTTTTACATCTCACGCCCTTTAATCGATAGAAATTATGGGGGTGTGGCAAGCGGTTTTCGGTGGATGTTTTGGTTGATACCAGCTTGGTTCGTTTTTTTGCCCGAGGGATTAAACCAAGTCTCTCGTAGTTGGATGGGCAAAGCATTTATCATGGCGTCGTTGTTGATTAGCATTTTTTGGGCGACGATACCGTGGGCGAATCCTTGGCAGTCGCCGCTGTTATTCACTTGGTTCTCTTGAAATCTTTCAGAGAAAACCCGCGAGTTTCTTTAAGTGTTTCGTGACTCACGGCGGAAGTATCCATACACCAATTCGAAACGCTAAATACTTGCGCCCGCTAGGCTAACGGCGTTGGCTCAGTGAACGCCTGGGCCCCCAAATGCGGGAAAACCGCATGGCTTCTTAACTTATTCTTAACACAAAACAACCGGTATCTTCACAATCCGCGTTTAACATTCTCCCACGTCAATGGACGCGATAAACAGGTATCGTCGTCATGGATCAGTTTTTTATGTGGAGTTTTTGAAATGTCGAAGATATTTGTTTCGAGATTGGCACGAGCCCGAGTCGGGTTTACGCTGGTCGAACTGTTGGTCGTTATCGCGATCATTGGAGTTCTGGCAGGTTTGCTCTTGCCGGCCATTCAGCAAGCCCGGGAAGCTGCTCGCCGTATGAGCTGCGGAAGCAACATGCGTCAATTGGCCCTGGCAACCTTGAACTTTGAAAGCGCTTACAAGCGTCTTCCACGATCCGGTGAGCACATTGCCGTCAACTCGACTGGCCTTACTCAACGAGCTCAGTGCTTGCAAGCGTTGACAACGATGATTCTCCCCTACATGGAGCAAGATAACGTTTATCAGTCGTTCAACTTGAAACTTCGCCACAACGAAAACGTTGCCGGATCAACAACACTCGGCAACGCCATCAGTGCTTCTAGAGGTGAAGGCCCTGGAGCAGTAATTCCATCGTACATTTGCCCTTCGGCAACTGCTTATCGACCGAATAATCGGGATAGCTTTGGGTACGGTGTGCTCGATTATGCTCCACTTCCATACGCGACAGCTGGTGCGGCCGACCTTGCCGTTCTCAATATCGCTGGAACGAGCCCTCAATACACCGCACGAATTTATAAGACCATGTTGACTCCAGAGCCTTACGAAACAAGGTTCTATCAACAATATTCTGGTGCAGCTGCAGATGTTCTCACCACTACCACCACAAGTAACAAGGCATTCCAGTTGCTTCCATCGGCTCAACTTTTTGCTCCTGGCTCTGGATTCGAAGTTGGTCAAGGTGGTGCGAAGCTTGCCTCCACATCGGACGGGCTATCCAACTCCATTATGTTCTATGAAGATGCTGGCAGAAGCGAAATCATGCACGTTGATGATCCTGGATACGCGGCTGCTGCCGGTACTCAGAATCCAAACTCCTACCTAGATCCAATCGACCTAAAAGGTCGCCGCCACTGGCGTTGGGCAGAACCAGATTCGTCTTCGGGCGCTTCGAAGGAGTTGAACAACAACAAGAATCCTAAGGGTGGCCCTCCAGGAGCTGTCTCCGCCGGTGGATGCCCATGGGTTTACCACGACTGCGGTCCAAACAACGAGTGGTTTAGCTTCCACACAGGTGGTGCGAACGCTTGCTTCGGTGACGGAAGCACTCGATTCGTAAGTGAATCCGCTTCGCGAAGGACCTTGTTCCAATTGCAAACGCGTGATTTCGGCGAAACCATCGACGGATCCGCTTTTGAATAAGACCGATTGGTTATAAATAAAAGCCGCGTATGTCCAAGTGATATACGCGGCTTTTTTTGTTGGAGTGCGAGCTACTATTTCGTAGGATAGGCTTCCAGCCTGTCGGTTTCGCATTCGACAGGCTGGAAGCCTATCCTACTCGAACGGACGAATTCAAGTACGACCACGAGAACCATCCGTCGGACCGTGTAACCCGTGTCTAGCGCCAACGGCTGAGGCTTTCGATGTTATCGCCACCGTGTGGAGATGGTGTGTCGCAATTTTATGCGAATTAAGACCTCCAGCGGTATCATATTTTGGCAAATAATCTACTCAACGCAGTCATCAATTGGTGCCATTGCTCCAGCAGCTCAGGTACTCCAACTTCGAGAACCTCACCTCTCCCAAGCCCTCGTTCGCTCACCATAACCGTTGTGCCAAGATTCAATAGAGCCTCCAACGCGATATGGTCTCGACGATCTTGCTCGCGAAGTTCACTGTCACTGTAAATCCAAGTGTGCTCAGCCAACGATGCATCCATCAATCGCATCGCAGCTGTCTCTGCACTGTCAGCAATGACAACAAGACTCTTCTCGCCACAAGTAACATAAAATTTCGACATCGCGATTCTTCCTTGATTGAACGCAGCGGAAACCATTCTAGACTCTCACCAGGAAGCAACATCGCTGCCTGACAAAAGTAATCATCGTTTCCACCTTTGACACCTTCGGTCACAACGAAAAAAATTTCCTGAGCCTATGGCGCTAGCCACGGGTGACACGCGGCGATTTATGCTTGTCTTGGATGGAGAGATGGGGCGGCGAGAACCCGGAGCTAGCGCTCACGGCTCAGTCTTCATCAGGCCCCCCAGGCAAGGCCCTTATTGCCCCTGAAAGTCCCCCTTCATCTGCCCACTAGCAACTAGCAACTTCCTTTACTCGGCCGTGTCCAAATACGGATCTTGACCCATTTCGCGTTGGATTTTCGTTCGTTCCTTTTCGTGATACAGAAGTGCCATTCTCTGTCGGAAGTATTTACGCTCGACACGTCGCTGAGCCTTACCGAATAGCTGAGCATATCGGTTGAATGGGCCTGGACTGGCCTTGCCGATTGCTTTTAAGCGGTCAGACGTCTTAGTACCTAAACCATTTCGAAGGATATCGTCGTCTAGTGATAGATATTGGCGATAGGTTCCAGGGTCTCCCTGACGACCGCAACGCCCGATGAGCTGCCTATCGATTCGTGCTGCGTCGTGAAGTTCGGTACAGATGACGAACATACCGCCGATGTCCCGAATGCTTTGCTGAAGCTTGATGTCCGTTCCTCGTCCGGCCATGTTGGTTGCTACTGTGATCTGTCCGAATTTACCTGCCTCGGCAACAATCTCCGCTTCTCGTTCAATCTCGTTTGCGTTCAGGACTTGAACACTCATGCCTGCTTTACGGAGAAGGTCGGCAAGGATATTCGATTTGTCGATTGAACGCGTTCCGATCAGCACAGGCCGGCCTTGATCGTGAATTGACTTCACTTCGTCGACAATGGCCGCAAATTTATCGAGCATTGTTCCATAGACTCGATCTTCAAGTCGCTCTCGACGCGGAGGTCGATTGGTTGGAACTTGGATAACTGGCGTTTTATAGATCTTGTAGAGCTCACCAGCACTGCTTGCTGCTGTACCAGTCATACCAGCAAGGTATTTATATCGAAGAAATAAATCTTGAACGGTAATTCGTGCAGCTTGGCCGGTTGGTACTGAGACTTCAATTTGTTCCTTCGCTTCGACTGCTTGGTGAATACCGTCACGCCATTTCCGACCTTCAGCTAGTCGACCCGTGAACTCATCGACGATAACGATCTCTCCATCACGCACGACGTACTGACGGTCGAGGTGGTAGTCTAAGTGAACGCGGATCGCTCGTTCAATGTATTCGTAAAGATCTAAGAGCGAAGCCAAACGGACGTCCTCTTCGCGAGGTAGCGATCGCGTGAAGCCTCGTCCCTTCGAGTTCAATTCAATGCGGCGCGATTCTTCTTCAATCGTGTAATGTTCTTTGAGAATAAACTTCGGAGCATGTTGCGCGGCCCATCGATACGTTGCAATAACAATCTCGCGAGCTTGATCGCCTAACGATCCGATAATCAAGGGCGTGCGAGCTTCGTCAATAAGAATACTATCGGCTTCATCGACAAGCGAAAAATGCATTCCACGTTGAACCGGTTGATCACCCGAGGAAGCCCATCGGTCTTGGCTACCGGCCCCAAGAAAATCGTTTAGTGATCGCCCAGAAGCTCGCATAAGCAATCGGTCGCGAAGAAAATCGAAGCCAAACTCTTTTGCGGTTCCGTAGGTGACATCGGCATTGTAAGCACGGCGTCGTTCATCAGGTTGACTCTCAGTCAGCACAATCCCGATGCTTAGCCCGAGTGCATCATAGATCGGTTTCATCCATTCGGCGTCACGCTGTGCAAGGTAATCGTTCACGGTCGCAAGGTGGGCTCCCTTGCCAATCACGCTGTGAAGAATGAGCGGAAGAGTCGCGGTGAGCGTTTTACCTTCACCTGTTTGCATCTCTGCAATGCAGCCATGAAAGAGAGCAGTCCCACCGAGAATTTGAACATCGTAGTGCCTCATATTGAGGGCTCGACGCCCCGCTTCGCGAACCAGCGAATAGGTTTCCGCTAACAGCGATTCGGCGGGCTCTCCACTTTTCGCGCGGTACTGGAGCGATCGAGTCTCCTTGCGAAGCTGTGGATCGGTCAGCAGCTTGCGGGATTCTTCGAGGGCATTGACCGCTGCGAGCTGTTGGATCCACTGATTGATTTTATAGCGTGCCACCCCTGGCATCCTCCAACCGGCCGAGACTCGCGGTCGCGAAGGAATCTTGTAATCGGCGGGCGCAGTAGTCTGTGCAGCAGTCTGTGCAACGTGGGAGCTGCTGTCAGAAGAAGAGGGTGTCGAATCGCTCATATTGGTCGTCGATAAGGTTATTTCCGAGCAGGAATGCTTAGGCAATAGTTTAACCGAATCATTCGTCGTTGAGTTTTAATTCTGCATTACCAGTACACCATCGACAGGAAGCGAGGCGGCCTGAGTCGAATAGATAACCTAGGGGGAATGTTCTGCTGGAATCGATTTTTCCTCAGGTATCGCCAACAACAGTCGATCCTTAAGCACAGGTTGTAGGAGTAATACCGAAATGCGAGACTCAAACATGAATAAGAATCGTAAGGCCCTTTCATTAGCTCTCGGTGGGATGATCGTTCCGCTAGGACTCGCGAATATTCTCGAGCATGCCTCAGGGCAAGAACCGGCGCGTCCGCAGAGCAGTGTCGGCCGCATTGGAGATGAGTCAGACTCCGTAGCGGAAAGCGTAACCAACCAAGCACAAACCTTA
This sequence comes from Planctomycetaceae bacterium, assembly GCA_027487375.1. GTDB lineage: Bacteria > Planctomycetota > Planctomycetia > Pirellulales > Pirellulaceae > JAIYDQ01. The sequence goes on from JAIYDQ010000459.1 coordinate 11,384, forward strand.
GAAGCCGATAATCGACCTGAGGCATTCCGGAAAAACACGGGAACCGCATCGGACTTTAGCGGAACTCCCGATTTTCTGGAAACACAGCAAGGTGACTTTTACACGGCAAGCCATCTGCAAGCACCGGGCGCCGCGAATTACCAAGTCCCGTCGGCACCCGTTTCCTACAACACCGGAAGCATCTACGACTCGGTTGTTGGTAGCTCCGAATCAATGCCCTGCACATCGGGCTGCGGGACGAATACCTGTGGCACGAAGCTCGCGAAACTTGGCTGGGCCGAAGTCGACGCCTTGCTTTGGTGGGGACCCAATAGCAGCACTCCGCCACTGGTTGTTTCCGGACCAGTCGGCAGCTTGACTCCCAATAACGTACTCGCCGGCGGCAACCAAGCACCATTAGGTGGTGGTCTTCTTCCTGGGATTCGTGCTAACGTAGGTGTTTGGTTAGACGATTGTGAAACAACTGGTATCGGTGGCCGATTCACCACTTTACTCACGGGTGACACAACTCAGTCATTCGTAAGCAACGGTCCGAATCCGACATCACTTGGACTTCCATTCTTCAACGTATCCGGTGCAGCACCAGATGTCTTCCTTGTCGCCTTAGACACTGGCGTTAACGGAGCTGACACCGGCTCGATCACAGTAAACAATCAAACCTCTTTCCTTCAAGCAGAAGCTTATGGCCGATTTCTTTTAGCAAGAGCCCAAACGGCTCGAGCTGATCTCCTCGGCGGTTACACGTTTGCTCGACTGGACGACTCGTTAGGAATCTTATCCAGGACTGTCGATGGCATCACTGGTGGTGCACCGGATGGAACTGTAGAAACATTCAATGATCAGTTCAGCACACAAAACACTTTCCACGGTGGGCACATTGGATTCACGACCGATATCACTCGAGGCTGCTGGACCTTTTCGACTCTGAGCAAAGTCTCCATTGGAAACATGCGTCAAGTTGGAACAGTAGCAGGTTCGGGAAATAATCTCCAAAACAACCAAGGCTTCTACGCTCGAAACATTGGTACGCAAACTCGCGATGTCTTCACATTCCTACCAGAGGCTGGTGCGAAGCTTCGCTACCAAGTCACACCGAAGGTGATGTTCAATGTTGGCTATAGCTTCTTATTCTTCCCCGATGTGGCCATGTCCGGTGGCCTCATGGACACGAACATCGACATCACGCCGATCGGCGCACCAGTAGCCCCGCAACCGCGATTCGCTAACGATAGCTTCTATCTACATGGAATCGATTTAGGACTCTCCTTCTCGTTCTAAATTGATGACGAGTTCACCGATTCGAATCAGTGACCGCTCCTGAAACAATCTTAACGAAAACGGCTTTGTGAAAATCACGAAGCCGTTTTCATTTGTTCATGGATTCATCCGATCAAAGCGGCGGTTAAGTCCCGTTAAGTGCCGATTGGACCTGATAAGTCAAAGAAAACTCACGAAAAATTGGGTTTTCTAAGGAATTTCAGTGCATTTTGTGGGAAAACAGCCCCTTTCCTAGTTGCAATTTATAGGCGAAGGCTTTTAATCGTGCCCTCAGGCGTTGTGTTCAGTCTTCCAACGTTGTTGAACTCAAATTTCAGTTATCGAAAGGGATTTATCCGATGGCAAAAGCCGCCGCAGCTAGCAAAGAAAAGCCGCTGACAAAGACACAGCTGTTCGCAAACATTGCAGAGACCACTGGCCTCACCAAGAAACAAGTTGTCGACGTGTTTGAAGCACTCAAGGAAGAGATTGGCAAAGCAGTTGGCAAGAAGGGTCCAGGACTATTTACGATTCCTGATATCTGCAAAGTTGTCCGCGTTGACAAGAAAGCTCTTCCAAAGCGTCAAGTTCGAAACCCAGCCACCGGCGAAATGCAATGGGCCGAACCAAAGCCAGCTTCGAAGACTGTTCGATGCCGTCCTTTGAAGAAGCTCAAAGACATGGCCTAGGGCTGGTTCTGATTGCGTAGTAGCGTCTCTCGGAGACGCGAAATTCCTGCGTCTCGGAGAGACGCAGCTACGTGAAAACAAATTTACAAGTATCGCCTAATCCGCTTAACAATTTTGTGAAGTGACTGAGAAGCGACGATGTACACGCCTCAATTTTGATTGAGGTGCAAATCATCTTGGAAATGTAAATAGTTCAAACCGAATATTCAAAGAGCATTCGCTTATAAACGGGTGCTCTTTTTCATTTGATATGAATTTGTTACGAGATCACCGCACCGAAAGAATGCTGACGCATCTTTCCTTCGCCACGACAATGTGATCGAGCACCTTAATGCCGATTGTGTCTCCCACTTGTTCAAGCCGCTTCGTCACCGCGTGATCTTCGCGACTGGGAGTTGGATCACCCGAGGGATGATTATGGACAAGGATGATCGCGCTTGCTGCGTCACGAATCGCGGGCCGAAAAACTTCTCTCGGATGAACTAAGCTCGCATCCAATGTTCCGATCGTTATCAAGTGATTGGCGATTGGACCATATTGTGTATCCAACGTCACAATATGGAACTGCTCTTGCTTCCCATCCACTGCCAGCCTCGCAAAAGTTCTTGCGCAATACTGAATCGCATCATCCGAGCCACGTATTCGTATCGGTACTTGCTTCTCCAAGTCGTGAACAGCAGCAATGCGACGCCCTAATTCAATACCTGCCATGATTTGACTATAGCTATCGCGTCTTATGGCTTTACTCATTCCGCGCAACTCATGCAGGCTTGTATCGGCCAATGAAGCGATCCTACCAGAGAATCGATTAGCAAGTATTCTGCCAGCCTGAACCGCCGATTCGCCAACCACACCAACACGAATCAAAATCGCGATCAAATCTGCGTCGGTTAAACTCTCTGGCCCATCGCGCAGCAATCGCTCACGTGGACGATCCTCTTCCGGAGTCTGCTTAATCTGTTCGCCGTAAACTTGACGGTCGATCCATTGATCAAAGTCCACTCCGAGCTTCTTCTGTGTCCAGACCAATACCTTCGTTTTGTCACGCTCGACCTCGCCAAGATGCCCTTCCTTTAACAATAGCTTGAGTGTCTTCGTTACATATGCTGGTGAAATGTCTTTACACAAATCTTTTGCATCATCGCTAGAAAATTCGGGCAGAGTCCGAATCGCATAAAGAATCTTGGTTAGCTTTTGTTTCCGTTCTTCTTCAGTTGCCATAGCCCCAGTTGATCATCGATCGTAGTCAATAGAAAAAAACATACCGCACCGCGAAGGCTCCATGCTATCGTACGCAACCAATTGGTGGCAACTATACGATCCAAGTCTGACTGAAGAAACTGCGTCTGCAGAGCATCATGAAGGGGGATTTGAATAAAAACGGTGCTGAGCCAAATCACGGCGATTAAGCATAAACCAATGCGAGCCAACACGCGTCTTCCACCACTTGGCACCGAGATGGCAAGCCACAATCCCGTCACCCCTTCGATCAACATGGCCGGTGCAACAATCCAAAAGATCTTCGCCCGGTGCATCTGCTCAAACTCCGAGAACCGCGACACCTCCACAAAGCTCATCAACGGATAGTGAACCAACTGCACAAGCCAAATCACACCCACCATGACAAAGGTTGCTAGGCAATGCAGGATGAGAACCCAGGATTTTGTGAACACTGCTAGAACTTCCTCATTCATTTCCGAGCTTTAAAAACTCGCATCCGCAAAATGTTGAATTGCTTCGTCTAACCAACTCCAAAAGGTTTCATTGTCGATTTCCTGACGGAGGTAGGGTCGCAGTTCTAACTCCAACCAATCGTCTCCGACACTCACGGCAACTCTTGCATCTCTATTCACCAAATTCAAACCGGGCAGTGAAGACAATGGAGGGAGTTGAAATATTTCCAATAGTCTTTGCTTGGTGTAGCTACTACGGGGAATGCGAAACTTGAGCTTCAGCCAGTTTTCCTCGACGGTAAAGGCATGTAAGAACCAACCGCGACCTTTCTTTTGTGCCGGGACTTCGATCATGCTGTTAGCGTTCCAAACGATCTCACCCAACTTTTCTGACGCCTCGATCCTGTCGACCAACATTCGAAGCATCGTTCGATCCCAACGCGGAGTTGCACCGGAGCGAGTCAAACTGGTTTCGAGATGCCACTTGCGGCCATCGATTTCCCAAGGAGAACGCGACTCTTTTGCAAGCTGCGATATGGTGATATCACCTTGGCGTGGCAAGTTTTCAGCAAGTGGATTAAAGAACTCTCGCTTCTCATAGGGTCCTTTACTCAAAACTTCCGCCAGAGCTTCTCCTGTGTAACTTCGGAGCATCGTTTTGTTCTGCACAGGGTCTGCTTTTGCCGAACGCCGCTTCTTGGCTGGCTTCTCCGCGCTTTGACGTTCTAAACGTGCATAAGCAACTAAATCTTCCGGAGTACCCGTATAAACGACTTGACCACCTCCCCATCCTGCTTCCGGCCCCATGTCGATCACCCAATCAGCAGACTTGATCACGTCCAAGTTGTGCTCGATTACAACGACCGTATTTCCTAAGTCAACCAAACTGTGCATGACTTTCAGGAGCTTTGCAATGTCTTCGAAGTGCAAACCTGTTGTCGGTTCGTCAAGCAAGTACATTGTGTCGCCTGTCGATGGCCTCGCGAGCTCGGAGGCGAGCTTGACGCGTTGTGCTTCGCCACCGGAGAGCGTTGGTGCTGGCTGGCCGAGCGAAACATAACCAAGGCCTACGTCGCGTAGCGTAGAGAGAATACGACGCGTTTGCGGAAGATTGATAAAGAGCTCATAGGCTTGGTCGATTGTCATCTGCAGTACGTCATAGATCGACTTGCCGCGATAGCGAAAGCTGAGTGTTTCCGATGTATACCGCTTTCCATGACATGCATCGCACTCAACCCAAACATCCGGTAAGAAATGCATCTCAATTTTGCATTTACCAACGCCTTCGCATTTCTCGCATCGGCCTCCAGGAACATTGAAACTGAATTGGCGAGACGTAAACCCACGAGCTTTTGCATCAGGCAGTTTGCCAAACAACTCACGAATCGTATCGAAGACTCCGGTGTACGTGGCTGGATTCGATGAAGGCGTAGAACCGATCGGTGATTGATCGACGCGAATGACTTTTGAAAGCCCAGGCAGACCTTTGATCGATTCATTACCACGCGAGCTGTAATGCGCACGATGATAAGCCCGCGCCAGGAGCGGATAAAGTTGGTCATTGATCAAACTACTTTTTCCTGAACCACTCGGCCCAGTCACCGCCACCAATACTCCCAGCGGGATATCTAGATCGACGCTTCGAAGTGTATTGGCTCGCGCACCTCGAATGCCGATTCGCATGGGATGCTGAACGTTGTAACTCGCATCGTCAAAGAGCTCGCCTGCAGCCATCGGAACTTCGCGGCGATTAGATGGAATAGGAATCGATTTGCGGTCGCTAATAAAAGGCCCCGTTACACTTGCAGGATCAGCTCCCACGATTTTGGGTGTACCGCTGGAAACAATACGGCCTCCTAGATAGCCAGCTCCAGGGCCGAAATCGCAAAGATAATCGCTTCCAGAAATCACATCACGATCGTGCTCAACCACAATAAGCGTGTTTCCCAAATCACGCAGGCGATGAAGTGCTGTAACGAGTCGGTGATTATCTCGCGGATGAAGCCCAATGGTCGGCTCGTCCAGCACATACAACACGCCACAAAGCCCACTACCGAGTTGGGCTGCCAATCGAATTCGCTGCGACTCGCCGCCACTGAGTGAATTGGCAGCACGACCAAGCGACAGATAATCGAGTCCTACTTCAACGAGGAAGGCTAGCCGCTGCTGGACTTCACGGATCAGCTCGCCTGCGATTTTGCGTTCACGTTGATCGAGCTTACAGTCGTTAACAAAGCTGAGAAGATGACTCAATGGCATTGCAACGAAATCTGCAATCGTTTGATCGCGGAACTTCGCATGTGCCGCTTCCGGACGAACGCGTGAGCCATTGCA
>JAIYDQ010000519.1 GCA_027487375.1 Planctomycetaceae bacterium
AAGAAACACTCGCCAAGGACCGCACCGATCCTTCTGAAATGTGCCGACCATTCGATAGTCATCGCGATGGTATCGTGCTTGGCGAAGGAGCGGCAGCTTTTGTAATCGAGTCGCTCGAGAATGCGACTCGACGCGGCGCGACTATTCTCGCCGAAGTCGTTGCCTCAAGTGCCACGACCGTAGGCCGAACTCAGACTGGCGATCATATTCGGCAAGCGACGAGAAACATTCTTGGCGGAATTCTCAAGAAGGCTGAAAAGGAACTCGGTAATCGATGGCACATTCACGCAGCCGGTCGCGGTGACATTCCTTTGGATATCGCCGAATCGCAAGGTATCCACGATTGCATTGGTGAAAACAAGAATGTACCTGTTGTTGCAAGCAAGGGTTATCTCGGGAGCTTGGGGGCAGGCAGTGCAGCGGTCGAAGTCGCTGCAAGTATTCTCGCTTTGCAAAGTGGTGAATTGTTCTCAACCAAGAACTGTATAAATCCTGATCCGAACTGTCCAACGAAAATGGTCACAGAGCCATGTGATCCCGGTGAGGCGTTCGTTCATTTGGCATATTCACCGCAAGGACAAGCGTCCGCGATTGCCATTCGGAAGTTTAGGGCCTAGGGTAAGGTTGTTTTCTCGTAGCTGTGTCTCTCCGAGACACAGATTTTTCATGTTTCCGAGAGACGTGACTACGTGGCTCACCCCTGGGCTTGGTACGCCTTGATCTGCTTGAGCAAATGATCCAAGCCTGTTTTGCCTAGCCTTGCGAGGATGATGTCTGGGTGGCCACCCATCTCGATCGTATTACTTCTGATAGTTCCATTAGGGGCCACGATCGTTATTGAGAACCGAAAGGTTGGCAATCCATTCATAGTTCCAATCGCTTGTGGTGATGGATAGGGACCTATCATCAAGCACCAATCGGTTTCAAATTGATTACGAAAATCGGTCGCCTTCTGAAGACGATTATCATTCTGTTGTTCGGTCGATTGGATTCCGGAAAGGCTCATCACAGGATCACATCGATACCATTTTGAAGCGGTCATTCCGTAGCGAGCAGAATCTGGATCGCTCAAGCTTGCGAGCCAGGGAGCAACCACCGCCGCATCACCAAACTCGATGACGCCAAGGCTTTGACCCGCAGCGACCAATTTGTCATGGATTACGTGATGAAGCTCATGATGGTCAGCTCCAAAAACCAGCTCACCAAGCGCTTTATGAATTTCTTGCTTAGTCGGTTCTGCCATGACACGAGCTTCGGATTCATCTTTTGCGAGAACCGCAATCCGAAGAGTAATTGTCGCTTGGTGGACTGTGATCCCAACTCTTGGAATGCGATCGCGCTTAATCAGGTCTGGAAGCAGTGCTTCGCAGTCGCTTTCACCGATTCCAAAAACTTTCAGCTCGAAATAGAACCACTGCTGTTGGCCAATCCCCATTTCAGATTGAAGTCGTTTTTGAACTGTCTCTGTCCACATTTGCTTCATCTCAGCCGGAACGCCTGGTAAGGCGAAAAAGCGACAGGACTGTATCGATCCATCTTGACGAAAAGTGTTAACAGCAAGATCGATCCCCGGAGCCGTTCCGTGAGGGTTTGGGATAATCTTCGACGCCATCGGAAACATTGCTTGAATACGATTACGCTCGGGCATCGCACGCTTGCGGGCGGCGAAGAGCGACTCGATGTGCTCGAGCGCATCATGCCGTAACTCCAGTGGCCGATCAAAAGCCTGTGAAAGAGCATCGCGAGTCAAATCGTCGGCGGTTGGTCCAAGACCTCCCGAGCATATAACGATGTTCGCCCTTTTGGCGGCGATGCGCAAGACATCGACATTCGAGGGTAGATCATCGCCAACGGTTGTATGAAAGAGCGTTTGCACGCCGAGATCGGAAAGCTTCTGGCTAAGCCATTGGCTGTTTGTATCCAGCCGTTGACCGCTAGTCATTTCATCACCGATCGAAATTATCTCGGCCCGCATTGTTCTTCTTTTCTAGGGATTGGCATCGTAAGTCAATTTTTGTGTCGCTCAGTAGGCTGAGCGACACATAATGTAATTTAGGGACCATTGTCCCGAACGAGCAATCAGACGGGACATTCAGACGGGACAATGGTCCCATCCTACTTTTTGCCGTGCTTATCACTGCTTGCGTAATGGATTTAAATCCGATCAGCATTCAGGGTTAACTTACTAACTCAAGCTAATCGTGACCGTCTTGACTTCCGTGTACGCCTTGAGGCCTTCTTCGCCCATCTCTCGACCTTGGCCACTCATCTTGAAGCCGCCAAAGGGAGCTGCCGCGTCGAACACATCGTAGCAGTTAACCCAGACTGTTCCGGCGCGAACGCGACGTGCAAAGTCGTGTGCTCGGGAAAGATCCTTTGTCCAGATCGCTGCTGCGAGGCCGTAGAAAGTATTGTTCGCTCGTTCCACCATTTCTTCCCAGTCATCGAACGTGAGTACGGACATGACGGGACCGAAAATTTCGTCCTGCGCGATCGACATCGAATCTTGGACGTTATCGAAGACGGTTGGTTGGATGAAGAAACCTTTGTCGCCCGCTCGTTCGCCTCCGGAGACACATGTTGCGCCTTCGCTTTTGCCTTTTTCGATGTAGTGCATGATCTTGTCGAATTGCGCTTTATCGATTTGTGCACCCTGCTCGGTGTCCAGAGCCATTGGATCGCCAACTTTTCGGGCTCGGGTAAGCTTCGTAAGCTTTTCAACAAACTGATCTTTGATTCGGCGGTCAACAAAGACCCGGCTACCAGCACAGCAGCACTGGCCTTGGTTAAGGAACAGTCCGATGTAAGAGCCCGCGACTGCTTTGTCCAAATCCGCATCAGCCATAATGACGTTCGGGCTCTTACCACCAAGTTCGAAGGTCAGTCGCTTTAGCGAGTCTGCTGCGTTTCGCATGATGAGCTGTGCGGTTCGGTGTTCACCAGTGAAGGCGATCTTGTCGACGCCTGGGTGTGCTACCAACGCGCCACCGGCGGTAGGGCCAAAGCCAGGCACAACGTTGATTACGCCATTGGGAATTCCAGCTTCTGAAGCAAGTTGAGCCATTCTTAAGCAGCTCAGCGGCGTTTGCTCGGCGGGTTTCATCACAATGGTACAACCAGCAGCCAAGGCCGGTCCCCACTTCCAAGCGGCCATCAGCATCGGGAAGTTCCATGGGATGATTTGCCCAGCGACTCCGACCGGTTCCTTTCGGGTGTAGGTCAGATAATTGCCGCGAATCGGAATCGTGCTGCCGTGAATTTTGTCGGCGAAACCTGCGTAGTAACGAAGGCAGTCGATAACTAGGGGAAGGTCGGCTGTTCGAGCTTCTTTAAACGGCTTTCCGTTGTCCAAAGACTCCAACGCTGCGAGCTCATCCGCTTCTTCCTCGATGAGGTCCGCGAGACGATACATCATCTTGCCACGATCGCGGGCATCCATTCGCGTCCAAGGGCCTTTGTCGAAGGCTTTCCTGGCTGCTTTCACTGCTCGGTCTATGTCCTCCTGGTCACCTTCGGCGACTTCGGCAATGACTTCCTCGGTGGCTGGGTTAATTGTTTCAAAGGTTTTTCCAGATGCTGCTGGAACCCAGGCTCCATCAATAAAGCAGTCTGTGTGCTGAATTCTCGGGGAACGAACGGGACTGGTGATGGTTGCCATGACTTTCTTCTCCTTCGGAGGCCGGGGTGTCTGTGGGAAAGGATTACCTACGAAATGATCGGTCGGATCTTTCTTGTTTGAGACTACCGTTTCCAGAATCGGGATACCAGTAGGCGACAAGATCTCGGTTGCTTTCATTATTCCCGTTGCTTGACTGAGCTAACAGATTTCAGTACTCGCGACGTTGTCTTCCAGGAATTACGTCGAACCACGCCAAGTACCAAGCCTCGAAGGGCGCCCCGATAAGGCACAGCGGGGAGTCTTGCCTAACCTTGAGAATTTCCCGATCAGGTCGAATGCAATCGCTCGCGATGATTGTTTGTGTTTCAATAAGTTTTTTGCATCGATTTGCGGTTGATCGCCGTCGAGTCTGACTTTCCTTGCCGTAAGAAGGAGGCTACACTTGATTTTTTGGTTCCGGCTGAACCCTTAAATTAAATCTTTATCCTTTAGTAGTCGTAAAAAATGCGTTTTGCTTTTTCGGCCAAGCCTAACCCGAATGCTGATACCACAATGCAGGGCAACCGCAAGCTTCTGTTGAATGAGTCTCAGCGAGACTCAATGCGTGCTGCAGGGAAGTTTAATGCGAGCTTGATGGACTATCTCAGGCCCTTTATCTTGCCTGGGATTTCCACGGAAGAAATTGACAAGCTCGTCTACGATTATACGACTCGGCACGGTCATACTCCTGCGACGCTTGGCTATCTGTCCTACAAGAAGTCCTGTTGTACCAGTGTCAATGATGTAATTTGCCACGGGATTCCAAGCAGCTATCGATTAAAGGAAGGTGATATCGTCAATGTTGACATTACCTCGATCGTTGATGGTTGGCACGGAGATCAATCGGAGACTTTCTTGGTCGGAAAGTGCAGTGATGAAGCCCGTGCGATCACGCAGGCTGCGTTCGATTGTATGCATCGCGCAATCCGAGCTCTGACACCCGGATGCTTTGTGAGCGTGATCGGTGATAACGTCGTCATGGAGGCTCATCGACGCAACTACTCTGTTGTCCGCGAATATGTGGGACATGGTTTAGGAAAGCGATTTCACCAGTATCCCAACATTCCGCATGTCCCCGATCGCAAGTCGCGTCAAGAACGTTTGTATCCTGGCTTAGTATTTACAGTCGAGCCAATGATCAACTGCGGGACCCGATTTACCAAGCTCGACAGTCGCGATAACTGGACTGTGACGACTCGTGATGGTCGATTGTCTGCTCAGTTCGAGCACACCGTGCTGATGACCGAGACGGGGCCTGAGATTTTGACGCTAACGCAAAATGGTCCCCAGTACGGGCATCAGTTCTAAGACAGAGCGTTGGGTCCGGCGATCTTACCTACAAGCGGGTATTCAGGATCCGACAACGTTGCCGTTCATAACGAGTCTATGTTTGAAGAAAGAATTCAGCCACGAGACTTCGGCTTGACGCCTTTACTAGTAATTCCTGTCTTTTCGTACTCGTACTCAGCCATCGGCGGTACTCGTACTCGTACTCGATTCGACGTACACCACCGAGCACGAGTAGACGCGAACCCCAATTGCATTTGCCGAGGTGGGTTTCAAAAGCAATTCAACAACAATCTAAAACAGTCCTCGGATATAGTTTTTGAAGTCACACATGTCCTCGGGCGGATTGGGGCCGATAATCAACGGGCCATCTTGGCCGGTGACGCATAGGCCGTGGCTACCGCGAACAAGGGACGGATCGAGAGGGATAACGTCCATCCGATAACGAAAGCCGAGTTTCTTTTGCGCTAGCCGAACCATGGCTCTTGGCACCGAAGTCATGAATAGTTCGGCTGGATCATAGCCGGGCTTTCGGTGGATATCGATGGTGCGCGCATAGTCCGGGGCGTTACGATCGTCCAACCAAAAGTAGTAGTTGAACCATGCGTCAGGCTTTGCAAGCGCGATTAGCTCTCCACTTCGAGGGTGATCCAAATCGATTTCCGCAGGAGAGACGACGCGGTCAATCCCGTCCAACGACTCGAGAAACGATTTGACTTCGTTGTGCATGCCTGGGTCTTGAATGTAAACGTGAGCCACTTGATGATCGACAACCGCAAAGACCGTTGACTCGCCTGGCATCAGTTGCTCACCGTAGGGACCGCTTCGGACAGTAAGCCACCCTGCTTTGCGTAGTTCACGGTTAATCGCAATGGACTTGTTTACGGGAACCAATCCATATTCGGAGACAACGATAACTTTAGCGCCGATATCTTGAGCCGCATCGATGACGATGCCTGCAGCTTGGTCGAGCTCTTTGACTCGATCCATGGATGGTTCTGAGAAACGCTGGAAGTCATAGTCTAAATGCGGTAGATAGGTCAGCGTAAGTTGAGGCCGGTTTCTTCGCATAACTTGGGCTGTAGCACGGGCAATCCAATCGGTGCTAGGCAATCCAGCTTTGGGGCCCCAGAAGGATGCAAAGGGAAAAGGCCCCAAGGACTGTTCTAGCTGACAATCTGTACGGTCCAGTATCCCAAAGGCTTTGGAACCGTCGCAACCGTAGTGTGGTTTGGGAGTCGCGCTCCAGCGAACGGGAGCGTTTTGGTTAAACCACCAGAACATCTTGGCGGTTTCGACTCCTTCGTACAGTTTTCCACCGATCGATTGCTCGGATTGAATGAGGGAATTCGACTGCTGCCAAAATCGAATTTCGGCCGTATCGCGGAAGTACCAGCCATTGGCGACAACTCCATGCTCGCGCGGTTTTAGTCCGGTGAGCATGGTTGCTTGCGAGGTGCAAGTAACGGCTGGTACCGGGCTTTTCCACGCTTTCGATTCGCCTAAACCTGCGAGCCTAGGTGCGTGACGGAGGAGCTTCTGAGTCAGGCCTACCGCATTGATTACACAAATTTTTTGCATCGAAACATGTTCGTAGCGAGTACGAGGCTCGTCAAGCCGGATACCTCGGGGGAGTTCGAACTAACGCTGCTAGAGCCAGCAGCCGAAGGCGAGTTGGCGTTCGTATGGATTCGACTACTTTTCGGATACGTCGTCGGAACCGATCGAAAAACGAGAATCGAAGAAGGCCGTCCAGAGTTTCTAGACCTGCCAAATGTGTATCGTTTGGTGTATCCTGAACCGTAACGCGTCCGCTTTCGTAGCTTCACGCGAGGCCGGTCTGGTATTGTGATTTTCAGGGTGTCTTTGTCCTTTCAGTGAAGATTTCCCGCTAACGATTAAGCAATACAAACAGCGTTTTAGGTACTTTCCATCGTTGGTAGGAATTTTGTTTTGTTGACAGCAAGCAACCTTTTTCATTGTCCAGATTCTGTTTTGACACCGATCGGCCAATCTTTTTCTTCCCTGTCGAATCTATTTCCAAATTCGATGCTTCCTATTGCGGCGGCCTCGGAGTTTTGGATGACTCGGTGGCTAACAGGTTTTTGGTTGATGGGTGTTGGGATGCTAGCAGGCTTAGCAGTACTGCTAGTTTTCCTCGGAATCTTTTTTCTTCTGTCCAAGATCAGCGGGATCGATTCATTTAGAAAAAGCGGCGCGGCGTTTTGGAGCACTCTGATTGTTTCTGCGGTGCTTGCGGGGTTGGGTGCCATTCAGATTCGTGCAACCTTCGGAAGTAATGTCAGAAGTGATGAGTGGTTCCTCTTGGTGATTGCTTCGTGGCCATTGATCGGGATTGTGGTTGGTTCGTTGTTTTATTGCAGCCAAAGTCGATTCCTTGGCGAGATCTTTGGGACCTTGACCGAGGGAATTGGGGCGTGGGTGGGTTCGGTCGTGGTTGTAGTCGCTCTTCTTGGCGTCGCTTGCTGGCCTCTAGTCGATGAGCCTGTCGCGGTTTTCAAAAGCTTGAACAGTCTCTTTTCGACAGGAGAAGTGACCACGACCGTCACAATCGCCGGTAGCAAGGTTGATGGTGACGCTACGGTTTATGAGCCTGTGAGGTTGAAGTATGAAGGTGCATTAGTCGATTCGATTCGGATTGAAAGCGATCGAAATCTCGTGCTGACTGACTCAGATCAGATTGAGACCATTAGAAGTCAGCCTGTTCAGGTGGAAGCAAGAACTCCGCTAGAGTGGAACCGGCGTTCATCGCAGCAGTCTCCAATTTCGCTCGCTGCTGGCGCTAACCTCTTTGCGCAGAATCAGGAAATCGATCCGGCAACAGTGAAAATCACCATCAGGACGTTGCCGCCATATCCAGAGGCTTCTGCAATCATTCTGTTTGCCATTCTAACGACTTTGGTTGGTTTGTTTTGGATGCTTCAGCAAGCTGCGGCACCCAAGCTATCAGCCATTGCTATGGCGGCTGCAAAAAGCGAACTCTCGCAACCACTGCCACTGATCTTAATGACGATCGGAATCATTCTCTTATTCGGTTTTGTTTATTTACCGTTTCACACCGAAGGGGAAGACATCAAGATGCTCAAGGACAACGGTCTGACCTTGATTTTGATCTTGGCTCTATTCCAGGGAATTTGGTCTGCAAGCAGCACGGTCAGTGACGAAATTGAAGGCCGGACGGCTCTGACATTGCTGAGCAAACCCATTCATCGGAGATCGTTTATTCTCGGAAAAATGCTTGGGATTTTCTGGGTTCTGTTCTTCATTTTCTTGGTGCTCGGCTCGATTTTGTTGCTTACGGTTTCCTACAAGCCGATCTATGACGCGCGAGAGACTTCGGCCGAGATGCCGCTTTGGCAAGGGTGTTTCGCCGAGTTAATACGGACACTTCCTGGTCTGGTCATGGGGTTCTTTCAAGCGTGCACGCTCTCTGCAATCGCCGTAGCACTCGCCACGAGAGTTCCGCAATTAGCAAATTTTGCAATCTGTTTTTCGCTATACTTGGTAGGACACTTAACTCCGACTATCGTAAGCAGCAGTGCAACCGAGTTTCCGATTATCCAATTCGTTGCACAATTGATTGCGGTGATTGTTCCAACACTGGATTGGTATTCGATGGATAAAGCCATCGATACAGGGAACGCGGTCCCGATGGTGTACCTAGCCGGAATTATGATTTATTCGATCGTGTACACCGCGATCGCTGTGCTACTTGGGCTATTACTTTTTGAGGATCGAGATCTAGCGTGAGTAAAACTGCACTTGCTGACTTAGAGGAGCGGTTCGGTCGCAAGGAAGCAATTGTTTTACCATGGTTAGTCGGTCTGCTAGCGGCGTTATTGACTGTCGCTTGTGTTCTACTCGCCGGCTGGGCGATTGAGCTATTAATTCTCTCTGCTCACTCCAGCGTGTTGCCCGAGCGGCTAGCACTTGGCACGATGTTGGAGTTCCCACAAGCTTGGATGAAGCAATTCGGAACCCCGCTGGCGGCAATGACCGGGCTAATATCAGTCGCAGTCGTTTTGGGAGGTTTGAACGTTGCGCTGCTTTGGTGGATCTATCGTTGGTCGCTCCAGCAGGCCATCCAAAATGAAGCCAGTTTTCGACGCGCACTTTTTTCGAAGTATCACGATTTGGCAACGGTTCAAGGCGTTTCGGGGCAGCAGAAAACCCAGTCCCTTGCGATCAGTAGTTGGATTCCGCAGATTCGGGATGGGCTACTTTTTTGGTACCGAAATATCCCTCGTCATCCTCTCTTGTGCGTTGCCTGTATCGTTCCTGCACTATTGATCCACGCCCCGTTGACCATACTTTGTATTGTCTCGATAGTCCTACTTTGGCGTGTGAATTCGCTTCTTGATCGAAAATCCCGAGCGAAGCGTCCGATTCTTTTTGATCGGAGCCAATCGATTCAGCGTAGTATTGAAGAACTGATTGAACGAGGACCACTCTTGGCATCCGTTCAGCCATTGGATGCGAATCTGGAGTCCTTTGAATCGCACGTTAGAAATTTGAACGAAATCGAAAGGTCTATCGGCAATAGCTACATCTGGAAACGCCCAGCAATGGCCGCCGTCCTTATTCCAGCGATTGGTGTCCTTTGCTGGATTGTTTCTGTTCGTATTTTGGATCGACAGGGGACGCTGAATGTTTCCGGCGCGTTTGTTTTGGGATCTCTGGTTCTGGTCAGCGCGCTTTCGCTTTTGAGAACAACCCGCTCGATCATGCGGTTGAAGGCCGCTGATTTGGCATCGCAAAAGCTGCTCACAGTCCTTGATCAATCGGTACCGTCGAGAAGTTATCAGCTCAAGGCAGTTCCAAAACTCAGCAACCAACTATCTCTCGAGCATGTTACTCTTAAGGATTCCAATGGAAGTAAGCTTTTGGAAGATGTGTCGGCAGTTATTCGTCCTGGGCAACTGACGGCCGTTTTGTCGACCTCTCGGCATGACGCTGAAACTTTTGGGGAGCTGTTGCTCGGATTTGGAACGCCAATTTCAGGAAGGATTCTGTGGGACGATAGTTTGACTTCCGATCTTTCTTCGAAAGAGCTGCACGCGCGATGTATCTGGGTGGCCAACAATGGGCCTCTCCTTTCGGGGACAATCCGTGAAAATCTCACGGTTCATGTTCGAGCGATGTCGGAGGATCTCGTTGCTGCTCTCAGGAAGTCGCGGTCGTACGAAAGCGTTTTCGAACTACCAGATAATCTGGATACGTTGGTGTCGGCCAGCGACGATCGGTTTAAAGGAGATACGGCTTTTCGAATCGGAATTGCTCGAGCAATCCTTGCCGAGACTAGTATCTGTGTGGCCTACGAGCCAACCGAGGCCGCGAAATCTGCCGAAGAATCCCAGACACTGGAAGCCCTCAAGCAGCTTACCGGTCAAAATGCGGCTGTCGTGGTTCTGGCTCAGCGAGTCAGCACTCTCCGCGAAGCCGACCAAATCATTGTCTTGCATCAGCATCGCGTTGCGGCGGTCGGCAAACACGCCGAACTGCTGGAATCAAGCGATCTTTACAGGCACCTCAACTACACGATGTTTTCGCCTCTTCGCCGCGTTCACATCGATTCGTGAAGATCGGAATGGAGGTGTCCGAATGGCCAGATGGCCATCTGGCTTCCAGGTGGATACTGCGGTCTAAAAGCCTTTCGCATGCCCTTTCGGGTTCTTTGGGCGTGCTACAACCGCGATAACCGTTGCAGTTTATGAAGACTTTCGGTTCTAGCGTGGTAAACGAGACTAGAAAAACGCCCTCCTCCTGAGCATACTTGAAGCTCAACATTGAACATACCACGCTTCCCAGACGGGCTTTTTCTGCCCCTTTGCAACGGTGTGGCTCGACTTCGAGGAGATTGGCTTTGGCAACGAATTCAAAAACAAAAGACGGCAAATCGACGCAGAAGAATGCGAAATTGGTGAAAACCAAATCTGTGCCAAAGCCTGTGCCTGCGACGAAGGGGAAAGACAAGCCGGTCGCAAAATCGTCCTCGACTCCGGTCGCGAAAAAGCCTCTCGGTCCTGGAAAGACGGCGGCAGCACCCGATGTCAGCAAGAAAGTTGTCAAAGCACCTTCCAAGGTTGTCGAAACGTCGGTTGGTTCCCTTAAGCCATCGAGCAAAAAGCCTCAAAACGCTTCGAAACCAAATACTGCCGGCAAAGTAAACAAGCTTTCGGCAGAGGGGGCAGCCAGCCCCAAGTCCAAGGCAAAATCGGCAGTAAAGCCAGAAGTAAAATCATCGCCGTCGAAAAAAGCTGTGCCATCCGTCGTTGCAAAATCAACGTCCCCAATGTCAGCAGGTTCGGCCGCGGGTACGGCATCGGTGAAGGCTTCCAAGTTGAAATCCACAGAGCTCAAAGCGAACAAAAATTCCGCGACCATCAAGGGGAAACCAGCGGTCGCAGTGCCCTCTGCAAGCGGGTCCAAGAAATCACTCGCAAAGAAGATGGGGATGTTGAGTGGAGGTTCCAAGGCAACTGTCGCAGCAAGTGGTGGTGAAGACGAGAAGGAAGTTCTACAAGTAATCAACAATGGACCTCCAACGGATCCCAACATTCTCGCAAAAATACGTAGCATGCAATCCGATCAGGAGAAACGAAAGGATTTTGCACAACCGCCGACCGCGAAACCAGTGCTCGTTCATAGCAGCAAACTTTTCGACCAAGCCAAAGATCCGGCCAAAGACCGATTGATCTTGATGGTACGAGATCCGTTTTGGTTGCATGCTTGCTGGGATATTACTCGAAAGAGTGTCGAGCGGGCCAAGGCCTCGCTTGCAGGACACTGGCACGCGGCAAAGCCGATTCTTCGATTGCTGCGAACCGAAGACAACTCCACGACAAGTAATTCCGAATCGGTCTTCCGAGACATTCCGATCCACGGCGGTGTTAGGAATTGGTACATCGATGTGGAAGATCCGCAAACGACCTTCCGAATCTTGCTCGGATACATGTTCGGCAACGGTCGATTTCACGAATTGGCAAGAAGCAATCCTGTAACGACTCCAGTCCCGGGAAGCGCCGACGCTACGGATGATCATTGGGCTGACATAGCGACCGACGCAGAGCGGGTATACGCTCTCAGTGGTGGATACGATGAAGAGTCGACTCATGTTGAACTTCAGCAGATGATGCAAGAGAAGCTCAAGCGACCGGTCGGTACTCCGGCGATGTCGCAATTTGGTAGCGGCGCCGAAGGATCGCTCAAGAGATCAAAGAACTTCCACTTTACGCTGGACGCAGAGATGGTTGTCTTCGGAGCGACACCGGCCAATGCCTATGTGACCCTGAACGGCGAACCCATCAAGATTCGAAGCGATGGAACCTATTCGGCTCGTGTCCCGCTACCAAATAATCGTCAAGTGATGGCAGCCACCTCGAAAAGCCGCGATGGACTAGATGAACAGACGATTGTGATTGCCGTAGAGCGCAACACGAAGATTATGGAACCTCTGTCATTGACCGAACCTGACTTAGACTAGTTCGGGGGGGACTCCAAGCAGATGTCGCAAGACTTCTGAGGAATCCCGCTACCCCGGAATCTAATTCCAACAAAATGTTAGCCGGGGCTGCTCAATAATCTGGGCTGCCCCCGGATTCGATTGCGATCGTTTTTGTGCCTCACAATTGTCTCGCTCGTGCAATATCACATGAGCCCGCGATTTCATCACGCGCGCGGAAAAGCGGCAGATCGGGCTTGTCTCGTTACTTCGCAAAGGTTGGGTGGACTAGCGCGCGATTTGACCCACGACAACTGCGGCCAACAGGCACAAGGCCCCGTTTCGCCGGGGCAAGTCAGTCTTATATGCAAGGTGAATCAGCCTTTGGGCGTTAGGGAGCGTGCTGCTTAGAAATCCTGTATTTCTGCATTTTTCGTACTCGTACTCAGGCGTAAGCCGGTGCTCGTTCTCGTTCTCGTTCTCGTGCTTGATCGGATTGCGGTCGATTCGCGTACGATTACGAGTACCATTTCATTGAGTACGAGTACGAACTAACATAATCGCGACGCGGGACGCTCTCGTCAGCCCAGGGGATCCTCGAAACCGCACGCTGACGCGTTTCAGCTCATTTGCGCACCTTGAATAATGAGCGGCCCTGCCACTTTCGCGTCGAGGGTGAATCGCATTCGCAATGGAACAATAGCAACAACTTGAAATGTTATTTCAATAACGAGTTTTTTGGCTGCCCAGCATCAGCCCCGCATTGCGATTGCATGACAGAAATCTACAGCCAGGCTAATTGTGAAAATGCTGTAAAACCACCAGATTTTTCTCAGCAGAGAAAACCGCTTGACCAAAATCGGATTGGGCAGGCATGGCCAAAGGGTCTGCGTAAGTTATAATCCCTGAGCAGGCTTTGAGTGGCGTTAGCGGGCCCGTTAAAAATGGTCTGTGTTGCATTCTTGTGACGAATGCAAGTCAGCGGGCGGATTTTCTCGTCGTAAGAGGCGACTTTCTACGATGATGGATTCCGATAGAGTATAGAGAGTGATTAATCGCTATAGACGAATCGACCAGAAAGTCTTTATCCTCTCGCTGCGTAACAATAATCCCTATCCAATAAACGGACACCGTAAGCTCGCGGCACGCGGTGCGAAGTAAACACAAGCATGAACACTTACAGTCTCGATTACATCGACGACTTGTATGTACAGTACATTCAAGACCCCAATTCGGTATCCTCGCAATGGCGAAAGTATTTCGAGGAGTTTTCGCTTGCGTCACAACAAGAGAGATCGCAGGGCTACGTCGCATCGAATTCGATGTCTGAAGGTGGCTTTGGAAGCGGCTCGGGTGGCGTTGCGGTTGCAACGGAAACAGCAGCTCTGCCGGATAATCTTTGGCTCGCAAGGATGCAGGAGCGTGTCGATAGATTGGTGCGCGAATATCGCGTACGTGGTCACTTGATGGCACAGCTTGATCCACTTGGACTACGTCGCAGTGGTGCTCCCGAACTTGATCCGGTTTCTCATGGCTTGAGCGAAGAAGATCTTCAGCGACCGTTCACCGCTCCAACGGACAAGTATAGCGGCGGCAAAACCATTGGCGACATTCTTCAGAAGCTACGCAATACATATTGCAGAAGTATCGGAGCGCAGTTTACGCACATAGACGATGCGAGGATTCGGGACTGGCTGCAACGACGGATGGAAAGCACGGAAAATCGACTGCAGCTTTCCCGTGATGTTCAAGTTCGTATCTATCAGAAGTTAGCCGACGCGACGATCTTTGAAGAGTTTGTGCGAAAGAAATTTGTTGGTGCCAAGACTTTCTCGCTAGAAGGTGCTGAAAGCCTAATCCCGCTCTTGGATAGAGCGCTCGAAAAGGCCGGCGAGCATGGAATCAAGAGCGTTGTTGTTGCGATGGCTCACCGTGGGCGATTGAACGTTCTTGCCAACATCATGAACAAGCGAGCGAAGAGTATCTTCTGGGCGTTTGATGATCCGCGTCCGGAGCTTTATCGAGGCGGCGGAGACGTTAAATATCACATGGGATACAGCAGTGATTGGACAACCGCGGCCAATCATAAAATACACATCTCGCTATGCTTTAACCCAAGCCACTTGGAATACGTAAATCCTGTTGTGTTGGGGCGATGCCGTGCCAAGCAAGATCGCAATGGAGATCGAAACCGCAACGAGCATATGTCGATTCAGATTCACGGCGATGCGGCTTTCGCAGGTGAAGGTGTCGTGCAAGAAACACTCAACTTGAGCCAACTCAAAGGCTATGAAACAGGTGGTTCGCTGCACATTATTTTGAATAATCAAATCGGTTTTACTACGGAACCCCATGAGGCTCGTAGCAGCACATATTGCACTGACGTCTTTAAGATGCTGCAAGCACCAATCTTTCACGTCAATGGAGAAGACCCAGAAGCAGTGGCGCAAGTCGTTGCGGTTGCAATGGATTTTCGACGTGAGTTTCGTCGCGATGTCATCATCGACATGTATGCGTATCGCCGCTTAGGGCACAACGAGGGTGATGAACCTCGATACACGCAACCGTTAATCTATGATGCGATCGACAAACGGAAGAACGTTCGCGAAGGTTACCTAGAACGATTGCTTGAGATTGGCGACATATCAAGACAAGAAGCAGAAACGATCGCCGAGATTCGTACGAATAAGCTTTCCAGCGAATTCGAAGCGGCCAAGAAAGAAGAGTTCGTATCCGATCAGCAATCTCTGGGCGGGCATTGGGTTGGTTATATCGGTGGTCCCGAGCCAATTGATAATGATGCAACGCCAACATCGCTTTCTTCATCCGTTGCGAAAGACTTGCTAGCGAGACTTTGCCAGTTCCCATCTGGATTTAACCTGAACAAGAAGCTTCAGAGGATGTTCGAGTTTCGTGCGGAGATGGCGCAAGGAATTAAGCCGCTCGATTGGGCCTCTGCAGAGCTTCTTGCGTTCGCATCGTCGTCCGTTGAAGGGCATCCGATTCGACTTTCCGGGCAAGACTGTGAACGAGGCACGTTCACTCAGCGTCACGCAGTGGTGCACGATACTCAGTCCAACGCGAAGTACATGCCATTGGCGAATTTGTCCCCGACACAATCGCGAGTTGAAGTCATCAACAGCCCGCTCTCTGAAGCAGGGGTCTTGGGCTTTGACTACGGTTACAGTCTTGATTGCCCGGAAGGTCTTGTTGCCTGGGAAGCCCAGTTCGGTGACTTCTGGAATGCAGCCCAAGTAATTGTTGATCAATTCATTACGAGCGCTGAAGACAAATGGCGTCGATTTTCACGGTTGGTGATGTTGCTGCCACACGGTTTCGAAGGGCAAGGTCCAGAGCACTGCAGCGCAAGGCTTGAAAGGTTCCTTCTCTTAACAGCAGAAGACAACGTACAAGTCGCTCAGCCATCGACTCCGGCTCAGTACTTCCATTTGCTTCGTCGGCAAGTGAAATCGCGATGGAGCAAACCGCTAATTGTTCTTACACCCAAAAGCCTTTTGAGAAACCCACACTGCGTTTCTCCTTTAGCGGACTTTACCCAAGGAAGCTTCCGAAAAGTTCTTCCCGATGATCGCCCTGTTGGAACTCCGACAAAGCGGGTAATTATGTCGACAGGAAAAGCGTACTACGATCTGCTTGAAGAGCGAAATCGGCTTCAGAATGATTCGGTCGCGTTGGTGCGAATCGAGCAATTCTACCCGATGAATCCAAAGTTGCTGATGGATGTTTTGAGTGTGTATCCCGATGGTACTGATTTGGTTTGGTTCCAAGATGAACCTACAAATATGGGTGCATGGACTTTCATGAAGATGCGGCTAGGTGAAACGATCGAGACACGATTCAAGATGCGTTTGATCAGCCGACCTGAATCGGCTAGTCCATCTACTGGCTCTGGAAACGCACACAAGCTAGAAGCGCGTGATCTACTCGATCAAGCATTCTTGGATTTGTAGAGAAGAAAGAAGTGAGTTCATTGTCTAGCGATTCAAGCGTTCGGATTTTGGTTCTTGGTGCGCATCCTGATGATGCAGAGTTTCATGCGGGCGCTTTTCTTGCGAGGCACGCCAGGCTTGGAGCGACCATCAGGATTGTAAGCGTGACTGACGGGCGTAGCGGACATCAATCGATTCCGTCGCCAGAGCTTGTGGAAATTCGTCGCAAGGAAGCCGTTGCCGCCGGGGCCGTAATTCAATCCGAGTATGTCACTTGGGATTTTCCAGATGGATCGCTGACTCCGTCGTTGGAAGTACGATGGGCAATCATTCGCGAACTGAGAACTTTTCAGCCTGAACTGGTTTTGACTCACCGAACAATCGATTATCACCCGGACCATCGGGCGGTTGCTCAGGCGGTTCAAGATGCTTCCTACATGGTTCGCGTTCCCAAAGTCGTACCGGATGTTCCACCTGTGGAACGCGAGCCTATTGTGGCTGCGATGAATGATCGGTTTACTCGGCCATGTCCGTTTCGCGCGGATTACGTAATCGACGGCACCAATGAATTCGAAAAGATGCTCGACATGATGGATTGTCATCAGTCGCAGTTCTACGATTGGATGCCCTGGATAGATCGAACCGCACCGCCTAGTTCTATGGTTCGTGCTGATCGACTGGCTTGGCTTAAGGATTGGTTTTTGCAATTCCATGGTTATCGAACCAATGCATTTTGGAAGTCAGCATGGGGAAGCACTCCGCTTCATGTTGAAGCTTTTGAGATTAGCGAGTACGCGGGAGTGCTTTCGAGCGAAAAATCGGAGCGATTGTTTCCGGGTGCTTTTTCGAAGTGATCGCTTACCAAGTAACGTTGTTGAAAAATCATCGAGATGATTAGTTGGACAACGCCAGGTTCAGCACGATAATCAATCGCAACCGTGTTGGAGCACAGCCTTTAGACGCCCGGCCCTTGGATTTGCCAAACGCGGCTAGAGACTGAACTCCAGCGCAAACCTGGCGCTCTCCAATTAGATTTGGCTCACAGATGTGATTCTGACGGATCGAATTTCTCGAACGATCGCGCTTCGAGGGTTTCTTAATGGTTTGTCGAAAGCCTTTGCAAGTGTCTTAACATCGCACTTGTCACCTTCGATTTGACTCGAACATAAAGCTTTCACAATTAGTGCTAAGGGTGGATGACAAACCATTGTTCTTTCCTACAATGTGGCCTGAATGTGGCGGTGTGAAGAGGATGTTCACAATCGTTTTTCAGGGCGATACACAGACCCCCCAATGCATGGTTTGCAAGCGATGAGTTACCTACCGATTCTGCTCTATCTGATTGCCGTAATTGGTTTTGCGGCTGTGTCTCTGGTGCTTCCCCACTTAGTGGCTCCGCGGAAGCCGACAACGATCAAAGGGATGCCCTATGAGTCGGGGATGGATCCTGTGGGTGACACTCGGAAACCTTTGGACGTCAAGTTCTACTTGATTGCGATTCTTTTTTTGGTCTTCGATATCGAGCTGCTGTTTCTATATCCGTGGGCTGTGGCTTTGAACAATCCAGAGGGGATTCCTGCTGAATATCGCATTCCGGTGCTTTGGGTGTTGTTAGTCCTTCTGGCGACTCTCGGTTTGGCTTACATAGTTGCAGTCAAAAAAGGAATATTCGAATGGCGTCGGAAGTAAAAAAACAACTCGGTGACAACATTTTTCTTACGACTCTCGATGCGGCAGCATCGTGGGCGAGGTCAAACAGTCTGTGGCCAATGCCATTTGCGACTGCATGCTGTGGAATTGAGTTGATGTCCACAGCGGCATCTCGTCATGACCTTTCGCGGTTTGGTAGTGAGGTGATGCGGTTTTCTCCTCGTCAGTGCGACTTGATGATCGTTGCAGGGCGGGTCGCGATGAAAATGCTTCCTGTTTTACAGCGAATTTGGCTTCAAATGCCTGAGCCAAAGTGGTGCATTTCGATGGGTGCGTGTGCTTGTTCAGGTGGTGTTTTTGACACGTATGCGGTCGTTCAGGGGATTGATCGATTTATGCCTGTTGATGTTTACATCCCAGGATGTCCTCCACGACCCGAGCAATTGATTAAGGCGATTGTTGATTTGCAGGAGATGATCAAAGCTGGCGGAACATATGACGCGAGAGAGTTCGCTTTGAGGGATACAGCGGAAGGGCCGGCTCGGTTTGATGAAGACGAATTGATTCGTATTCGCGAGCGTAACGGCTTGAAGCTGGAGTCACCCAAGTATGACCCTGTTCACTAAGGGTCGGCGTTTATTCGGTTGGACTGATCGAAAACAGAAGGTTCAGGAAGCGTAAGGTATGACATTGGATAACTCGACAGTTGGCTCAGACGTTCAAGCTCGATTGCAAGCTTCATTGCCTGATGTTGCCCAAACATGGTCGACATTCCAAGGTCAAGAACGCGTGGTGGTTCCGGCAAGCCAAATTTTGCAGTTTCTAAAGGTTTGCCGCGATGTCGCGGGTTTCGATCAGTTGACCGATTTGACTTGTGTCGATCTTCTTGAAATGCAAGGTGCTGTCGATCGCTTTGAGCTTGTTTACTGCTTGCTGAGCGTCGACGCTGGGACTCGGCTCATTGTAAAGACCTATCTCAACGAGCCCAACTTGACGGTTCCTACGGCGACTCAAGTATGGTTCGGTGCGGATTGGCTGGAACGCGAGGTGTACGACATGTTTGGGATTGTCTTCGAAGGGCATCCAAACTTTAAAAGGCTATTATTGCCTGATGAGTTTGTTTCGTTTCCGTTGCGTAAGGACTATCCGCAACAGGGGCGAGGCGAGCGACATAATTTTCCAATCATTACTCGCTCGAAAAGTTAACGCATTGATTGCGAGTTTGCGGTTTCGATTTGTCGGCAGTGTTATGGCATTCAGTTAAAAGATTGCGGGAAAAATAAAAGATGCCTTTAGAACTTCTGGATTCACCAGGATTGCTTGAAAACCAAAAGGAGGGTTTATGGACTCTCAACTTTGGGCCACAGCACCCGGCAACGCACACAACGCTACGGCTTGTTCTGCAATTGGATGGCGAGACGGTAATCGATGCCGAGCCAGACATTGGCTTCTTGCACAGCGGGTTCGAAAAGCTGGGTGAGTCGCTCGACTTCAACCAGTATGTAACGATCGTCGACCGTATGAACTACATTTCGCCGTTAGCCAACGAGATAGCTTGGCATCATTCGGTGGAAGCGCTCATGGGTATTGAGCTGACTCCGAGATGTAAATACATCCGAACGATATTTGCAGAGTTGATGCGGATCCATGATCACCTGCTTTGCACAGGAACTTGCGTCTTGGATTTGGGCGGTGCTACAGCGTTCATGTATGCGTTCAATGAGCGTGAGTACATTTACGAGATTTGCGAGCGAGCATCCGGTCAGCGTTTCCATACTTCCTACACGCGAGTAGGTGGCCTTCTATACGATGTCACCGATGATTGGATCGCGATGGTTAGGAAGTTTTGCAGAAACTTCCCTAAAGCGTACGCTGACTTCGCTGGTTTAGTGATGAAGAATCGGATTTTCATCGAGCGGACGCGAGGCGTTGGTGTGCTTACCAAGGAGGACGCGATTGCTGGCGGTGCAACGGGGCCAGTCGCTCGAGCGAGCGGCGTCACGCGTGATCTGCGCATCGACGAGCCATATTTAGCTTACAACGATTTTGATTTCGACATTTGTTGTGCAAAAGCCGGAGATTGCTACTCACGCTTCCAAGTCCGCATGATGGAAATGGAGCAGAGTTTAAAGATCATCGAGCAAGCCATCGAGAATCTCCCGTCAGGGCCGATTTATAACGAGGCACATGGGAAAACGGGTATTCCAGACAAGACTGAGGTGTATCGAAGTATCGAAGGACTGATCCACCACTTCGAAAACATAATGCCTAATCGTCAGATGAACGTTCCCGTTGAATCGTTCTATGCGGCGACAGAATCGCCCAACGGCGAACTTGGTTACTACATTGTTTCTGATGGAAATTTTAGGGCGTATCGAGCACGCACTCGGCCACCTTCCCTTCTCCACTTCGCACTGTTTCCGAAGATGATTCGGAATTGCATGCTGAGCGACGTGGTGGCCGTTTTGGGAAGTATTAACATCATTGCAGCGGAGTTGGATCGATGAGTGAACTTACTGACGAGATGAAGGCGAAGATCCGCGAGCACTTCGGTCATTATCCAACGAAGCAGGCTATCACGTTGCCTGCACTACACATGGTGCAAGACGCGAAGCGATGTGTGTCAAACAAAGCGATTGAAGAGATTGCGGACATGCTCGAATTGGCTCCGTCGCAAATCAATGACACTCTTTCCTTCTACGGTTACTTCCGAACGGAAGATGCACCAACGGGTGAGAAGCGAGTTTGGATTTGCAGGTCGCTACCTTGCATGCTTCGCGGTGGCGAGGAGCTTCTTGCTGAGTTGTGTGAGCGTTGGGGGATTCAGCCGGGACAAACAACTGCTGACGGTAAAGTGACTTTGGAATTAGCAGAATGCTTGGGTGCTTGTGATGGTGCTCCGTGCATGTTGTTGGGTGACGAACTGTCGCTTCGAATGACTGCTGATTCGGTTGAAGAACACGTGAAAGGTTAATTGTTTCTATGACAAACGCTTCGTTTGAACCAGTATTGCTCGCACGAATAAACAAGCCTGATAGCGCATCGCTAGCATCGTATAAAGCCGACGGTGGGTACGCGGGGTTGCGTAAAGCACTCGACATGACCCAGGCTCAAGTGATCGATCTTGTGAAAGCTTCTGGGTTGCGGGGACGTGGCGGTGCTGGTTTTCCAACCGGAATGAAGTGGTCGTTTTTGCCGCAAAATGTCACCGGTCCGATTTATATGTGTATCAACGGCGACGAAAGCGAACCTGGTACTTTCAATAATCGAATTTTGATTGAGGAAGACCCGCATCAAGTTTTAGAAGGAATCGTGATCGGTTGTTACGCGACGCGTGCAACGACGGCGTACTTTTATCTTCGTTACGAGTATGGCCACTGCTATAGAACGCTTCAGAAAGCGGTCGACGAGATGTACGCAGCTGGACTTCTTGGAAAGAACATTCTTGGTAGTAACTACAGTCTTGATATTCACTTGCATCGTGGTGCTTGTGCTTACATCTGCGGCGAAGAAACAGGATTGATCGAAAGCTTGGAAGGTAAGCGAGCTTGGCCTCGGATTAAGCCACCGTTTCCTGCAGTGGAAGGTGCATTCCGTCGACCAACCGTTGTCAACAATGTCGAGACAATGGCTTGTGTGACGCACATTCTCAATCGCGGCGCAGAATGGTTTCAATCGATGGGGATTCCGAAGGACCCAAACAATCCACGAGACGCTGGTTCATACGGACCAAAGCTGTATTGCATTTCTGGCCACGTTAACAAGCCGGGCTTAGTGGAGCTTCCGCTGGGCGTAACGGCGCGTGAGTTAATCGATAAACACGCCGGTGGAGTTTGGAAGGGTCGTAAGGCGAAGGCTGTGGTACCGGGCGGAATCTCAATGGGGTTCATGTCCGAAGCAGAGCTAGATACACCTCTCGATTTTGCAGGTCCTGGTCGAGTCGGATGTTTGGGACTTGGGACAGCAGCAGTGATCGTCATCGATGACCAGACGAGTATGGTTGATGTGCTGTATAACGCTTGTCGATTCTTTGCCCACGAGTCGTGCGGTCAATGCACACCTTGTCGGGAAGGTACAGCTTGGTCCACAAAAATATTGGAACGAATCCGCTCAGGAAATGGCAAGCTGAGTGACATCGATTTGTTACTTGAGATATCTTCATCCATCGGAACAATCCCCGGTACAACAATTTGCGGCCTAGCAGATGGTGCCGCATGGCCAATCAAGACGGCAATCGCTAAGTTTCGACCTGAGTTAGAAGAGTACATCCGGTCCGGTCGGAAGAGTGCAGCCCCACAACTGGTAGGAGCCCATTAAACGTGTCGACTGTTTTTGTAAACGATATCGAAGTCGAAGTTGGTCCCAAGGATAATTTGATCCAAGCGGCACGAGCTGCGGGCGTTGAGATACCTCATTACTGTTGGCACGAAGCGTTGTCGGTAGTTGCCTCGTGTCGGATGTGCTTAGTAGAAGTCGGCGAAAAGAAGCCAGATGGCACTATCGCGATGGGGCCGAAGCTAGTCCCCGCTTGTCAGACACCAGCAAAGCCCGGCACGGTAGTTAAGACTGAAACTGCCAAGGTGAAAACTGGGCAGCAGATGACGCTTGAATTCCTTCTTCTTAATCACCCCCTCGACTGCTCGATTTGTGATCAAGCAGGTGAGTGTTACCTGCAGGACTACACCTTCAAGTTCGGTAAGGCACAGAGCCGGTTAAACGAACCTAAGGTCCAGCGTTTAGATAAGTATCATATCGGCGAGCAAATCGCATTGTTTACTGATAGATGCGTCATGTGTACGCGGTGTGTTCGGTTCACGCGCGAGATTAGTGGAACTGCGGAGCTTCAAGTTGTTGCTCGCGGAAGTGTAGAAGAGATTGACGTCTTTCCGAATAAACCTTGCAACAATAAGCTCGCAGGAAACGTTGTAGATCTTTGCCCTGTTGGTGCTCTGTGTAGCAAAGATTTCTTATACAAGAAACGGGTTTGGTGGCTGAAAAGTCAAAAGAGCGTTTGTGCTGGTTGCTCGACTGGATGTAGCATCGAAGTCGATCAAAATGAAGACCACGTTTACCGGTTAAGACCTCGAGCCAACCCGCTGGCACAAGGTCACTTTATGTGCGATGAGGGACGTTTTGGATTCAAGTATGTACAAAGCGATAATCGGCTAAAAGGTCCCACGTCAAAATCGATCAACACGGTGGGCGCTTCAGTCAATGCTGTGACGAATGGAAATGGGAGTGTCGCTGGAAAGCTGTTCCAACCGGCGGATCTTGCTGTAGTGGACCATTGGCCTGCTGCAATACAAGAAGCTCGGGAGAAGATTAAAGCGGCTGTGGACGCTAATGCGAGCTCCTTTGCTGCTGTTTTCTCGCCGATGATGTCTGTTGAAGAAGCGTATCTCCTTGCTAGTTATTTGAAGGGGCTCAATCGCAATGTGAAGTTGCTGATGGGGCCAGTGCCAGTCGTTGGCGAAGATGATTGTTATCCAAAGAACGTTAACGGTTCAGCTCCAACTGCTGAGAAAACCAAGTTCACCATTAGGGCCGAAAAGTGTCCTAATCGCATGGGTGTTGAGAAGATTCTGAAACATTTCCAAGGCGCGGTGGTGCCAATTGAGGAAGCTATCCAAGGTACTCATGGAATCCAAGCTTGGTACTTTGTTGGTGGGTATGCGACACCGGATGAATCTGCAGGATGGGTCACACCAGCGATTGAGAAGGCAACAGAGTCAGCAAAGTTGTTAATCGTTCAGGATATCTTTCCGTCTGTTTTGTCGAAGCGAGCGGATATCGTGTTCGCGGGTTCGGCATTTACAGAACGGGATGGAACCTTCATCAATCATCGGGGGCTTGCACAAGCGTTTCGTGCTGCAACACGACCTCCTCACGCGAGCCGCGCTGACGGACGCGTATTGAATGAGCTTTGTCAAAGACAAGGCCTGTACAACACAGAAGTCTTGCGAAAAGAGATCGCAAGCAAAATCCCAAGTCTCGAGTCGTTGAGCGTTGGTGATCTCGGCGTTCATGGAGTCGAACTTCAGCAGTTGGTAGGAGCCTACTCATGAATTGGTATGAAATCTGGACCGAGCTTTGGCCTACTTTGATTGCCATCGGGATTATCTTGGCAGTTGTCCCTGTAGTTGGTTTGTATGCGACGTTTGTAGAACGAAAGTTGGCAGCGGCGGTTCAAGACCGGCTTGGGCCTAACCGTGTTGGACCATTTGGAATGTTCCAAGCGATTGCTGACGGGATCAAGATTTTCTTGAAAGAGCAAATCATTCCGTCACACGTTCACACGTTTGTCTACATGCTTGCACCGTGCATCAGTCTCATGACCGCGATGTTTGCATTAGTGGTGCTTCCCTACGGGCCAACTCCTGTCAATTATGATGGCGGCTTGCGTTTTGTGGTGATGCCTGGTTTGGATATCAGCCTACTGATAATGTTTGCGATCAGCAGTCTTTCTGCTTATGGAATCATCTTGGGAGGTTGGGCTTCGAATAACAAGTACTCGCTTTATGGTGCCATCCGATCTTGCGCTCAGTTTATTAGCTATGAAATTCCAATGGGTTTATCGGTAATCGGAGTTATTCTGGTTGCCGGTTCGATGAACATTGAGACGATCGTGGCAAGTCAAAGCTCGGGTGATGGTATCAGTGGTTGGAACCTATGGTGGCAACCCCTAGCACTAGTCATTTTCTTTACCAGCGCCTTGGCCGAGACGAACAGACTTCCATTTGATTTGCCCGAGTGCGAGCAAGAACTTGTTGGTGGCTTTCATACTGAGTACGGTGGGATTAAGTTCGTTTTGTTTTTCTTGGCTGAGTACACGCACGTGGTGACAGTCAGCTTTCTAACAACCTTGCTTTTCTTTGGAGGTTGGCACTTTCCAGGCGTACCTTCGGAGGTGACTGCTTCCTACGGGATCTTGGCTTTGCAGATGCTCGTATTACTAGTCAAAGTTTGCGGCGTTGTTTGTTTTATCATGCTATTGCGATGGGCATTGCCTCGATTTCGATTTGATCAGTTGATGGGGTTAGCTTGGAAGGGGTTGATTCCACTTGCAATGCTGAATCTAGTGTTCTTGGCAGTTATTGAAAGTTTGGAGTGGCATCGCTGGCCGTTGGCTGTGTTGTCCGTGGTGTTGTTTGTTGCGGCAGGATATTGGAGTGCATGGCAATCACAGTCATTCGTTCGGAAGGCTTCGGTTGCGTGATTCTGTTTTGGTGATGGACGTTGGGTTGACGCATAGCAATTTGGAATCGCATTAACAGTCTGGTGAAGAGTTATGAGTACAGCTGAAACACCTGTTACACAGGTTGAAAAGAAGCAAAAAAAGAAAACAGTCCAATGGGGAGATGACCCCAAGATTGGCTTCGTTGAAGCTTTGTATCTTCCGGCAATTGCTGGTGGGATTGCGACTGCTTTGAAGCATGCTTTTTTTAAGAAGCGATCAACGGCACAGTATCCCGAGCAAAAGCCAGAAATGCCGCCCAACTATCGTGGCGTGCATCGTTTGAATCGTGACGAAGAGGGGCGTGTAAAGTGCGTTGCTTGCTACATGTGTCAGACAGCCTGTCCGGCTAATTGTATCGAGATCATTGCGGCACCCGCTCCACAGGACGATCCGAAGTGGGCTAACCGCGACAAGTTCCCTGCTACCTTTACGATTGACGAGTTGCGCTGTATTTATTGTGGCATGTGTGAAGAAGCATGTCCGGTGGATGCGATCGAACTGACGAGCATCTACGATCTTACCGGAATGAGTCGGCAAGAGATGATTTTCGATAAGGAAAAGCTCTTATCCGTATTTGACGAAACATCCAAAGCCGGCCTTGATCCTGTAAGAACAAATCGCGGCGCACTAGGGCCAGCTTCGGAGAAGTCATTGCAATCAGCAGATTCACCTCCACCACCAGGCCGCGGTAAACACGGTTAGAAAAGCGACCAACACTAAATCCATCGCTTGAGACCCAAAGAACCTAAGGAATTTAGATAACGTGGACTTATCCAAAATCAACTCCCTAACGCAATGTGTACATGTCATTGCACAATCCGAACTGGATAAGCTTGGGGTTCCTAATTGGAGCCTCATGGCATTCTTTTGCATTGCATTGGCAGGCTTTGGTTACTATTGCCTTCAATACGGAGTTGTGAAATCCAACGCGATGATAACCGTAGGTATCGTTGCGCTGCTTGCAGCTGGATTATTAGTCGCAGTCACTCAAAATCCATCGTTAGAGTTATATGTCTTTTATGCTTTTGCCGGACTCGCAACCGCAGGCGGCGTCGCATTTTTAACTGCTAGGCAACCCGTATATGCGGCCCTTGGATTTGCCACGGCAATCCTTTCAGGGACTGGCGTTTTATTCATGGAGTCAGCTCACTTTGTCGCGGCCGCTACGATGATCGTTTACGCCGGTGCAACGATTATCATCTTCTTGTTTGTTCTGATGTTCGCTCAACAAGGCGATCTTACGACGTATGATGTGAAGTTAAACAATCCAGCAATCGCAACCGTAATTGGTGCGATTTTGCTTGGGACAATTGTTCTGTGTGTTCAGGCTGTTCCAGAGTCTGATGCGGTCGCTGGGAATGCGGCAACGGCTAGGCCATTAAGCCAAAGCGGTGAGGCCGAACCGAGCAGTACAGCACGTCTCGGCCGGTCGATGTTCACGGAGTATCTTTTCATGGTCGAACTAGCAGGAACTCTATTGCTAGTTGCAACGATCGGTTCAATCGCTGTCGCTCAAAGAAGTCTCGAGGCGGAATAGTGACTCAAGAAACAACACACTTAGTCTATTTTGGAAGTGCTATATTTACGCTAGGGATGATTGGATTCCTCACGCGCAGATCGATGATTCTGATGTTCTTGTCATTAGAACTTATGCTTGCTGGAGTCAGTATCAATTTGGTTGCTTTTTCGAAGCAGCACCATAACTATCAAGGCCAAGTTCTCGCGATCATCATCTTAACAGTTGCTGCATGTGAAGCGGCAATAGCTCTCGCACTAATCGTGTCATTGTCGCGTCGCAAATCGACTTTGGATGTTCAAGCGTGGTCGGAGCTGAATGAGATTCCTATGCGGTCAGCAGAGGTGCCTGTTGTCATGGTTGATCAAGTGAGACATTATCCAAAATTGACGCCGGCTGGCTTGGAGCCTTCATTGACGCCGTCTCCTGTGGAGTTGGGATACGAGAACTGGAACGAATTAGGCGAGAATACTGATACGCCAATGGAGAAGACACAGAATGCTTGAGATGCTCGCTTGGGCAATTCCCGTTGCACCCTTAATTGGCTGCCTTGTTTGCACGATCCTCGCGTTTAGGGGTGATCGTGATTGGGCCCATTGGCCAGCTGTGATGGCGTTGGCTATTTCTGCTGTTTGCACTCTAGCATTGGTTGCAACGTTCAGTGATGAATCTGGAGTGGCTGTTGTGCACGGCTATACTTGGCTCGATATTGGATCGTTGCGACTGGATGTTTCGCTTCGATTAGATTCGCTAAGCCTTACGCTGCTTTCGGTTGTGACGGTTGTAAGCTGTTTAGTTGCGATTTATTCACGAGAGTACATGCGGGGCGACCCAGGATATGCTCGGTTTTTTGCAGTTTTTAGCGGCTTCGTCTTTTGCATGACGATGCTTGTCATGGCAAATAACTTGTTGCTCCTTTACGCGTTTTGGGAAGGCGTAGGGACTTGTAGCTACCTGTTGATTGGGTACTACTATCGCAAGCCATCGGCGGCGAAAGCGGCGGTGAAAGCTTTCTTAGTCAATCGTGTCGCGGATTGCGGATTTCTGCTTGGAATCCTGTTGCTGTCGTATGCGATTGGCCAGACGTCGGTCGGCGCGGGAGCGTCTGTGGTGGGGCGATTGGATTTCGCAACGATCTTTGCAGCCTCGCAAGAGTTGTTTAACAAGTTTCCTGACCTCGTTGGTTGGATCGCTTTCTTGTTAGTAATCGGTGCGATCGGAAAGTCTGCTCAATTTCCACTGCACGTTTGGTTGCCAGACGCGATGGAAGGTCCAACGCCTGTCAGTGCTCTTATTCACGCGGCGACGATGGTTACGGCTGGCGTTTACTTGATGGCAAGGATGGCTCCACTGATGGTTTACGCACCGGATGTTTTAGTGACACTTGCGTGGCTAGGAGCAATAACTTCCATCGCTGCGGCAGTCATGGCTATGTTCCAATATGACTTGAAGCGCGTTCTCGCATATTCGACAGCGAGCCAACTCGGTTATCTGTTCATGGCTTTGGGATGCATCGCAGTTCCCGATATGATGACGATCGCGGTTATGGCCGCTATGTTCCACTTGTTTACGCATGCTTTCTTTAAAGCGTTGCTGTTCTTGTCAGCGGGTAACGTGATGCATGCCATGGGGGATGTTATCGACATGCGTTACTTCTCTGGTTTGCGTAAGGTTTTGCCAAAGACAAATGTTTTGTTTGGGATTGGTGCAGCAGCCCTGGCGGGTTTACCTCCTTTCGCTGCGTTCTTTAGCAAGGATACGATTCTCAGTCTCTTGTCAGATGCTAGCGCCGATACGGATTACGGTGGGCACTTCACAGGGCTGATGGTCGTTGGATTCTTGACCGCATTTTTGACTGCGATTTACACTTCGAAGACATACTTCCATACGTTCTGGGGTAAAGAAGTTACACCTCCGGAAGCCGGGGATCATCCGCATGAAGCGACGACAATCATGTTGCTTCCAATGGTGATACTTGCCGTTGGAGCTGTCCTGGCAGGGCTCCTGCTCGGGCCGACCGGTTCGATTTTGCACTACATTGCAAAGACGCCTGGAATGGACGCACTTCACGGTGAGCATCATGAAGCGATGTGGGTTCTGGTAACATCTACGCTTGTTGCGATAGTGGGTGTTGCGATTGGATATAAGCTCGCACAACCATCGACTTCGAAGGCCGTTTCAAACGATTTTGTTACTGCGATTGGCGATTTCGGAAGGAATCGTTTGTATATCGACACGATCTATCAGGCCTTGATTGTGACGCCGTCTGAATGGTTTGCAAAATGGCTGGGTTGGTTTGATGAAACCGTCGTCGATGGTTTGACACAGTTGGTAGGCCAATCTCCTGGCTTTGCAGGATTGATGCTCAAACGATTCCAGACGGGTATGGTGTCGTCTTACGCAATGGTGACTGCTTGCGGGATAGCAGCCTTGGCTCTTTGGATTGCGACGCAATAGGATATTGAATTAAAGAAATGACTTCTCAACTACTTATTCCATTGCTTGTTTTCCTTCCAATTTTGGTTGGAGTGACGCTTTGCCTTGTCGCAGGGAAAAAAAGCTCATGGATATCAGACATTGCAACCAGCTTCTCTGGGCTGATGGTTATCGCTGCTATTGCTCTTCTTTGCGCCGTCCATGGGGCTCAAGGAAGCTCTGAAGCGGCAGGGTTGATTCAACCACAGATTGTTTTTGGACCTGCTTGGATGGAGCTGAAGCTGCCCTTCGCTATTCAAGGGCATAGCGTTAATTGGCAATTGCAATTAGGTGCGGATAGCTTCTCGGCAATGATGGTCTTGCTGACCTCGCTTGTAACGTTTGCTGTTCTCATGACTGCACGTACACAAATTACGGAGCGAAGGGATCTCTATGATGGAATGATCCTCATCACCCAAGGAATCTTGATGGGGATTTTCCTCGCGATGGACTTGCTGTTGTTTTATGTGTTCTTTGAGGCGGTTCTTATCCCGATCATTCTACTAATGAACATTTGGGGCGACCCCAAAGAGTCCCTTCGTGCTTCTCGCAAGTTCCTATTGTTTACTTTGGCAGGTAGCATTCCGATGGTTGTGGGTATCGTTGGAATTGTCTTACAATCGGCCACAGCCGAGCGTGCCTCGACGGTGCTTCTACCCCAGCTTTCTGCGATTGCTTTCGAGTCGCAATTGACTCGTGGCGTAACCGAGAGTTTTGCGAGTAGCCAGTTTCTAATTTTGGCAGCTCTAATGCTTGGCTTTGGTATCAAGATGGCTTTGTTGCCGTTGCATAGTTGGCTACCAACGACTTATTCAGCATCGCATCCGAACACAACTGCTTTGATCGCTGCGGTGGTTGGAAAGCTGGGTGTCTACGGGTTACTGCGAATTGTTCTTCCTCTTACACCGGTTGCACTATCTGTTTACTGCCAGATTGTCGTTGGAACTTTAGGTGCAATAGCGATCGTTTACGGGGCATTGATTGCATTAAAGCAAACCGACCTAAGAAGGTTGATGGCCTACTCATCGCTTTCGCATATGGGCTTTGTAACGCTTGGGCTGATGGCGATGAACCGTGAGGGGATCGCAGGAGCTACCATCCAGATGTTCAATCACGGTCTCATCACTGCAGCCATGTTTTTGATGATAGGGATGATCGAACAACGTCGCGGTAGACTGGTCTTGGGTAACGAAAACTTCGGGCTGGCAGCTGCTTATCCACATCTTGGATTCTTGATGGTTTTCTTTACTCTCGCCGGTGCCGGTTTACCGGGCTTGAACAGCTTTGTGGGGGAGATCCTAGCGATGATGGGCATGTTACGAGTGTCTGCAGGAATCGTTGGAATCGCAGTGTTGGGAACTGTTCTAGGGGCCTGGTATGCGTTGAGAGTGTTGCAGCATGTGATGTTTAGCAGCGATGGAAAGACCAATAAACGGAATGCAGGGACAGCGGATATCGGCTGGGCAGATTGGGTAGCCCTAGCTCCGCTCGCATTGTTGTGTATCGTCATCGGCGTTCGTCCTTCGACCTTCACAGATACTATGAAAGTGGATGTAGATCGAATGGCTGTTTCGTTGGAGCCAGCAGCCAAAGCACTGCATCCAACGATCGATACGCTTGCGGTAGTGAAGAAATAATTTCTGTTTGAACTGGGTTTGTGGCTCGGAGTGTTTTATGTCGGTTTCGGAACAAATGCTTGTGTCGTTAAAATGGATGTCACCCGCCTTGGTGCTCCTGTTTGGCGGCTGCTTGATACTATGCTCCAGCGTTTTTCTGAGTCCAGTAAAGCCGACAGGTGTAGACAATCGTCGTAATTTGATGGCATCGATCTCGATGTTTTTCTTAGTTGCAGCGGCCGCTTTCCACTTGCTCGTTACAAGCCATATTTCTACCAATACGATCGACTCTTGCCTCTTTCGTTTCGATAGTATTTCGATCGCAGCAGAAAGACTCGCCTTGATTGGTGGTGTCATCTTGATTCTTTTAAGCTGGTCGCTTGCTCCTAAGAATTATCTGCCAGAGTTTTATGGCTGTTTGCTTCTAATTCTTGCAGCGATACCGATCATCGGCTCTGCAAATGATTTGATCGCTTTGTTCTTGGCTTTGGAGCTTGTAAGCATTCCTACTTACATCATGCTTAGTGTCGCCAAAGGTGATAACGCTAGTTTTGAAGCGGCTCTCAAGTACTTCACTCTTAGCGGATTTGCATCTTGCTTTTTCCTATTGGGTACCAGCTTCCTTTATGGTTTGTCTGGCTCGATGGATTTGGGAAGTGTTTATGCGATGCTTGGCAACGGGGGCGGAGGGAAGCTCGGACTGCTGGCTGTGCTACTAATTCTTTGCGGTTTAGCGTTTCGAATCACAGCAGTCCCTTTTCATTTTTATGGGCCTGATGTTTTCGAAGGTACTTCGCTGACTATGGCCGCCGTGATGAGCTATCTACCCAAAGTAGCTGGATTTGTCGCGATGGTAAGGCTATTTGGTGCGACTCCAATCGGAGATTCGCTAGCTCCGATGGTAGTTCCCGTGTTGTTGGTTACGTCGGTATTGACGATGTGTATCGGGAATGCGTTAGCGGTTGCACAGACTAGCTTGCGTCGATTGCTTGGTTATTCCAGTATCGCTCACACTGGCTACTTGTTGCTTGGGTTCGCAGCATTAATTCTAAGCAGTGCAGAGCCTCAAGTCCTTTTCACATATCTTGCCGCCTACGCAGCGATGACGCTCGGCGTTTTCGCTTGCTTGGCAGAAGTTGATGAAGCTGGCGGTCAATCGATTGTGGTTGGAGATCTCGCCGGGATGTACTATCGAAGACCGGCGGCCTCTATCGCGATGGCGATCTGTCTATTGTCTTTGATCGGTTTGCCACTGACTGCGGGATTTGTTGCGAAGCTCCAACTGTTTTTTGCTGCTGGTGGAGCCAATCGATGGGACATGACGGTTTGCGTTTGGCTGATGGCGATCAACGCGGCCGTTGCTGCTGGGTATTACTTCAGATTGCTGAGTAAGTTGTTCGAACGTGGTTTAGACTTGCCACCATTGCGATTGTGGCGACCGAGTCTGTTCCTAGCCTACTCCCTCTGTGCAGTACTAACGATTGTGTGGTTCTTTCAACCGACATCGATGTAGGCGTAAGTTATTCGGACCCTGCTCTTTTTGGGTTTCGATTAGCTTAGTTCCAAAGCGACCGATCAAGGTCGAGTCGCTGACGCCG
>JAIYDQ010000272.1 GCA_027487375.1 Planctomycetaceae bacterium
ATCGGTATTAATGTTAGCGATCGAGTCTCCGCAGTACCCAAATTGAGCACAACTCGTCCGACATGTAGCGGCAGTTTCACATCCTCCGACTCAATCTTCGACAAGGTAGCTTCGACGGTTGATAGATCGTCGAGCCACTCTTGATTGATCTTCCGAAGTCGTGCATAGGTGAGAAGCTCCTTTGGCACAGGCACATCGGCAATCTCCGGCGAACCAGCCATCGCGAAACGCGGTCGCGGCCCATAAACCGCCAGCTTCTGTCCTAACTGCTGAACCGCTCGCACGAACTGCGTAACCCCCAACCCAAAACGAGCCACATCATCCTGCGGTTGCAGCTTGAGGTGCGATTGCAACTCGGCAACCCCTTCATCCAACCGACCGGAAGCAAGAATAACATCCGCATCCGGTGTGGCTCCGAATGCCTGAATTGATGCGAAAATGAAGGCAAGAAAACAAATACGCTGACACATTAGAATTCCCCCTTGGACATCCAACAAATCGAATCGGCTTTCAACAATACTCCGGGAAGACAGCCGCTAAAATCGTCCAGGCAAATCGATCGAACGAGTATTAACACCCTCAGTCTTCGAATCTCACGCAGCGAGTATTGTAACGCATTAGAATCAGTTATTATCGACGCGACGCTTACCATATCCAAGAATGGTTTGATTGACTAATGCTGGTTCCTTTACACAAATCATCAACTTGGCAGATTTGACAGCGGAACATGCAGACACCGATCGGGAACTCATTCTGCGGGCGATGGAAATAGATATGAAGTTTTGACATTCCTTGCTAAGCGCGCGGTTTCCGCATTCAGAAAGCAACCAATTAGTAGCGTGACCATGCTCGAATAGAAGCAATCGATTACGAGCACGGTTGTCGGTTCGTGGATACTGGCAATTCGCAAGACGTGTGGAAGTTTTAGCTGTACTGGAATTAACCATCGAGGTGGCTTATGAATTCTCTGCTCTGTGTTGTTCGATCTTACAAGGTAGCCCCTCATTTATGCGACTGGCTCCCGCGTTTTTTCCTGCCAAGACTTCTCATTTTCTGCCTTACGATTTCTCAAGGCATTGCTCGGTCGTCTCCTCCTTCGGGCCCGCCTTGGGTACATAAGCTTTCCGATGCCCAACGTTTTGCGTTAGAAAAATCGCTACCCTTACTCGTCTGCGCTACTAAGGATGAACCTCGATTTTATCACGAAGAACTCGAAAGTCTGTTTTCTGATCCGATCTTAAACGAAACCTACGGGAAGCTATCTTGGCTATGGGTGGAGCAAACTCATGGTAACTACGGTAAAAACAACGAGGACACTCGCACATGGTTGCGGTTTGGCGTAACTGCCTATCCCCAAATTCTGCTAGTTAATCCGACGAGCCTTGAGATTCTCAAAGTCGTTGGACGCACTCCTAACGAATTCATTTTCGATGTGAAAAACGTAAATGTAACTGTCGATTCGGTCGACGAGCCGCTATCGCGTTTACGTGAGGCCGAGAAAAGAGCAAGGGCATTGCAATCGCAAGCGACGACTGCTTTCGCTAAAAAGTGTTTTGCGGATGAAGATATTGTCGTACGGATGCTTGCCTTGCGTGTTTTGGCAAAGAAAGATCCGAATCTAGTTTTAGATAACGCCAAGGAGCTTGTCCAAACTCCGCACGATCCATTTCGTTTCGAAGTGTGTGCGTTGCTGGCAAAGTATGGAAGTAGCAGAGATGTAACACAGGAACTCGAGTTCCTATTTCAAAAACCGGACAACAGCTTGAATCCCAACCTTCTGCGTACACATGTTGTTTCCGCTTTGGGAACATGCGGAACTTCCGAGTCTCTCCAAGTGTTAGCACCACAGGCAGCCAATGGCGATTACCGAAATGTACTCACCGGGGCATGTGTGGAAGCGATCGGACGAATCGCAAAGCGTCTCCCATCAGCAAGAGCCGAAGCAGTAAAGATCCTTCTGATGGCGTTTCCTCAACCGACTGAAGATCGCTTGTGCAAGCAGCTGGCAATTCAAGTTCATCAATCACTAGTAATCATTACTGGATTGAACGTGCCGATGCCAGAATCATATAACGAGCAATCGCGTTATTTAATGATCGAAGGCTTCAAGCGTTATCTGCCCGAATAGGCTTATTGAATCTGCTGGGTCATTTATCGAGCAAAACCTTTTCCTCTAAGCTGTAATCAATGATTTCAAACATTGGGGGACGGAAAGCCAATTCAGCACGTCCAGCTTCAACTGCTTTTCGAGCGAGAGCAATTGCAGAAGCTTTGAATCGAAGGTCCACTGCTTGCTTCGAATGTTCTAAGCCCTCTGTTTTCGCCTGCTTCGCCTGAAGTTCTTTTTGTGCCATGGATTCATCAGTCGCTTTTAATTCGCCATCAAGTTTTTCCTTCGCTGCAAGCAACTCATCACGCTTTCCTTTCAAGATCTCATAGATCGCCATTCGGTTAGCGTAGATACCATTTATCTCGGCCCGCACATCTTCGGACTTTCTATTCACCCACTCGTACTTCGGTTCAGTTTTGTATTCATCATATTCTTCTTCCTTGCTTTTGCCATCCAATCCCATGACGGTACGAGTCTTGGTGACTTTGACTCGTTCAGTACCAACCTTAACGCGTTCTCTAAGCGGAACCTGAATAAGACGGATATCGGGTTCCGTCAGATTGTCGAGTCCTGGGGTTCGAGACCAATCAAGTTTCAAAACTTCGACCTGCGCCGTTAGGTTATTTTTCTGTTCCAAGAGTTGATCCTGGGCAATCTTAAGATTTCTTCGCTCTTGTGGCTCATTTCGCTTCATTGACTTCAATTCGGCACTCGTCCCCTCAATCTCTGCCTCCTCTTTGCGTGCCTGCGCGATCAACAAGTCGGCGGATAGCGATTCATTGGTCGCTAGCCAATCGGACACAGCGTTTGCGATTTCTTTTGCTTGGTCGCGTTTTACATGAAACGTGTAGCCGAATTCCTTGACATCACATCGTTCGATAACCTCACTTACTTGCTGCAAAGAGTCTTCTGCGATAAGCGATTCGGCTTTATCTGAAGCAAGCATCCCTACGACCGAGCCGAGAATCGCGGCGTTGGCAATCTTGTTCGGTTTTGATAACGTTGGATCTAGATTGGTATTCAATAGCCTTGAAAAATCTAATGACGATTGCTCGGCGTTTCCTTCTGCAAGATCATTCCACAGTTTGATCCTAAAAAGTTGGACTTGCGTTTCTAGCGGAGGACCTGGAAAGACGCCCTGAATGCGTTTGCAAAGGTTAGATATTGCCGCCGTGTTGGACTCTCTCATGTAAAAGTAGGCCAATGCCAGTGTTGCCTGATCACGATGCCGGGGGCTTTTCGTTAGTTGCACCAAGACCGCTTTCGACTTTCCCCATTCGGCAGGAACGGGTACATCCAACCTTGCAATCGCCTTCCGATAGTCATCTTCTCCAGGCGTAGATGTTTGCGCGAAGGCTCGGGGAGACGGGTCAGTACACAAAGCGTTGAAAAACAAAAGGCAGATCAACCGAATGGTTGGTGAAAGAACTTTCATAACACCCTCGCTTTCGCACTACACCTGACTCACCGCGATGACAAAGACCTACATCAAGCTTCAGAATCAAAGTCTCGAATCAGAGGCTATAGAACTAACCGATTCTGCCAAAAACCACGAACACGCGACTTCAAGTATTTTTTGTCACTTGCCTTTACTAAGCAAGAACCCAATGCGAAATCATCAAAAAACCCCATTAATTAAGGAGAAATCGTCAGCAACTCCTACTAATCGTTCTTGGCGACCACTGTGAGTGAAATAAAGTTCGTTGGCGTCTAAACCAAATCCATGGAGAATCGTGGCGTGAAGATCACGGACACGGTATGGATCCTCTTGAACAAAAAGACCTAAGTCATCGGTTGAGCCAATTGTCCTTCCCCCTTGAATTCCTCCCCCCGCGAGCCACATCGTAAATGCAAGCGAGTTATGATTCCGGCCGGCGTCACTTCGTAATCGTCCGCTTCCCGAATCCCACATTGGGGTCCGCCCAAATTCTCCACACCAAACAACTAACGTGCGATCCAGCAAACCTCTCTGTTTCAAATCCGCAAGTAAACCTGCAATCGGCAGGTCCGTACGCTTTGCATTAAAGCGATGGTTTTCTGCGAGCTTCTTATGAGCGTCCCAGCCTTCTTTCGGATCAGTTACACCATTGTAGATCTGCACAACGCGTACGCCACTTTCTACAAGTCTTCGTGCCATCAAGCACATTCGACCATACTCACTTGTTTCGGCATCTTCCAATCCGTACATTTTTTGCGTGGCAACACTCTCGCGTGAGAAGTCTCCAATTGCCATCGCTTCGGACTGCATGCGATAAGCAAGTTCGTAAGATGCAATCCGACTATCCAAATCGGAGTGCCCTAGGTGCGTTTGTTGATGTTGTCTGTTGAGAGTCTGTACTAAGTCTAATGTAGAGCGCTGAGTATCTGCTTGTTGAGCAGGCGGGACGAGGTCGAGAACAGGAGCACCTTGATCACGAAAACGAGTGCCACCAAATGCGGAAGGAAGGAATCCGTTTCCGAAATTTGCTGGACCTCCGTATGGTCCCACGTTTAGCAAGACGACAAATCCAGGTAAATTTTGGTTGACGCTACCTAAGCCATATGTAAGCCAAGACCCTAGGCTAGGTTTTCCCTCGATCAATCCACCAGTATGCATGCTCAAAGAAGCAGGAGCATGATTGTTGCTGTCTGCCACCATCGAACGAATCACACATAACTCGTCAGATTGCTTTGCTAAATTTGGAAAGAGTTCTGAGATCCAAAGGCCGCCGCGACCGTGTTGCTTCCACGAGAACGGGCTAGCCATTAAGTCTTGACCAAAGGTTAGCGTGTTTGCAAGCTTCGGATCTTTGCGATAGCTTTCAGGGATCCTGTGCCCCTCGCGCTTCTGCAGCTCGGGCTTGTAATCAAATGTATCGACTTGGCTTGGCGATCCATATTGAAATAAAAAGATCATGCGATCGACTTTAGCCAGTTTGTGAGGCTCGCGTGGCAAAAGCGGCTGAACGGTATCAATTTCGATAACACTCCTGTCACCCGTTTGCCCGCTTGACCGTTCTCCTGCCATAGCAGCAATCGCCAGAGTACTGACCCCTGCGGTC
Organism: Planctomycetaceae bacterium; assembly: GCA_027487375.1. Classification (GTDB taxonomy): domain Bacteria; phylum Planctomycetota; class Planctomycetia; order Pirellulales; family Pirellulaceae; genus JAIYDQ01. The sequence goes on from JAIYDQ010000272.1 coordinate 5,152, forward strand.
GCACGATGAAGCATACTGCGACGTGACATGTGGAATGGTGTGCTTGGCTTCTGGAGAGTAAAGAACTTTCGTTCATTTTGCATGATGATGGCTACTCGATAAAAATGAATTCATTGGAATTAAGGAGAGCGCGGCAAACTTCTGCTAGGGCAAGCTCATTCACGTCCTTTTCCAAGTCATCGTGAACCGTATTACCCATTCGGTTAGGGTATGATTGAACGATTGCTTCACGATTCCTCTTTAATGCTTGAACTAGAATCACTTTTTCTTCATCTCGCACATGACGCGCGAAAACTAGTCGGAATGCTGCATTCAATTGAGCATCCATATCCGTGGGATGCATCGCAATGACTCGTGTAGCCAAAGCCCTCGAACATCGAATGGCAAGTGGGTTGTTGAGTAAGGCGAGCGCTTGGATCGCATTATTCGTCACTTCTCGTCGACCACACGTGCTGCTACCGTCTACTTGATTAAAGGCGGCAAGGAAAGGTAAAGGCACTGAACGTTTTTTAACAAGGAAGATACTTCTCACGTTGGCCGAATCCCCTGGACTGGTGTAGTAACCTTGTAAACGTGAGGTCTTCTCAAAGACACCTGGTTGTGTTCGCAAAACTTCTTCGGGAACCTCCGGCCAAAGCGGTGGGCCAGACAATGTCGATCGCATTAAACCAGCAACACTTAACATGGAATCGCGAATAGTTTCCGCATCCATTCGACGAAGATTCTGACGCCACAAGTGGTCATTCTGTGAATCAGCATCCTGACCCGCGGTGTTGACTTGGCTTGACTGGCGATACGTTGCGGATAAAAGGATCAATCGTTGAATGTGTTTGAGTGACCATCCGCTATCCATCAACTCTACCGCCAGCCAATCGAGAAGCTCCGGGTGCGACGGGGGACTTCCGCTATACCCAAAGTCGTCGGGAGTTGAAACAATTCCGCGTCCAAAATGATGATGCCATAGGCGGTTGACTATGACGCGCGCGGTCCAAGGATTGTTTCGAGAGGCGATCCAATTCGCCAGCGCGAGGCGCCTTCCTGTTGATTTCCCTTCCGGCGGTGCAACGATATTGCTCGAACCCGGCTCGAGCAATGTAAAGATTCCTGGCGGAACTTCCTCTCCGGGGGCCAAGTAATCGCCTCCTGTCAACACATACGTCGGTGTAACTGTGGACACCCGCTCGTTGACGCCTCGCACCGTTGTAAATTCAAGCTTGGTTTCCTCAAGACGATTGATCGCTAAATCAAGCTTCTTGAATAGCTCCTTCGCTTCAGGAGTCAGCATCTCTGCTATGTCTTCGGTTTAGAAGTCGGGATTTTCTAAGTATGGGACAAGTCGCTGCTTGGCTGTTAGATCTCGTTGCTCTTCTGGCAACTTCAATAACTCTTGAATATCCGGTGGAAACGTTGCAATCGTCTTCGCTCGCAAACGTTCGCGACCCGGCCTTAAAACGACCTCAAGTTCTAATCCCAACGGTGCGAGTTGTTCTTCCACTTTTGCATTATGGGATATCACCTCCTCCTCGCGTTCAGGAGAGTCGATGATGACTTCGTTATCTAAGTCAATCGCCGCAAAGTGAGCACGTATACGATAGTGATCAGCATGAAGCAACGGCTCCGATTTGTGATCATGGCAGCGACAACAGGATAAAGTCTGCCCCATGAAGGCGGATCCAGTGGTGTTCGTTAAATCGGTTAGCAGATCGTCGCGCGCGGCAAGCTCGCTATCAAAGAAGAACTTAAAGTTGTCCCAAGGACCCAAACGCATAAAACCTGTCGCCGTGCGTTGTTGGGAAACGCGAGGATTTGTCGGTGTCAGTGACGCTAACTCATCCCCAGCTAGTTGTTCGCGTATAAATTCATCGTATGGTAAATCATCGTTGAAAGCTTGAACAACATAATCGCGATACCGCCACATCGAGTCACGAAACTCATCGCGTTCAAAACCGTTCGTGTCTGCATATCGAACTACATCCAACCAATGCCTAGCCCAACGGACTCCATAATGAGGGCTTGCCAGCAATCGATCTACCAAGCGTTCATAAGCATTCGGCGCATCATCTAATAGAAAGTCCTCTACTTCTTCTGGAGTGGGGGGAAGGCCGTGTAGATCGAGCGTCAATCTTCGAACCAGTGTTCTGCGATCTGCTTCGCAAGACATTCGTATCCCCTGAATCTTGAGCTTCTCAGCGACAAAACAGTCGACCGGAGAATGGGAATGATTACCAAAGCTTTCAGCCGGAACAATAGGTCGAACAGGGGGTTTCAACGACCATAAATCCAAACGCTGGCCGTTCCACACCTGAGCAACCGGATTTCGAGTATCGCTCCATGCGTCACCAATGAAAGCACTGTCTTTGTCTTGCCCAGTGGTAACCATAGGGCAAGCGCAAAAAACCATCGCAACGAAGCTGATTACATGTTGATTGGTAATCATTTGGTAATTCACATCTTCAAACAGAAAACAAATGCCCATCTACAGTGAACGATGCCCCGGTTAGTTCTAATCGATCTTCATAAGTCCTTCCACTAATGACTCGAAATCACGCTACGTTTTTAACACGAAAACGCTTAAACGGAAAAATCGTGTTTAGGATTAAACCTCATCTGTGCTATCAAGAACCGACGATTACCTATAGCTGACGAGCACATTCTGAATTGCAGCAGAAGCTCAAAGACTTCGGAAGTTAGACAATGTTGCCCATGTTTTCACCGAGTCCGAGATACTAACGAAAACTAAGCCCCCTCGAGGTAGGTCGTTAAAGTACTACCGTTCCGTTCATAGGCCAACTAGCTGCCAAGCATCCGAGGGCTGGGGATTTGCAGCAAACCGCCAAAGGGTTGGTCTAGCTCTAGTACGAGGAATACGGACGCAGCGACCGACACCGCAGCCGCAAGCAACGCGACCACAACAGTACCGTTCGAAGGAGCGTAAAGTCCAAAGCTGAAAAACAAGACAGCGATCCAAGAGACGACGACCGTCGTGATAATCGGCGAGGTTGATGGACTACTTTGCTCAAAAAGAAGCCATCGAAGCTGCCCTATATCGGTCATAATCGTGAAAGCTTGTGTCTTGAGAACGCGCTGATCATCATCTCGGGGAGATAAACTATGGATGTCCTGGTAGAGAGTTTCCGCCGACGACTTGTCAGGGGTCAAGTCTGCATCTGCCGCTAAACTGCTTGGCCAGACGCGAGTCGCCATATGCTTAACGGATCGACGCAACGTCTCGCGAGCCGATACGGTGTCGGGACCGTAGAGCTCTAATATCCTGTCTAGCAACGAAATCTTCGACGCCATCATCGTTACGTTGCTTTGATTGGTGTCGTAGGAACTCTTTGCAGATGCAATCATGAGTCCAAGAACCAGCGCCGTCAAAGTCGCGATCAGTCCCATCGCAAGCTTGACCGTCTCCTCGGATTCTTTGCTGAGGTGAGCCTCCGGTAAAGCGGCTTTCAATCGCATAGCACAAATAGCAGCTCAGAAAACGCCAGCGAATACTAAAAAAAAAAAAAAAAAAGGACTCATTGTTGATATGATA
>JAIYDQ010000323.1 GCA_027487375.1 Planctomycetaceae bacterium
GGTCCTACTGCAGGACGCATCGTCTCCAGCGAAATCAAATCTGCGTAGTCCGAGTCTGCAAAAGCGGGAGGAAGCTTGGGATTATCAGGTGTGCCGAACCAATCAATCAGAAGGTCCTTGCTGTCAGACAAAAACTGATCGGTGGGCACATCTTGCTCTACTGTTAATCGATGCGCGAACAGATAGTTGGGCTCGAAGGAAAGCTGTTGCGGCGGTTGAGGAGCACATCCAAGGCACGAGAACGTAATCGCGGATACCATCATCGCGATCTTGCCTGCCAGGGCTTTTCTTGCCGCGATGTGTCGATGGAACGATTGAAACATTGATAGGTTCCAGTTTGATTGTTGTTGGGAAAGGCCCAGTGAAATACCCAGTGAAAGGCCCAGTTAGGAAGCTTCTGAATCTTCCTCGGACTCGAATACATCATGGCCATTGAATGACTTCAGTATTTTACGTCCTTTGTAAAGTGAATAAACCTCTGTTGGGCCAAGCGGACGCGATCTTCCGGAACTCGGATACCACAGCAGCTCTACACCATCGGTTACAGCGAACCCGATCGAGTTTTCGAAACGCGACCTAGCAACAACCGCAATTTCACTCAAAAAGAAACCGAGCCAAAGCGGTTCTACTGAATCATGACCATGCTGCTCGAGCAAACCTAGTAATTGGCCAGCGACTTTTTTCTGAGCCGAGTTCCATTGGTTGGCGGCGACTTCGAAAATCTCTTCGTGTTCTGCATGCCAACCTGCGAACATCGCATAAATGTCATGGACCGGCAGCTCGGCCAAGTCGCACCCAAACGTGTGCGTCAATGGGCCCGCGATGCCAATGTTGCTTATCTCGGCATGTGGCAATCGATACGCGTATCGAAACAAATAACACTGCTGCGGCTCGTCGTATCCAGGCCACGACAATGTGCGCACGTCGAGCAGCTCTAGCGAATGGGGCGGCAGCCCAAAATGCTGAGGCTCCGAAAGCCAAAGTGCCAACTGCGACTCGGCTATAGCCAGCGGCAATGTGTGAGCTTCGTCAACCTCCGATTCAATCCCCAATTCTTCTGCGTATTGCAAAACGCGGAGCCTTGCGATCGGTTCAGCCGCTAAAGCGATCAACGCCTTGCGACCAACCTCTTCACCCATCCGCGCCAGCGACGCGGCGGCTTCGGTTTGCACGCGACGATGTTGGAGTTCTAGTGCCTGATGCAGCTTGCCGATCGAATTTCGAGCTCCCATCAATCCGACAGCATCACACAATGCGACCGCCAAAGCGATCGAGTCGTTGAGTACTCCTTGGATCTCTTCGGTCGTGTTTCCGAGGCTTGTTGGATCCTCCTCGGCGAGGGCCAATCGTGAAATGACGCCACCCAAAATTGCGACAAGTGATTCCTGCCTGGCTTTCGCTGGATGCTCAGTAGTTCGCTGGGAGTGGACACAATAGTTCGCCAGATCGAGCACGGGTGCTGCCATCGATGGATGCTGAAGTCCAACCAAAAGCGTTGGGAAAACCGATCCGATATCCCATGTTCCACTTCGCATCAGCGGACTGATCGCGACCGCCATCGGAATCCAACTGGAAGGGGGCTTTGATACAATCAAGGTCGACAGTCGATTCAAGTCTGCAGATTTTCTTCTCCACGCAATGCACTGCAGCAGCGGTCCCTCGATGGCAACCAGTGGCCTTGGAACATCCGGACCAAGCAGCACGCCATACCACGATTCGTAGATGGCTCCAGCAACATCGACTAGCGACTGAGTAATCGATTGATTTTTGGGATCGTCCTCAGCGATTTGAGTTTGCACGGCTCCCACAAAGGACTTGAGAACGGTCTCGGCTCGTGACCAGGAGCCCGCTTCGCGACCTGCTTCGATGACTTCTCGAAATTGGCCCGCACGATCGAGAGTCGCATTTTGGGTGCAAAGCTCGATGCCAACCTCCACCAATCGCTCGGCGTCGAATGTTTCGAGATCAAAGCTACATGGGTTGGATCGCCGGTTTTGCTCCTCGGTGATGATTTGTTCGCCCGAATCCGATGCACCTTGTTCGCTGTCGAAAGCGTTGCCTGCTACATCGATGGCCGACTCTCGCGAAGCAGCGATCCATGCAATCCAATCGTTGACAATTTCACTTGCTGAAACCCGTTGAGCCCCACCGGCTTTTCCTGACACGGATTCGTTGTGAGGCAGTTGCGGCCGTCCTGGTTGCCCACCGGATAACCCGCCAGCTCGGCTGCTCGAAGTATTCGATGGTTGGTTGGTCTGCACGTTTTTTCTACTTTTGTTGGCTTTTCTGTTTTTGTTGATTCTTATCTTGTCGAATCAGGTGATCTTGATTGACCTTATCTTAGTGAACAGATACCGTATTTATAAGTAACAAATTGATAGTTTTGGAGACCATCAGCGCCGACTACGGGACGGACGACGTGAAATTCGGACAGACCGCCGATCATCGCAAATCGCCTGACTTCGATCTAAAGGCCTTCGACGCAGACGACTAACCACTAGGCGAACTAGGATTCATGGAAACGAAAGAAATAGAATACTTTTCCGATCTCGATATCTCATCGATCATGCTCGGGGCTCTCAAAAAGATGGGTTTCGAAAAGCCCAGCCCCATTCAAGCTGCAATCATTCCGCTCGCCCTAGATGGATATGACGTCATCGGGCAAGCTCGTACCGGCACCGGCAAGACCGCTTCCTTTGCAATACCGATCCTCGAGCAACTCGACCCGCTTCGAAACAATCCGAACCCGCAAGCCATCGTGTTGGTTCCGACCCGCGAACTAGCTCACCAGGTCTACGGGGAATTTGTGAAGCTCGCGGATGGTTGCCCAACGAGCATTGTTGAGCTCTACGGTGGCAAGCACATGGACCGGCAACTCAAATCGCTTCGTGCGGGTGCTCAGGTCGTGGTAGGTACACCAGGTCGCGTTATCGATCACTTGGAACGCGGCTCACTAAAGCTGAGTAACGTTTGGTGCGTTGTCTTGGATGAAGCGGATCGTATGCTGGATATTGGATTCCGACCCGACATCGAGCGAGTACTCAAACGTTGTCCAGAAGAGCGACAAACACTACTGCTAAGCGCGACTCTGGCCAAAGATGTTTTGGAAATCGCCAATCGATATCTCTTCGAGCCCAAGCATATCGACTGCTCCAAGAACGACGTCTCCGTTGACACCATCGAACAGCGTTACTTCCTCACACAGCGATATGACAAGTTCGACTTGCTCGTCAAACTTCTCCAGCGCGAACAACCTCCTCAAGCCATCATTTTCTGCCGAACGAAATTAGGGACAGCGAAGCTTCACCGGCAACTGGAGCAAGCCTTCGCTGGGGATCCTCATCTCAGCAAAATGCGGTTGGACACGATTCACGGAAACATGTCGCAACCTCAGCGTGATGATGTTTTCAAACGTCTTCGCACAGGAGCCATACAACTGCTGGTTGCAACCGATGTGATTGGTCGCGGTATCGATGTGTCGACTATCTCGCACATCATCA
>JAIYDQ010000511.1 GCA_027487375.1 Planctomycetaceae bacterium
AATGCGAGAGGGGTCCCATACCGTGAAGACTGCTTCGGTAATCTCTTTGAGAAATCGAAAGCGGTTTTCAATGCTTCCGCCATAAATGTCTGTTCTGTGGTTTGTCTTTGACTGGAGAAACTGGTCGATCAAGTAGCCATTTGCAGCATGGATTTCAACTCCGTCAAAACCGGCTGCTTTCGCTCTTTCAGACGCACGGCGATAGTCTTCGATAACTCCCTTTACTTCGTCGATCTCAAGCGCTCGAGGTACTTCGTAAGGTTGCTTTCCAGCAGGGGTGTGAATGTAGTCGCCGTTGATCTTAATAGCCGACGCTGATACCGGAGGTTGCCCGTCGTGAAAGCTGCTGTGCGATGCGCGGCCGCAATGCCAAAGCTGCAGGAAGATTGGAGTCCCATGATTTCGAAGTGCTCGAGTAACCTTCAACCAGCCTTCCACTTGTGCGTCGTTATAGATTCCAGGGGAATCGACCCATCCTAGACCTTGCTCGGAAATGGACGTTGCTTCGGAAATGATTAAACCGGCCGATGCACGCTGTGTGTAGTACTCGACCATGAGATCATTGGGGATTCGAGAATTCCCCGCACGTCCTCGTGTCAATGGTGCCATCACGACACGATTCTTCAAACTCAGCCCATGCAAATTGAAGGGTGAAAGCAGTTTTGGTGACGCGGAAGTAGATACGGCATTATTCATCGTGATGTCCATCGAGAGACCAATCTTGGTTGAATCGAAACAAGACAAAATCTTGTCGCGTGGAGATTTGAGGCGTGGTTATGGCGTGGGCATTGTACCTGGCATCCCACTAACTCCATACCGACCATCGGTCGCAATTCATGGCATTGCGAGGTGGCTGATTTCTTAGTTACTTATTCGTCGAGAGAGTCGGGCGTTAAGGGAAGAGGTTTTCGGGTTACTGACGGAAGATGCGACGAAGTGCAAGCACTTTATCGTTCGTTCTGCAAATCAACAGCGACACCAACCGTCAAGCGATCGGAAGATGCGTAAATTAGGGGGGCTGAACCGGTTTTACCAAAGATACTATCTGATCCGTATTTAACCGACGATAAACCGATCAGGTGAACTTCCAGAATCAGCATCGGTAGGGTCATGTCCGTAATCCCAAACAGACCTCAAAAAGTCGTCTACTCGCAACGCGATGTAGTCACACTGTCTGTTTTCGTATTGTTGCTCATCCTGATTGGGCCCTCAGATCGATTCACTTGCGCACAAGACCCTCTTGCCGAGCAACTCCTGGGCAATCAAGGTGTACTGCCGATCCCACAAGGGGGACCGACAAATCCAAAACTGGAACCGACGGTAGTCCCTATTGCGCCGTTGCAGGAGGATCCCAAAGATCGTGTGTCGCTTCAAAGCAATCTTGACCAGATTACGTTAGTGACACGGGACGCTCCACTATCGACAGTGCTATCGATGATCGCCGAACAACAGGGATTAAACATTGTTACTGGTGAGGATATTAGTCAGCAAGTAAACGTAACGCTCAACAATGTGCGTCTGGTTGATGCGTTAGACGCTATCCTTGCAGTTCATGGCTACACTTGGACGCGACAAAAAAACATTGTCATCATTTCAAGCATGAACAGCGATCGAAAGACTTCGCCGGCAGTTCAAGGTCGAATGGTTCAGGTTTTTACCTTGAATTACATCCTTGCCAGCGATGTTGACAAAGTGGTGAAGGGATTGATGTCTCCACTCGGACAATCATTCGTGAACCAAACAAGTAAAACAGAGCAGCGCAACGCCCACGAGCAATTAATTGTCGAAGATCTTCCATCATACTTAGAGCGCATCGCAGAATACATCGCTCAAGTCGATGCAATGCCGCGCCAAGTTGTCGTTGAAGCGAACATCTTACAAGTCACATTGAAAGACAATAATCGCCACGGTGTAAACTTCAAACAATTAGCTCGCATCAGCAATTCAAATATCAATTTCGAAACGATGGGACTTGCTGCGGGAGGATCCCCAGCATCTGCCTTGCGCGTCGAAGGTTCTGACTTAAATGGATTGATCGACTTATTGAAATCGACGAACGACACCAAGACACTTGCTTCACCCAAGGTAGCTGTTCTGAATGGCCAGCAAGCAAAAATCTCTGTTGGCGGTCAACTTGGCTACTTGCTTACGACTGCAACCAATACGAGCACATTACAGAGCGTAAGCTTTCTTCCTTTTGGAGTCGTTCTGGATGTGACCCCGATCATCACTGATCAGGGACAAGTTTTAATGACAGTGGCTCCGCAAGTTTCAACCGCGCGGATAAACTCGACTTCCAAACTACCTGAAAGCGAATCAACCGAAGTATCTACGACAGTGATGCTTTCGGAAGGGCAAGCGATCGTGATAGGTGGTCTTATCCGCGAGACAAGCAATGATGGACAAAACAAGATCCCGTTCTTAGGTGATCTTTGGCTCATTGGAAGATTATTCCAGAGTCGCGAACGGCTTCGTGAACGCAACGAGATTATTATCACCCTGCTTCCACGTATTGCGAGGCCCGGTGACAGTTGTGCCTTCGGAACCGACGAAGATGTCAGTCAAGCGACAACACCGCTTCTTGATCGAAACATTAATCCCATCGATCGTAGTCATTGGGAAGGCTCATTACCCGATGCATCTCAGCGACGCACGCATTGGAATTGGTTACGAAGATCGAAAACGGAGACGGCACCCGTTGCAACGGAAGAGGTTGCTCCCATCCAAGTCGAAACGCAATTCGTCGGTCCTATGCCTCCAGTAATCATAAACCCAGATCAACCACAATCTTGGGCCCCATCGCGTTAGACTCTGTCTAGACACGTAGTCTCGTCTCTCCGAGACGAGAATTCTATGCGTCTCGGAGAGACGCCTCTACGTGATCTTTATTGAAGAGAGCTTGGGATTAATCGCATTTGGGGCGGGTCGCGAAAGAATCCTGGCGGTGGATTGAGAATGATATCCGAGGATACGTTGATGTTTAGCTCCTCGGACTCGACGGTTACGGATCGAGGAGTCATCACGGGCCCCGTGAGTGCAGCTTCTCCGTTTAGCAATACATCACCAGTCGAAACGATCGGCCCCATGATCGTGCTTGGATAGGAATCGCTTGCAGTCGAATTTGAACTACCGCGAAAGGGGGCCGTTGTCGGATTCAGATTGACGCCGATAGTCGATTCGTTAAGCGAGTTGTTTGACGTTTCATCTTCAATCGGAGCATTGGAAATCAATGCCGGAAAGTTTCGGCCACTCGGTTCCCATGAAACCGAGTTCCCGACGCTCACTTTATTCGCGTTGAGAACAACCAGAGTTCCATTGATCCGGCAATCGCGAATCAGAAGGTTCTGTCCAGTGGCATCAATGCTGTAAATCC
>JAIYDQ010000238.1 GCA_027487375.1 Planctomycetaceae bacterium
AATTGCGACGATCCTAGTTGGACAACGTCAGGTTGAGTACGATAATCAATCGCAACCGTGTTGGAGTACAGTCGGGATTGTTTGTCAGGTTCAGAGTGGCGATGTCGCACTAGGCTTTGTTTCTAAATTTGATTTCACGTAGCTGCGTCTCTCAGGGACGCAGGGATTTCGCGTCTCGGAGAGACGCGACTACTTGCTCAGAACCACCCGCGATAAGTCTGTAGTTTGGGACCATTGTCCCGAACGAATTACCGGAAGAAGAACCCGGAAGTACAACCCGTAAGTACAACCCGGAAGAACGACCATAACGGACGGGACATGTGGTCCCATCCTACGAGTGTTACTCAAGTCTTGATTTAGTTCAGTGCCAACAGCGCTCGAGAGGCCGCTTCGATAAAATCTTGGTGTTGTGAGGATAGCTCGCTGAGCATCGGTTGCATCGGTCCCGTCTTGGCGATCCCGGCGGCTTGTACCGCATGATGGAGAACACGAATTGGATTGATTGCGTTTCGCAAGTTCTCTAAAGGCTCGTACATCGCGCGGATCGACTCGGCCTTTGCAAAGTCTTTAGCGTGAATTGCTTCGAGCATCGTTTGCGAAAGCTTAGGTGCAACGCAAACGCAACCGCTGGTGTATCCTCCAACGCCAAAGTCACGCATGTGAATAATCGCAGGTTGCTCTCCGATCCCGCTAATGACGATTTCGCCAGGAACCTTTTGAAGGACCTCTCGGAGGTAGTTGTCGTTGCTTGTATCGTCACGTACGACGGCATACTTAATCCAGCTCAATAATCCATCGCGATACAAACTCTCGACAATCGCAGGCTCGAGCCAACGGTCATGCTTCAGGTAGAGAACGATCGGCTTGCCATAGGATTCTGCGAACAATCGAATCCCTGTAGCAAGACCGTTATCGTCGGCTATTTCTTTTTGCGGAAGGACCATCACCGTTGGGAAATCAAAATCGCGCAGCACTTCTGCCTGATCCATCATCATCCCGAACGCCGGACCAACGGAAGGGACGATCAAAGTATTCTTCCCGGCGATCTCGGAAAGCATCGCCAGGCACCCTGCAAACTCACTTGGACGCAAATGATAAAACATCGCGTTGCCCCCATAGAGCATGGTGGAAACCCCGCCAGCCTCGATATGCCTAACAATCTTGGTGTTTTCAGCTCGGCAAATCTTCCGATTCGCATCGCGTGCCATAGGCGGAACAGAGATGACGCTTGCCGAAAGTCGGGCTGGGGTGATGCTTTGAGTGTCCATCGAAATCAATAATCAATTGTCAAAAGGGGTATAAAAATCAAACATACGGTTGATTCATTCAAATCAACTTTCGATCGAATTTATATCATAAATCCACAAACTACGGCTGAGATGTCCAATTTTAAGGAATCGAGCTCTTTAATATCCTGAAGCAGTTGCATACTTGTCGCAGTTTGGGCCCACTGTCCCAAACGAACAAAAACCGGATGGGACTGTGTTCCCAAACATCGATCTTCTAAAACTTGCCTGTCACCTAAAAACCTAGAAAACTCGACACAAAAATTGAATTCAGCGTCCACTGCCGTTAAGATCTAGCAACGTGGCCCTCGTCTCTCCGAGACGAGGATTCTGCGTCTCGGAGAGACGCAGCTACGTGAAAGCTGGTACGTGAACGACAATAGAGACCGAAACCCAGTACCAATCGACTCCTTCCAACTATCCCTCCCATTTCGTTTATCGATCTTAGTTAAAAAGACAACTCTATGAAGCTTTACTCCATCGTCCTTGCGGCAATTCTAGGTGTTTTCACATCGAATCTGGTCGCCAACGCGAATCAAGCACAACCGACGCTTCTTGTGGAAGCAGAGAGCTTCGAACAGCATGGTGGTTGGTCGCTTGACACACAATTCATCCGTGAAATGGGATCGCCCTATCTCATTGCTCATGGTCTTGGCAAACCAGTCACTGACGCGACAGCCAATGTGACGTTTCCAGAGACCGGTAAGTACGAAGTCTTCGTTCGTACCAAAGACTGGGTGGCCCGATGGAACGCTCCGGGAACTCCAGGGCAATTTCAGCTTCTCGTAAACGGAAAGCCACTCAGCGAAACATTTGGCACTAAGGGCGCAAAGTGGGATTGGCAATCAGGCGGCGTAATCGAAGTTACCGATCGCAAAGCCCAACTGGCTTTGCGAGACCTCACCGGTTTCGATGGCCGATGCGACGCCATCGTGTTTCGAAAAGTTATCGATGGAAAGACTTCGGAGCCACCACCGAATAATAGCGAAGTTCTTCCCGATTGGCGACGCTCGCTATTGGGACTCAGCGCTGAACCTACCCTGAAAGATGGTTACGACCTAGTCGTTGTTGGTGGTGGTTATGCAGGAATGGGAGCGGCACTTTCGGCTGCTCGTATGGGATGCAAGGTAGCCTTGATTCAAGATCGTCCTGTCCTGGGTGGTAATGGTTCAAGCGAAGTTCGCGTTTGGGCAATGGGCCTGATTCGTCGCGGCAAGTATCCGCGAATTGGTGAGATCATCGAAGAATTTGCCGACAAAGCCAAAAAATCTCCTGGAACATTCGAAGAGTTTGGCGACGACAAAAAGGAAGCACTTGTTCGAGCAGAACCCAATATCGATCTCTTCTTGTGCCACCATGCATTCAAAGTTGACATGAATCAGAAGAAGATCGCTGCTGTCTATGCATTTGATACGCGAACGAGCGAACACAAAAAGTTTGTTGGAAAGCTCTTCTGTGATGCAACAGGACACGCAACTGTTGGTGCTCTCGCTGGAGCAGACTCGGACATGGCTGAAAAAGGCCGCATGGGCATGAGTAACATGTGGGCGTGGGATGAAGGGGAGAAAAATGTTGCCTTCCCAAAAACTCCTTGGGCTCTCGACTTGAATATGGCCGACTTCCCTTACCCAGTTGATCATCACGGTCAATGGTTCTGGGAAAGCGGTTTCGACAAGGACCCGCTCAACGATGCCGAAGGAATTCGCGATTGGAATCTACGAGCCGTTTTCGGAGCGTTTAACGCAATGAAGAATCGTGATGGAGCGGATAAACACGGCACAGCCTTCTTGACTTGGGTTGCTTACATCGGCGGTCCTCGTGAGTCGCGTCAACTCCTGGGCGATGTGATCTTGACTCAAGACGACATTGTCTCGAAGCGAGAATTTCCTGACGGATGTGTTCCGAGTACTTGGAGTATCGATCTTCACTACCCCAAGAAGCAGTACGCAAAGAAGTTTGAAGACAACCCATTCATCTCGATAGCCGAGCATGACCGACGAATTGATCGCGACTTCGGGTATCCTGTTCCGTACCGTTGCTTCTACTCTCGCAATATCGAAAACCTTTTCATGGCTGGCCGTTGCGTCAGCGTTACCCACGAAGCTCTCGGAACGGTCCGTGTTATGAAAACGTGCGGTATGATGGGTGAAGTAGTCGGCAAGGCAGCATCGATCTGTATCGGTAACAACTGCCCACCTTCGGCGGTCTACGATCGCTATTGGCCAGAAATGGATAAGCTACTTCAACTGCCAGGCAAAGCGTATCGCAGCAAGTTGGGCGAAGAGTTCACCATCCCAGCCGACTCACTCGCTTTGGCTGGACCGCACGGCTTGCCACCGGGAGTCGATCCGGCGTCGCTTCCTGGTGTTGTCGTTGATAATCGTCAAGCAGCAACCACTGGCGAATGGGTCTCCGGAACCGGACTGAAGGGTTACGTCGCCTACGATTATGCATACGCTTCGCCGTCTTCGAATTCAACCATCGCGTTCCAGTTCACACCAGATCGCGACATGAAAGTGGAGATCCGTCTCGCCTACCAATCGCACGAAAATCGTGCATCGAATGCCCCGGTGAGCATCGCTGCAAGCGGAATCAAAAAGCAACTGTCTGTTGACATGCGAAAGACTCCGACCCTTGCGGGAACGTTTGTCTCGCTTGGTGAATTCAATGTTACTAAAGCTCAAACCGTTACCGTCCAGCTGTCGACAGACGGGGCGAACGGAAATGTTCACGCCGATGCTGTTCAGTTTCTGCCCGTCGAGTAAACGCGTAGATAGGAATCGGTGGCTTGAAAGAGTCCTACCAATAGTCTGGGTGCCTTCATCGAAAGTCTATTTTCGTTGAAAACATTTCGAAATTGGGGAGTTCACCTCGCGCGAGTTGCAATGCTGGCGGCGATTTTCGTCGTCATGCATTGGACGCATTCGCAAATGCTTAGTGCAAGCCGGGTGCAATCGGTAAATGAGATCGATTTTAATGCGATCACCAAGGTCTTCCCCAAAGCAGTAAAGTGGGGAGACACCAAGGCCGGTCCTACTGGCTACGGTGGGCTCCAAGTTCTCGACGCGCAAGGTGATCCGCTCGGCTACGTCATCCAGACATCACCTGACAGCGACCGGTTTCTCGGATTCTCCGGTCCAACGAATTTGTTTATCGCTTTCGATAATGACAATCGAATTGTTGGAATCGAACTACTCTCCAGTCGCGACACAAGAGATCACGTCGAGCTAATCCATCGCGACGGCAAGTTCTTTCCCTCCTGGATTGGCCTTTCATGGTCCGAAGCGGCGAATCGTAAACACATTGACGGCGTCTCAGGTGCGACGCTGACAAGCATGGCTATGGCCCAAGGAATCCAGAGACGACTGGGCGCAACAAACGTTGCACCGAAGTTCTCAAAGCCACTCGAGCTAGCTGACGTTGCAAAGTTGTTTCCGAAAGCAGCAACCTTCAACCAAGACAAATCGACCGAATTTCTTTGGCATGTTTTTGATGATAAACAGCAGCCACTTGGATCAATCCTTCGAACGTCTCCTGCCGCTGATGAAGTGATCGGATATCAAGGCCCAACAGATACTCGAATCGCAATCGCACTCGACGGAAGCATTTCAGGAATCGCGATCGCAGACAGCTTCGACAATGAGCCCTACCTTGGATATGTTCGAGGCGATTACGGATTTGAGCCACTGATAAAACAGTACACGCTCAGCCAATGGAGCCAATTAGATCTTGAGAAGGAGCAGATCGAAGGCGTATCTGGAGCGACGATGACAAGCATGGCTGTTGCTCGCGGGATTATCGAGACCGCTCGCGAGTTGGAATCACAACGGAACGAAAAGCAAGCTCAACAAGAGCGATGGCGAGCAGGAATTTATCGCAGTATTGGAACGCTGGTAGTCATCGCACTTGGGTTGACTGTAGGGCTCTCGTCCCTGCGAGGCAGACCAGCGATTCGAGTTGGGTTTCAAGTTGTTCTGTTTGTCTATTTGGGTTTGATCAACGGAGATTTGCTGTCGCTAGCGATGTTCCAAGGGTGGGCTCAAAGCGGCATTCCTTGGCAAAACGCGTTTGGATTAGTTGTTCTGGCCATCGCCGCGATTGTTTTACCAATCGCAGCACGCACAAACATTTACTGCTCCCACCTTTGCCCTCACGGAGCTTTGCAGCAACTGCTACCAAGACGATGGAAAATGAAACAACCGATTCCAAAACAACTCGCAAAATGCTTAGTTTGGATTCGGCCCCTTCTCCTCGCGTGGGTTGTGTTGGTCACTTTTCTTCACCTGCCGTTTAGCATCGTGGACATCGAGCCTTTTGATGCGTACGCTTGGCGAGCGGCTGCATGGCCGACGGTTGCGGTAGCAATCATCGGGATCGTCGCGTCCTTCAAAGTACCGATGGCATATTGTCGATACGGCTGCGCAACGGGCGCGTTGCTGGACTATGTACGACGCCACTCACGCAGTGATCGATTAACGCGATCGGACTTGTTCGCGTTTTGCTGCTTGATGTTTGGTGTGGCGATCTATCTCTTCAACAATCGTTGATCGCGTCGATAAGCATTCGAAGCTTTCCAAAAGCCCTACGATTAAAATGCAATCGAAGACGCGGAAGATGGGCAATCTCTGGCTCGTTATCTTCTTCAGGAAGAGGACCTGATGCCTCTATCGATCCACTAACGATAATACTGGCAAACTCCAAGTTCAACTTATTCAATTGCTCGGCTGTTAGCTCACGATTGATTCTCAAAACCAACGTGTCATCAACGTATCGCATACTGTTGTAAACACGATAAAAATTCATCGTGTGAGCAATACAGTCGTCAACGTCATCGGTAATGTAGTAAAGCCGATGATCGTCGGGGCTCACAAGTTCGTTGGCTAGTAATGAGTTGTTGAAAAAGTCTTCTAGCGACTTCCAAAACGTTCCACCAGGCGCATCCAACAAGACCAGCGGCAGCATCGTTTGCTTACCAGTCTGTAGAAGCGTAAGTACTTCCAGGGTTTCATCGAGCGTACCGTACCCACCGGGAAGGCAAACGACGCTACTGCATTCCTTGATGAACATCAGCTTGCGAGTGAAAAAGTACTTGAGAGTCACAAGCTTCGGGTCACCAACGATGAATTCATTTGCGCTTTGCTCGAAAGGCAACATGATGTTCAAGCCCATCGACATCTCACGCCCTGCACCTTTGTGCCCGGCTTCCATGATTCCGCCGCCAGCTCCTGTAATCACCATCCATCCGTGACCAGCCATTTTTTTGCCGAGCTCTTCGGCACTTAAATAGGTCGGATGATTGGGACGCGTTCTTGCGGAACCAAAGATCGTAATCTTTCTACGTCGCCGAAACGGCTGGAAGACCTTCAGCGCGTAACGTAGCTCGCGCAAGGTTCGATTCAAAATTTTCAAATCGCCACGACTGGAGCGATCTCGTTCCAGTTGGTCGATCGTCCGACGCATCATGTCGAGCAAGTCCTTTGCCTCGATCAGACTTGGCGATTCATCGATTGGCTGCGGACGATGCTTTTCGTCTTCCCCTAGCGCTTCGGGGTGCAATGAAGCAAACGACAAATCTAATTTCTTTTGCGGATCAGAGTCGTTTGCGTTGCGATTATCCTCGGCCATCTTGGCTGTCACTTTTCTAAAACCAAACAGGAACAAGCAGTCAATGCTTGTGTAAATCTCAAAACCTCCAGCAGAATTCCTCTATTGTAACTGGAAGTGCACAAAGTTGTTGCGTGCCGCGATGATGGAAAGTTACTTCTTCAGCATTTCAAGCACGTGTGCATGGACTTTGCTGTTGCTACCAACACCGTCACCAGTGTCGATTCGCGATTCCCCTTTCCAGTCAGAAAAAGTCCCTCCCGCTTCGACGATGACTGGGAGGACAGCCGCAATGTCCCATGGATTGCAAATTGGATCGACCATGACTTCGGCTCGTCCGGTCGCGACCAAAAGATACCCGTACCCATCCCCCCAAGTACGCGTAACGTACGATGCTTCCGTGAGTTTATCGAGCGAATGCCTTGCACCGCGAGCATCGAAATTGTCCGCTTGGCTGGTCACGAACAGCCCTTCGCTCAGACTTTCAACGCTTGATACTTGTGCGCGTTGCCACGAAGCACCGACATCACCCAAGTCAGCACAGTACCAAGCTCCATAACCAATCGCCGCGACGATAATCTCTTTAAGTGCCGGGATGTAGATGACTCCGATAGTCGGAGCACCATCGCGAGTCACAGCGACGAGCGTCGAGTAGAGAGGAACCCCCGAGATGAAACTCTTGGTACCATCGATCGGGTCGACAATCCATTTGTATTCCGACTTGCCTTCAATCGCCCCGAACTCTTCTCCAAGAACAGCATCCGAAGGATAACGCTTCGATAACTCCTCTCGAATCAACTGCTCTGCATTCTTATCAGCAATCGTTACTGGCGAGCGATCGTTTTTTCGCTCTACTTGGTAGTTACTGCTTCGAAAATACTTGAGTGTCGAATCACCTGCAAGAATCGCCAGCTCCACAGCCGTAGCCATACGACCATTTTCCAACCCCACCAATACGTCAGGCAAGTCGCGTTTCCCACTGTCAATCACGATCATCCGTCCAATCTTCGTCGATCCAGGTCTGTTTCTTCAAGACGGCCTCTCGCGTTGGAGCAAGATATCTCGCAGCCGTAAAGGCAAACTTAATATGCTTCCTTGTTAAATACAACCCAGACCGTTTTGAAGAGAATTTTAAGATCGAGCCACAGCGACCATTCGCGAATGTAACGATGGTCAAGATCGATTCGGTGCTGCATTTTTTCGACAGTATCTGTCTCGCCGCGGCTCCCGAGAACCTGCGCCAAACCTGTGATCCCCGGTTTCACCTTGTGGCGCAGCATGTATCCGCGAATGAGCTTACGAAAATGCTCATTATGAGCTGTCGCGTGCGGGCGCGGTCCAACCAACGACATGTTCCCCGCGATGACATTAAAAAGCTGAGGCAATTCGTCTAGTGACGTTCTTCGAAGGATTCTTCCGATCGGTGTAACTCGTGGATCGTTTTTGGTTGCTTGCTTTACAACAGGACCATTGTCGCAGGTCCGCATCGAGCGAAATTTCCAAACAAGGATTTCCCTTCCATCCAGACCGTAACGCTTCTGCCGAAAAAACACCGGACCAGGTCCGCTCAAACGAACCAAAATCGCACAGATTGCTAACACGGGTGAAATCAAAATCAAACCGACAACTGCCAACAAAAAATCAATCGATCGTTTGATGATTCCATTCACTCCGTAAAGTGGTGATTCAAAAACGCTCACCACAGGCAATCCACCCACATCACTCCATCGAGAATGCAGTAATTCAAAAACGAAAAAGTCCGGGACGATATAAACCGAAACAGTCGAATCGCCCAACGCATCCATGATGGAACGTATTCGGCTTTCAGCACGCATCGGCAGCGTTACCAAAACGGTATCAATTTGTCCGCTTTTCGCGAGATCGAGCAGCAGATCTATGTTACCCATAAAACCGGGCATTCCATCAGGCGTTTTTGCTAATCGCTCTGGTTCGCGGTCATCAAAGAAACCAACGAAGTCCAAACCGCACTCAGGGTGCAACGCTGTGTTTTCGGCAACTCGCACACCCAAAGAATTCATCCCGGCGATCGCTGTCCTCCTTACTCCCCATCCGCGTCTCGCAAGAAATTCCAAACAAGCACGAAACACCATCCGCGCAAGCATAAGACACAAACCTGCAAGTAAGAACCACACGACGATACTGCTGCGTGAGAACGTATCCGACCATCTTGCAAGGAATCCAATCCCCGAAAGAGTCGTCAATGTCCCCAACCACGCACCAGTGGTAGCAACCAACTCATGATCGGGAGATCGTGAACGTGTCGAGTGATAGAGACCAACAAACTCGCCAAAGAGATAAAAGACGATTCCTCCGATGAGACCGACCGTCCAAGTTCGAGAATTGATATCTTGTCCTAATAGGACTTGAGATAGCCAAAGCGTCTGACTGACCATGAGGCCGTCGACTACTCGCTGAAGGTTCGGTAGCCAAGATCGAGTCGAGGTTATCGAAAATGGGGTCATAATCAGTACATTCGCTACAAAAGGAAATTTCAAGATCGAACCGATCGACCTGTTTGAAAACCTAGGTCGTAGATCGTTGCGCGACGGAAAAATTCCTACTGCAAAATGAGACAGCGCTGAATTGTCTTGATGAAGGCATAGCAGGACCTCCCCAGCAGGAACAACCATCGATTTCCAAGCATCGAAACTAAAGACAACTGCGTGACGCAAGCGTTTAGAAAACGCCTCAACGAATCACGATTCAGCTACGTCAGCGGCAAAAACAGTTCATCGGCATCACCGTTACTGTCTGCGAATTGATCGAGTTCGACTCCGACTCTATTGAGCAAGGTGACGTGCAGATTCGATAGCGGCGTATGCTTGTCGTAGCGAACATGTCGACCGCCGCGAAGATTACCTGCTGCACCACCCGCGACCAGAATCGGTAAATCTGTATGGTCATGGGCATCAGGATCTCCCATACCGCTTCCGTAGAGATACACCGAATGATCCAGCAAGCTGCCATCGGCTTCTTTCGTGGCCGCCATCTTCTCAAGGAATTCCGCAAACAGAGAGACGTGAAAGCGGTTAATCTTCGCCAGCTTTTCAAGCTTCTCGGGATTCTTTCCGTGGTGCGAAACTGGATGGTGAGCCTCGGGAACACCGGCTTCGGGATAGGTTCGTGTGCTTGCTTCCCGAGCGAGCTGAAACGAGACAACTCGAGTAATGTCGCCTTGAAAGGCAAGTAACTGAAGATCAAACATGAGCCTCGCATGATCTGCGTACGCAGCTGGTACGCCAACCGGTCTATCCAAATCGGGCAACGGGTTTTCAGCGACATTGGCCTCGGCAAGCTGAATGCGTCGCTCCACTTCCCGAATGCTTGTGAGGTACTGTTCGACCTTATTGCGATCGCTTGCACCTAGTTGCTTTTGAAAACGCAACATCTCTTGCGTGACGGCATCGAGCAAACTACCACGACGCTGAAGTGCGGCTCGTCGAGTATCTGGTGAACCACCTTCTCCAAATAGATTCTCGAAAACAAGTCTCGGATGAGCCTCGGCAGGCAGTGGAGTCGTTGGCGAAGACCACGAAAGGTTGTTTTGATAAACACACGCATACCCGTTGTCGCATTGACCAGCGTTGTTGAGCAAATCCATCGCGAGTTCGATCGAAGGAAGTTGGCAGCCTTGTCCAATGTGCTGAGCTGCGATTTGATCGACGGTCGTCCCTAAAAAATAATCTGAGCTCTCTGTTCGCTTGGCAAGCGCTGCGCTGAGAAAGGCTGCGTTCGAAGTCGCGTGCGAGCCAGGATAAGCATTCTTGAGCTCCATGCCTGAGACGACGGTTACTTGGCTTTTAACTTTCTCCAAAGGTTCCAATGAGAACGGTAACTTGTCGAGCGAATCACCTTGTGGTACCCATGGCTCCGGATTAAATCCCATCGGAATGTAAACATAGCCAATGCGCCGAAGTTTCGCTGGGTTGGCAACAGAGGCAGCCGTTGATAAGTTGGCCGGTACCATCGCATCCAAGAGCGGCAAAGCTACCGCGGCACCTGTCCCGCGAAGAAGCGTTCGTCGTGATAAGGCCTTTTTCATAAAGCTCATTCGATTACCCTCATTTGAAATGGCACACTCGAAACGATACCGCTGACAAGCGATGAGAAGCAATAGTCATGGGCTGCAGCATCACGAACAATTTTTCGAATTGCCGGAGCATCATAGGACTCGATACCGCGTCCTAGAGCAAACGTCATCAGCTTCTCTGTTAATGTACCTACAAACAGATCAGGATGCTTGAGTATACTTTGTTCGAGCTCTTCGAAGTTCACAATCTTGGTCCCATCGGGTAGTTCGCCCGTTGCGTCCACCATGCGACCATTGTCAAACGTTCGCCAACGCCCAACCGCATCAAAATTTTCAAAAGCAAATCCAATAGGATCCATCAAATCGTGACAACTCGCACACGCTGGATTGGCTCGATGTTCGGACAACCGCTCGCGGATCGAGAGACTTTCGGAGTGCGATTTGTCTTTTAACGCTGGCACGTTCGGTGGTGCTGGTGGTAACGGTGTCCCAAGAATATTTCCCAGTATCCAATTCCCCCGAACGGTCGGCGACGTTCGCGTCGCGTACGAAGTCACCGCCAAGATGCTTCCATGTCGCAACAAGCCGCCACGATGGCTATTTGATTCGCTCAATTGCACAGGCCGAAAATGGCTTCCGATAACATGTGGCACTCCATAATGCTTTGCCAATCGCTCATTGAGGAACGTTGTATCTGTGCTAATCAAATCGAGCACACTTCGATCCTCGCGAAGAACCCAATCAAATAGCAACTCTGTCTCGCGACGAAGAGCCGTTCGCAGATTGTCATCGAAATCCGGAAACAACCTCATGTCAGGCCGAAACGAATCGAGGTTTCTTAAATAAAGCCACTGCGCCGCAAAGTTAGTCACAAGCGACTGCGACCGACTATCACGCAGCATGCGCATCACTTGTTCCTGCAGAACCTCAGGTTGACGAAGCTTTCCCTGCTCTGCAAGCGTAAGCAGCTCGTCATCGGGAATACTGCTCCAAAGAAAAAACGATAACCGTGATGCGAGTTCGATATCAGAAACGGAATAGCTCGAGCCCGACTTGAGGTCATTCGGCTGCGTTTCGAAGCGAAGCAAAAAATACGGATTGACAAGAACGGCAGCCAAGGCGGATTCTATCCCCGTCTCGAAGCCCCCCTGTTGCAAACCAACCTCGAAGAAACGCATCGGCACCGTCAAATCGTCATCGCGAAGTGGCCGTCGATACGCAAGCCGCATCACTCGCGCGAGTATCTTCTCTGCACACACAACAGCTTCGTCAGGCTTCGTTGGCAAACAAGTAAAGATGCGAGTTTGGCTCGGTGTCATTCCCCGAGTTGTTGATGAAGCGTTTCCCCCTGAGCCATAGGCGCTAGCCTCGGGTTTTGGATCAGCAATATCGGACACAGCGTCACCCGTGGCTAACGCCATCGGCTCAGTTTTACTAGAACTTGCAGAATCCATCGGACCGACGATCGACACTTCAAAAATGGCTGGCTCCCGACGTGGATGTCGGTGTCGGTTGAAGCTTGCATCGAAGGGCTGCCGCTTTATCTCGGCAAGCGACTTCGACTTCTCAGGGAAAGTTACACCCACCGAATGTGGGCCAGCTTCCACAACAATTCGTCCCTTCAAACCAGCCTCCACCGATGCATCGTCTTCTCCATATGCTTGATTGCTTGGCTGAGTTTTTGGTGATGGGGTTTTCTGCGATGGGGTTTTCTGCGGTGAGGTCTTTTGCGATGAGATAGTAAAGCGACGTGCTAGCTGTCGGTCGATGAGCACATCAATTTCGTGAGAGCCCTTCAAACCTTCGATGCGTTCATCTCGATCACGAGCAAGCCGTAACTGAATTTCATACTCACCAGAAGCAGGAAAGTGATACTCAAACACAGTCCCACCGCGAGTCCCCAGTGGAAGCCCGTCAACATGCGACTCTTGCGATTGATCGGCTGGAACTCGCACTGTTAATCCAGCTGGACTATGAATCGCCGCACCAACGGCAGTCTGACTTATTCGTTCTGCTGCCGTGACGTATCGGCTCAAAAGAATCGGCGGCAACCCGCCAACTGTCACATTATCAAAACCATGCCCAGCCTCATCGGGCGGAAGCATCGCATTCACATCCACATCCAAAGCAAGTAGATCTCGGATCGCATTTCGGTACTCAGTGCGATTCAGTCGCCGAATGGATTCAGTGCGACCTGGCTCCGGGTGCTGTGAAGCATGTTGATCCAAAATGGATTCTAGCTTCTCGATAATCGCGTGGTACTTAGCCTCGTCCGGTCGATGCGAATCTCGAGGTGGCATCTGCCGCGACCGCAGCCGCTTCACCATTCTCTCCCAATCGCGGCGGTCGGTCGGTGCAAGCGTTGCTACTTGGATGAAGCTTGCTCCAAAGCTTTCTAGATTCAAACCGGCCGTTGGTTCCGTTCCCTGATGACAATCGATACAGTACTCGCTTACGAAGCTTACAACATCGTTTGGTCGGTCCGTCAAATCGACCTCCTGCGCTGCCCCCGACGACTGGATGAAACACCATCCAGCAACAAGCGAGATGAAAAACAAAAGCTTGAACATAACGAAAAGAAACCTCTCACCGACCGTGACGAAAGTCAGTGAAACATAGGGAGTGTCAAGTCATCACGCAGCGACAAATTTGTCGAGGCTGTCGGAGTCACTCAAACATGAGAACTGGCGGGATTATTGCTCCAAAACAACGTCAACTCGCTCGTCATGATAACCTCGGATACGTTTGATTACCAATCCCGACGACTCGATTGAGCCGTCGATTCGCGGCCGACAAAAGCCTTTCCTTTCTTGGTGTACCTTTCGTAAAACATCTCCTTTCCCTTTGATTATTTCACGAATCAACTACACGTTTACAGATCACCCTCAGGAGATGGGGTTTGGTTCCATCTCGATTTTGCGGTAGCCGAATCCTCAAGAATTTTGCCGTTACAACGACAACTTCAAGCGTGGTTGACAACGCGCATAAAGTAGATCGGCTTAGTTGTTTAGTGATCAAGCTCGGAGATGTGTCTATCCGAGCCGCATTCTATTCGTTTCTCGAACAGATGCGTCCACGTGTTTTGAACCAGAACGTAAAGCGAAAATGCATGAACTCGCTCAGCATTTTGATTTTAGCTAGCAAACCCGTCAGAGAATTTTATTTGAAAAGTCTGCTCGGTTCGACTTGACGTATCACCCCTATCTGGGACATGTTTAGTTGCGAAGGGTTCATGGATTGAATCCTGCTTCACACAATGTGGACATCGTCGAAATTGATGTCTCGAAAAAATACACTGATGGTGAATTGGCAAGGAGGCCAAGAATCATGGCAGGCTCGTCTCGTGCAGTAACTTCCGTTTCGCTTCGCAAGCTCTTTCCGCAAGCCGTTTTTACAACAGCAGAAGAGCTCACTGTCGGCTCTTGCTCTAGAGTTCCTCGAGCAGCAAAGCAATACAACGAAGGACACTTGTTCGTCGCGGGAATGGACCCTCGATCCATGGACGACGACAAAGCGACTCTTGCTGTTGAAAAGGGCGCGACGGTGATTCTGACCGAACGACTCTTGCCAGTTTCGGTGCCTCAGTGCTTAGTCGAAGACGTTCGCGTCGCTTATGCAAAAGTGCAACACGCCTTGGCGAAGAATCCGTCGGAAAAGATCCTGACGATTGGTGTCTTAGGAACTCATGGAAAGACAACAACGGCTTTGATGGTAGCTTCGATGATGAAGCGGATCGGTGGCAGCGTTGCTTACCACACGTCCTTGGGAATGAAACCCGAATTGCAAACCAAAGACGGCTTAGCCGTTTCATCGCCTGAGTCAGCATCCTCATCTGGCGCACTAACTCGTTGGCTACAGCAAGCCGCCAAATCGAAAGCTCCTGCCGCCGTCATCGAAGTCACGGAATCCATGTTGCTGGAAAGAAGCGCTTCGGGAATGACATTTGATGTTTTGGTCATCCCCAGTCTTCGCAAGCCGCAACGCGTTTCGAAACAAGTTGCTGCAACCATTGAGAACGCGATCGAACAAACTGTATCGCAACTGAAAGGACATGGTCTGGTTGTTTACAACGCTGATGACGCACGTCTGAATCGTTGGATTAATCGCCATCAGATTCCCGCAATTGGCTACGCAATCGATGCCGATGCTCAGGTTCGCGGTAAACGTATCAGCCGAATGCATGGATCTCAAACCATGATGGTAACAGCGGGACGTAGTCTAATGCCGCTTACAACTCCCTTTAGTGGTGACCACAACTTACGCAATCTTCTCGCAGCGGTCGCGGTTGGCCATGCTTTTGGATTGGACCTGTTTGAAGTGATTGGCGGTGTTGAATCGTTAAAGTCGGTTCCTGGTCGGATGCAGTCGATCAACTGCGGTCAATCCTTTCACGTTGCAGTCGACGCAGCAGATCAACCCGACCGCTTGGCCGTTGCGTTACATGCACTCGCGCCCCTCGGTGGCCCTATCACTTGCGTCGCAGAAACCCCGGAAGGAATGAACGCCGAACAACGAGCCGCGTACGGTCGAGTGCTAAGCAAAGCAGCCTCGCGAGTGATCCTTACCCAGTCGCATCAGTCCACAACTACCGGACAAAAAGCAATGTGGGAAGTAATCGATGGTTGCGATAACCCAGCGTCCGTTCACGTGGTACCTGACCGAGCCGCAGCGATTGAATTGGCTCTTCGAAGCGCTCAACCCGGAGAGCAAGTTCTCCTAGCCGGATGGGGCATTCAAAACTGGACCAACGGTCGTGACAAATCCGTCTGCAACGATGTCAAACTCGCCGAGAAAATCCTGTACGCCATGAACAGTGAAGAGCCGGTAGCGATTCAAGCCGCCGCGCAGCTCGCATCAAAAGCAACTCCCGCAAACAAGCCAGTCGCAGCATCACCAACTACACCGATCAACTCCATCGGGCTCAAAATGTTCCGCCCCTAGTGTCGCAAACGGAAAGTCCTGAGCCGTGAGCGCTAGCTCCGGGGTCCCCCCGCTAATTCGTCTAACAGCGAAAATATTAATCACCGCGCGTCACCCGTGGCTAGCGACATCGGCTAATGGTCTTACGTGAGCATGGATTTTCAATTCATGACGCCATCTCACCCGAGCGTTGTTTCCAGAACTGCCGCGTGCTCCTCCATCGTGACACACTCGAACTTTCGAGACATCCAGTTCAGAAGTTCCGAGGCAAGCTGCAACTTTGGTTTCGCCTTCATCGACATCCCAGGAAAAAACGCCAAGTCCTGGTCATCATCACATCCCATAAAGTCCAATGGGTGAAGCAACAGCGAAGGCTGTACACGATTGACCCAGCAGAAGTTCATCGCCGATTTGAAGTACATCTTCGCAAGCAACGTCGAGTAGCCAGCCAAGTACATCACGTAGCTAAGGTGGATAGGAACCTTGAACCACGGCATAGTCGTAACCGGGATCTCAATCAATTCCATCCGGTACTTGCGCCATCGATAAGGTCGAATCGGCTTGAAGCCTTCATTGAGCTTTCCGAACAGCTGCTTACGCTGCTCGCGCTCTTCGCGGGTAAGCCCACTATTAAAAAAATAGTACGCTCGAGCAACTGGCCCCAAGAAGGTCGGAAAGGTGGATGCGTCATAGCGATAGCCGCGAGTCTCCAGTACTCGCAGAACATCATGTGAATAACTAAAGCCCGGTCCACGAAAGCCAACCGTCTTCTTTCCAGTTGCATCGTATATCGCCGTCTCCGTCTTTCGAAATTCTTCGGTGATCTCTTTGCGTGAATAAAGGTGTAACCACGGCTCATGCTTAAACGAGTGATTCCCAATTTCATGGCCGCTATCAGCGATCAGACGGAGTGCTTGCTTGTTCTCCGGACGAACGGCATCTTCACCCACTACAAAAAAAGTGATGACCAAAGAAGCGTCTTCCAATATCTTCAACACTCGCGGAACCAACATTGGCAAATATGTCGGAAACTGATCCCAACCTTCATTGCCATGGGTCTTCATGTAAGACCATTTGTTATCAAGATCGAGCGAGATACTGGCGATCATTATTCAAGAAGCATTTCTATGTAGTAAGAAACACAGACGTGCAGCGAACGACTGCCCATTACAAGCCTCGACTTTCTGAGCCGACAGCGTTAGCTGCGGGTTCCCCCCGGCATTCATCGAAGGATTGATCGGGTCTGAGTTTTATTACTTGTTCAAACTGTAAAGCGGTAAATGTCGGTAATAAACTTCTAAGCAATAGATCGCAAAACAGGTCGAGTAAATCCTTCCCCCCTGCGCGCCATAGGGATCGTGCTGGGGAGGCCAACTGCCTCGCTCTTTGGAATCTTTTACTTGCAATTTGGGCAATTCCACCACCATCACGTCATTCCATTTCTTCCAAGGCTGACCGCCAAAGTGATGTAATGCCTGCGTCGCATAGTACCAATAATAATAAGAACGATTCTCGGCATCGGTAGAAATTGGCTCAGATGCCAATTTTTCACAACCTCGGACCAAAGCGTCGCGGTTTCGGTCCCAACCCAAGTACTCGCGGCACAAAAGCCCCTCCGCCGACATACTAGGAAAGGGATTCGACGAGATGACGTAGCCGTATTGAGCTCCACTGTCATGACGCACCGTATCCAAGAATTTACTCACGTTGTCTAAAGTCTTCTTGCTGGTCGATAATCCGGCCATTTTCGCGCTCATCAAAGCCATCACGTACCAACCCGTTACCGACGTATCAGAATCCTCACGCGGAATGTATCGCCAGCCCCCCTGCGGACTTTGAGCCGCCTCGGCAAAATCAACAGCTCGCTGTGCAGGATTCCTTAGCGAGTCATCCTTAGTCATCCCATAGAGCTCACAAACGGCAATGGTCGCTTGCCCATGAGCATACATCATCTGCCTATCAGGCGTTTCCGCCGCAAAGCAACCATCCGAGTCTTGCTGTGACAAAAGGTACTTTAAACCTTTCGCGACGTTGGTCTTATACTGGCCGTCTTGGTGATGATATCCAGCCCCAGCAAACGCAATCAACGCCATCGCAGTTGCGGCCGGCTTGTTCTCAGAAAAGCCACCGTTGGTGTAAGGACCTCGTAAGCTCCAGGCGCCGTCGCTCCGCTGCTGTCGTGCAAGCCACGCAAGCCCCTCTGCGACGGCTTGCTCGGTCCCCTCGGTACCTCCGTAGGCAGCCAGTAAGGTACTTTTTAAATCGCCCGAACGACCGCTCAAGCCGCTCTCGAATTTTGGAGTTGCCACCGCAAGTTGACTCTCGGTCGGCATACTATCGCCAATCAAATTCTCAAGCAGACTCACGGCCGATTCAGAAACAATCGGCTCCGCAGGTGCTAAGCCAAGATTGGCGACGTCGCCCGGTGCACTATCAATCGCGCTTATTTCAAACTCTTGAGTAACATCGTCTTGACCATTAGTCACCGAAATCACGAATGGCTGCCCCATCTCATGAACCAAAGGAATCAACGCCAAAGCAAGTATAAGCGTGACGTGAACAATCAAACTAACCAACCAAGCTGGTAATGGTTGTGATAGAGCGGACGACGTTTGCTCCGGTTCCTCCGCTGATTCCGCCTCGTGTTCTGCTGGCGAAGCGGGCCCGGTCGCAGTTGCCAGCGATCTTCCTTGGCGGGCGTTTGAGATGCTATAGTCCGGATGAGTAATGGGCGGCGGAATCCGCGATGAAATCGTTGTCGTATTCTTCGTCTGTGGCGGTATTGACGGAAAAGCCACAGGTGGAGCAACAACTAGTGGAGCAATAACCAGCGGTTCAGGCGCCTTCGGTGGCGTCGCTATAAACGGTCGAAGTTCCTGATGAGCTAGCGGCGGCGGCACGACTTTCTGCGAGCCCGCCCCATTGCCTCCCGCGCGGACCTCCGGTGGTCGCGTCAAGTCAGCTTGCGCGTTTCCTTTCGATCTCAAGTTGGGTGGTGGATTTTCCATCAAAAGGCAAAAAGCGCGAGTTCACTCAAATCAAGTTCTCAGCCAACAACAACCGCAGTCTATCATTCGATCGCCATTCGCACCGGGCAATCATACTCTTCGGAATAATCGCTACCCAAATTCGACCGGAAAGCACAAACGACAGCCGCAATGGTCAAGGGTAGCCCATTATTGACGCTACGCCTACCGATTTGCACTAGACAACAATCTTCATTTATCTATTATTACTCCGCGGGATGGAGCAGCCCGGTAGCTCGCGAGGCTCATAACCTCGAGGTCGTCAGTTCGAATCTGGCTCCCGCAATTTTTAGTGTTCGCCTGTACAGTACGACCACTGAGTAAAGAGATTGGCCAGCATTGATCTTTAATGATTGATGCTGGCCTTTTTTCGTGCTTTTTTGCCTTGTTTTTATTGGTCGACGCCAGTTCTGAGACCCAAAAGTTGTCTCTCTTTGTCTCTCCCTAGAGAGTCTCTAGAGATCACCTTTGTACAGTTCTTATAGAGACGTTCGTATAGAATCTCTCCACTCTCTAGTCTCTCTGACCTTCGGCTTATGTGATTTTCCCATGCCGAGAGACTCTCTAGAAACTGCCCCAAATACACTTCAATTGCCGACAAAAATAGCATGAGCTAGCCTCCTTCGACTTCAACTTCGTGAACGCGCAAGAGATTCGGTTTGGTCCGGTTCGATATGTTGGGCATGCTTTGAAAGCCACCCGGGAGGTTATGTTTGAGAGAGACTCTCTATTTCGAGCTTCCCAGATCGCGATTTTCGCCTTCTGTTTGGGACTCATTCAAATCGTATTCGGCAATCACTTCCGGATTTATCTCAATCGTCACGTCACCCGTGCAGTGAGTGTAGACGATGCGCTGGATTGTCTGAGGCAACCGCTTTTGCCGCTGTCGTTCATCCAGTTTGTCCCATTGCTCCCGCATCGCGATCGGTAGCTCGGACTTCGAATCATCGACATCGGCCAGCACACTCGCGACAAGCTGTTCTAGCCTAAACACCCCGATGTTGACTCCAGTACAGCGCGGCGTGCCACCGCTGTCGGAACGACATCGATAGTAGATATAACGTTTCGGACCTCGGTGAGAGATACTCGTACTCATCGGTCGATTGCACTGGCCGCAGATCAGTTTGCCCGACAGGTGCGAGTGGACAAAGTAACTTGGGTCCGTCTTCCTGCGTGGTTTGGTTTCAGTGGTCCTTCTACTAGCCAATAGTTCCTGTACTTTGTTAAACACAGATACACTTACAATTGCTTGATGTGCACCAGGCAAAGTCGAACTGCCATTAGGAATCTCACCGATATAGACTCGATTGTTCAGCAGTTTAAGGATTCGCCTGGCAGTCCATTTACATGTCTCGCCATTTTGATCCGGCCAGCGTTGTAAGTTAGCCAATCCGACCAAGTCACTTGGGCGACTTCCGCCAGCGGCCAACGCGAAGAAATCATGTACCCTACAAGCTTGCTCTTCGTTTACAACTAATTGTTTGGTAGCAGGATCCGTGCAGTAGCCAAACGGAACGCGGCCCGCAACGCGTTTCCCATCACGTTTGTAAACAGCACGCATGTCCGCCATGCGCTCTTTGGTCAGGTCAAGCTGAAACTCATTTGCGGCCGCAATGATGTTGGCCATCAACCGACCCGTAACGCTGTCGCTGAAGCTTGGATCATTCACAACTGTCAGCGACACTTCTCGCCTCGCGAACAACTCCAGCAGTTGTTGGAAGTGAAGCATCCGTCTGGTAAGTCGATCAATGCTGTAGACAATCAAGCGTCGGACTTCACCTGATTCGATTGAAGCTATCAATTGAGACAGCTGTGGGCGATCAATCGTTTCGCTGGAGTACCTTTCGTCGGAGAACACATGAGTAATGCTCCAGTCTTTGCTCGCAGCAAGTTGCCGACACATATCAATCTGACTTTGGCAAGAACTATAAGCGATACCTCGAACGCGCGACTGACGCGCGTAGATCGCCGTACCCACGACGCGTCCGATGTCGGGCTCTGGTACTGGAGCATTACTGTTGTTGAAAGAATCTGACGGCACAACTTATTCGCTTGCGAAACAAATGCTGAATTCTGCAGGCCAATATTCTAGCTAAAGCCGATCGAAGCTGCCGGCGGGTTTCAAGCCGTTCGCCATCTCGCCGAAGTTGAGGTATACTTATCCAGACAGCGATTCACGAAAAATGGAGCTTCGCATGAAAAAACAACAATCCGTGTCCGCTTCTGCACGACCAATTTTTGAGTCGTTGAGGATTCAACTTGAAGCCGAGCACCTGAATCGATTCGTTGCCATTGAGCCCATTTCTGGCGATTACTTCGTTGCTGACACCATGAGTGAAGCGATTGGTCATTCGAGGGAGAAATTCCCAGACCGCTTGGTTCATACTTTTCGTATTGGCCACGCCGCTGCAGTGCACTTCGGAATGCAAACCCGATGAAGGGAATCGTTGATGAGTCAGGCAGAGCGATTCTGCCCATTCAGATACTATGTCCCAAACATCCAGATGGAGTGCAGATCGATGTTTGGATCGATACGGGGTTCACTGGCGATGTGGTACTACCGGAATCTTTTATCGAAGACCTAGAGTTAGAAGTCACCGGCTCGATCGACGGTGTTCTCGCGGACGGCTCGCAAGTTGAGCTATCAACTTATCACTGCCAGCTGGATTGGTTTGGCCGCGTCAAAGATTTAGAAGTTATCGCCAACTCAGGCCAAACACCTCTTCTTGGCGTCGGTCTACTTCTGGCAAAAGAACTACGCGTCGACTACACCAATCTAGAGTTAACACTTGAGCTTAAGCCTAAGCGAACACATGAGTGACCCTCGAATGTTCGGCATCTACCTGTACTCAAACAGATAACCCCACGGTCGCCAAAAATATTCATACTACCCACAGGTAGTGTTTTTGAAATAACCTTAGGGTCAAAATGCGTCAGTTCAAATTTCAACTCTACCAACTCCTTCAAACTTTGTTTGACTGTGGGGTTAAGTATTCAAGCCGGCGATGGTGTAATGCACTATTGCCGGCTTTTTTCGTTTTTCCCAAAGGTTTTTCCCTGGTTTTTACAAGGGCGAACGCACTTTGGGCCTATCTCTCCCAGATCTG
>JAIYDQ010000104.1 GCA_027487375.1 Planctomycetaceae bacterium
AAATACCAAGCGGTAAAAACAACTGCAAGAGTGGCCGGAGGAATGCACAGAATCGGAAGACAATTGCGGTGGTGAGGCTCGGCGACTCCCTGAGTGATATACATTCCGGCAGGTAGTAGACCGAGATCCCACTTGTGCGTGTATTCGACTGCCTTAACGCCCAAGAACATCGCTGCGCAGCTAAGCGTCATCGCAAGCATCGACACTAAAATCTTCTGTTGTGAAAGCTGAGCGGCTCGAACTGCCCATGCCATTGTCAAAGAACTAAAGAGCAGCACTCCAGTATTGATCGCACCAAGCTTCGCGTTCAAAAATTGACTTGCATATACGAAGACTTCTGGATGGAGGCTTCGAAAGAGGGCGTAAGCGACGAACATCCCGCTGAAGAACAGAACTTCTGTGACCAGGAACAGCCACATACCCAGTTTGCCTGAATCGAACTGCTGCTCGGCGTCGTCAAAATGGTGGGCCAACCACGCTGGATGATCGTGTGAATGATCGTCAGCATGATCGCTAGATGGGATGGTGATATCGCTCATGTCTTCCTGTCTTTTCTAAATCTTCCCGATTTTCTACGCCAAAAAGCGGATGGTCCACATCGGAACCAACCGCTTCTGCATTTCAATTTTTACCTAGTTTTACTTCCGACGAACATACCCACCTTCGCGAGCATCGTACTCCAAGCCGCGGAAATCATACGGATCGCCTACAACCGGTGGCTTGGAGAAGTTGTCGTGAGGTGGTGGAGAAGAACATACCCACTCCAATGTCGCGCCGCCCCAAGGATTTGTTGGAGCTTTTTTCCCTCTGATCAACGAATCAATCAAAACACCGAGAGCGACAAACAATCCAATTCCCAAAAGGAAAGCACCGTATGTGGACAACTGATGCAAGAATTCAAACTCAGGCACGTAGGTCGCATACCTACGCGGCATACCACGAGTTCCAAGTACGAATTGTGGAAGGAACGTTAAGTTAAACCCGACGAAAACGATACCGGCTGAAATCTGACCGCCAAGCTCGTTATACATCTTGCCAACCATCTTCGGCCACCAGTGGAAGATACCGCCGAGAAACGCTACCAACGTTCCGCCCATCATCACGTAGTGGAAGTGAGCCACAACGAAATAGGTATCGTGGAAGTGCCGATCGATCGACAGAGCACCAAGAGGCAAACCTGTCAAACCACCGATGGTGAAGAGGAACATGAATGCAAGTGCGTAAAGCATTGGAGTCGTTAGTGAGACGGTCCCCTTGTACATCGTAAAGAGCCAGTTAAAGACCTTGATGGCCGAGGGAATCGAAACGGTAAACGTCAATGCACTGAAGACAATCGTCGTCACGTTAGCCATCCCGCTTGTGAACATGTGGTGACCCCACACGAGGAACCCAAACAATGCGATAGCGACGGAGCTGTAGGCAATCATCCGATATCCGAAAATACCCTTGTGGCTGTGCACGCTCATGAGCTCACTGATGATTCCCATCGCAGGGAGAATCATGATGTAAACCGCAGGGTGAGAATAAAACCAGAAGAAGTGTTGGTAAGTGACTGGGTCACCGTTCAGCTTCGGATCGAATATTCCGATGCCGAGGAATCTTTCGGCAATCAGTAGTAACATCGTAATACCAAGCACTGGTGTAGCGAGTACTTGAATAATCGATGTCGAATAAATCGCCCAAAGCAACAGCGGCATGCGGAACCAGGTCATCCCAGGTGGACGCATTGTGTTGATAGTTACGATAAAGTTCAGCCCCGTGAAGATCGAGCTAAACCCTAAAATAAACACCCCTAACGTAGCGAGAACAACGGGTCCAGTAGTCTCAAGACTATAAGGCGTGTAGAACGTCCACCCTGTATCCAAACCGGTTGTGAGCATGGCTACGAGGAAAAATATCGCTCCTCCAACCCACAAGTAAAAACTGGAAAGGTTCAGCCGAGGAAACGCCACATCTTTTGCTCCGAGCATGATCGGAAGCAGAAAGTTACCAAGCGCTGCTGGAACGCTTGGGATGATGAACAGAAACACCATCACCGCTCCGTGCAGTGTGAATATCTGGTTGTACTGTTTGAGGGTTAAGAACGCACCATCTGCATAAAAAAGGTGAGCTCGGACAATCAGGGCGAGTACCCCTCCGAGCAAGAAGCTCGCCATGACCCCAACCAAATACATGAGCCCAATACGCTTGTGGTCGAGCGTAAGAGCCCAGCTCAAGAAACCACTCGTGTGGGTTAGGAAATTCCCAGGTTCCTTTGCTGGTTCAACTGGTGTTACCAGGGGTTTAGTTACTACTGCACTCATAATCTTTACAAACTCCCACGCGATACTTCGCGAAACCCGTACTATCGATAACGGACTATTTCAATCTTCTTATTCTGACTTCAATGACTTCATGTATGCAATCAACGCGGATATCTGCTCTTCCTTAAGTCGACCTTGGTACGATGGCATCAGTGACGCCTTCTCGTATCCTGACCGCGACTTAGCCTGCGGATTCAACACCGATTCGCGAACGTAGTTTTCGTCAAATGGAACTGTGCCACCCGATGCCAAAGCCACTTCTCCACCCCAGGTACCTTTGAAGGAAGGTCCTACGATCTTGGAGCCATCGACCGAATGGCAAGAAGCACATCCCATTGTCTTCGCGTACAGCAACTTGCCGTACTCAACAGGGTCGCTAGGTGGAATCTGAGCTTTTGCAAACCAAGCGTCATATTCTTCTTTTGTGTGAACAACCACTTTGGCAGCCATCTTACTGTGCTGGTCGCCGCAGTATTCAGAGCAGAAAAGGTCGTAGGTTCCAGTCTTGGTTGGTTCAAACCACATTGTCGCATAACGACCCGGAACTACGTCACATTTCGCGCGAAATGCTGGCACGAACAAGCTGTGCAATACGTCATCCGATCGCATGATCATCTTCGCTGGTTCGTTGACAACCAAATGGAGTTCGTTGTCTACGACTCCATTCGGATATCCAAAGCTCCATGCCCACTTCTTCGCAACTACTTGGACGTCTCGTGTATCAGACGGGATTGTCATCATGTCGAGGAACCCGATCGTTCCGCGATAGAAAATCCAGACAGCAATAATCGTTGGTACGACAGTCCAGCCAATTTCTAATGCATTGTTGTGCAACGCTTCTGGCGAACCTTTGTAACCAGGTCGTTCGCGATAGGCGTACATAAAGTACACCATAAATCCAACAATGAGGACGAAAAACGCCAAACTGATATACGTAACCGCTAGGAAAAACCAATCGACTTCCGGAGCAAAGGTCGAGGCCTGCTCAGGAAACCAGAAAGTCTTGTTTTGATCTGCTAATAAAAACATCATCGCTACCGTTCTCAGACTTAAAACTAACTTATTTTAATTCAATTACTGCGGGGACATTACTACTTTTGCTTTGCTCACCCGGATTTGCCTGTGTGCCTACTGACTTTCGCGGCATCCAGAATGGAACCGAAAATGCGAGCCCAACGATCACAAATGCTCCCGCTCCAAAAGCGAGAAGTTTCCTTGCATCCGCTGCATAACTCCCCTCCTCGGGGTTGTAGTGAAAGCAGCTTAGCAATATTTGATCTGCCATGGATCCAATGCGGCCTTCGGAGGCTTCGATCAATCCAAAACGGATCGTTTCCGGTTTGAAACCGATTTCGAAAAGGTATCGGGATATCTTCCCATCCGGCGTAACCAATATGGCAGCCGATGCGTGGTTATACCGGTCATGGGCTGCATCGTAGGTGTATCGGAATCCGACGGCATCTGCAATTTTCGCAATAGAATCTCTATCGCCGTGCAAGAACGACCAGCCAGAAGGGGCATGTTGTTTGGGGAGCATGGCAATGTACTTCCCCTTCATCGCAGCCATTTTTTCTTGGGTCTCTCGAGGGTCAATGCTGATTGAGTAGACTCGGAAATCTTTGCCGAGTTCTAAATCACGCATTGCGGCAAGACCTTCCGTCAAGCCGTTAAGTTGTGCGATACATAAACCAGGGCAATTGCTGTAGTTAAGCGTTAGCAAGAAAGGTTTCTTACCGTCGCCGAACTGAGCGACCGACTTGGGTTCGCCATTCTCGTCCAAAAAAGTGAGATCGCTGGGAAGAAAATCCCCACGTTTCTCATCAATTCTGATGTCCTTGGCTCGATCCGGAATCTCCGTTAGCAATTGTCCACGAACGTCCGAACCGATGGCAAGTATGCCAAGGAGAGCGAATGTGAGTGGTAGTACTAAACGGGACATGAATTTATTTACGCTCCAGGGGCAACAGATGTTGCTGGCTTGCTATTGTTTTCCTTCAAAATCAAATCGATGGCTCGGTCCACGGGAATTTGCAACAACGTTTTCGGTGCTTCGCCGGTTGGCTTTCCATCTGGCCCCGCTTCAGGGGGAACCGAGACCTTCTTATAACCGTTGATTGAAGCTAGTTGTTCACTAATTACTGCCTTGGAGGTTGTATATTCCGAGCTCTGCAGCTTCTGCTCTTGAGCCGTATTGACCATGTTGAAGCAGAGCGCTTGAGTGGCTTGGATAATCGCAATCAACAGCAAGCAGCTGATTACCGCAGCATACGCGATCATGTTGGTTGGAAGGTCGTCGTAACGTGCCATGATTTCAACTATAGAAGTGGGTTAGCGTAGGAAAGAGCCTCGTGAAGCCTTGGGTCGCCCGTAGCAACCAAAGGAGCATCAGACGCGCGAAGTAACAAGAAACCAATGAACAGAGAGAACATACCAATCCCTCCGAGCAGGTGACCGAACATCATCCCCATCGAAAAGGGGCCAGCGTTAGGCATGACGAGGAAAGTCATATCCAGCCAGTGAACCACAAGAGCCCAGCAAGCAAAGAAGAACAGTCCTGTACGATGCCGGCGAACATGTCGCGACAAAAGTCCTAGGAACGGAATCGCAAAGTGAACAATGATCAAACCGTAGCTCAGATATTGCCAGCCGTCGTTGATTCTTACACGGAACCAGGCTGTTTCCTCAGGAATATTGCCGTACCAATAAAGCAAAAACTGTGAAAATGCGATGTATGACCAGAACATGGTAAATCCGAACAAGAACTTACCCATGTCGTGATAGTGTTCAATATTCACTTCGTCCTTCAGCTTGCCGTTTCTTTGAAGAAGCATAAACGAGACGATCATCAGAGCGAAAAACCCGAACATGCTGGCAGAGAACAAGTAGACTCCAAAAATTGTGCTGAACCAGTCTGCATCGATCGACATGATCCAATCGAACGCAGCCATGCTCACGGTCAATGCAAAGATCATCATCAACACAGCGCTCCATTTTTGGCGATCAAGCGTCAGACCTACGTCACCCGTCTCATCTTGCTTGCGACTCAGCCGATAATAGTACGCAACAATTAATGACCAAATCCCCAAGCAGATGACGGCTCGGGTCACGAAGAAGGGTCCGTTCAGGTAGCCAACCTTGGCTTGAACAATTGATTCTTTGATGTCTTCGACGTTTGCAAAATTCCACTCGTACAACGCAGAGCCTTTGCTAAAGGCAACCACCAGAAGAATCGGGGCGAATAAGCAGGCGACCCAGGGAATTGTCATCGAGATGAGTTCCGCGAGCCTCCGGATCGAAGCGCTCCAGCCTGCGCGAGTAAGAAAACTTACTAGTACGAAGAACATTGCCCCAATGCCAAAGCTGATGGCATAAATGAAGTTAGCCAAATAGGAATGCATCCCGAAGCGAAGACCATCGCTTTTGGAGGGTGCGCCGACAAAGAAAACTAAACCGCTGGCCGCAATGAGAACTACGCCCAGTGTAAAGCACAACAGGTATTTACCTGCCCACGCTTCGGGGAGCTTTAGATTATCGCTTGAATTTGTTGTAGTCATCAGTTTCTATTCCGCCTTCTTCGCTTCTTCGATCTTGGCACGCATCTCGACAGGAACGTCCTCAATGTTGGCATTTCGGCTTCGTTGCAAAGCACGAACGTACGACACTATCGCCCATCGCTCTTTGGGAGAAAGGACCGTTCCGTATCCCGCCATTTTGCCTTTGCCGTTCGAAATCGTGTAAAAAATATTCCCAATCGGCTGAGCTTGAATGCGTGGGTCATGCACCGAAGTAGGTGGCAACCAGTAACCCTGTTGGAGTTGTTCGGCGCGGCGGTGAACGAGTCCATCTCCATCGCCCGCGTAGCCGTGGCAAACGCTGCAATAGATTTCAAACTTCGTCTTTCCAAGAGCAATCAAACTCGCGTCAACTTCGAGCGGGAACTCGGTTATCCAGGGGAGATTTGGTCCTCCAGCTGCCGCGGGCGTAGCGGCTGGTGTTGGTGTTGGTGCTGGTGGATTGGCTGCAGGCGTTTCTTTAGCTGGCTCATCGGCCTTCACCGGATCGGTTGTAGCGGACTTTTCGCTTGCAGTGTCTGGCGCTGTGTCTGCTGGTTTTTCTGCCTTGTCATCAGCCGCACTCACTAGGCGAATGTTGTTGGCCGCATTGAGTGACGCTTGCTTCGTTGGATCAAAGCCCAAGTAGAACGGGTCTTCGTTGACAAGTGATCCGCGAGCGACAGTACCTGGAACTTGAGGGCGAGCGATTCTTGCATCTGCAAAAATGGTCGTGGTTTGTTGAGCCTTTTTCTTCGGTTGAAAGTCCATATCGAAGAAGACGTGCCAGCGAGGATTCTCATCGTTGCCGGCTCGCATGTTAAGCACAACAGCGACTGGTACTAACGATGCACAGAACAAGAATCCAAGCCCTAACCATATTACACTTGGCAAGGCAGTCGGACTTGAATCTTCAACGACTTCTTCTAATGACTCGGGTTTCGTCCCAGCCAACAGATCCTTAACCGACTCGCGATTAAAGTACTTGTCGCGACTATCTACGTGCAAGAAAAACCGGTCGTTAGTAACTCGATCGAACCTCTCACTGTTGAAAAGTGGATTCGAGAGTTTTGGAAGACCATTCAAAGCCCACATACCAAGGAATGTCGTGAACGCGCTGAATAGAATCGTCAACTCGAAAGCGACTGGAATGTTTGCTGGCCAAGACGCGAAAGGCTTACCGGAAATAATGTACTTGTAGTCGTAAGCGTTCGTCCAATATTGAAGAATCAATGCGGTGAACAGACCGGTAAAACCAGCACCCAGCACGATGAACGGAAGGATTGTTGGCTTGATACCGAGTGCTTCGTCAATGCCGTGAACAGGAAACGGAGTGTATGCATCCGTCTTCGTGTAGCCTGAGTCGCGTACCTTTCTCGATGCAGCGAGCAGCGAGTGTTCGTCGACGTACTCTGCAATCCAACCGAAGCTTTTCGGCTTTGCTGGAGCGGCTTGTGGTTTCTTTTCACTCATATTAGTGATACCGATTGAACTTATTTATAAAAAACGGTTTGTGTCGAAATGCTTAGATCTGAATTTTGGATTAGTGATGGTGGCTGCCGCCGGAAGCACGTGCTTTGTCGTGTGCCTCGCGATGAGCCTCGATGCTCATGATCCCCTTGATTTCCGAGATCGCAATAATCGGAAGGAATCTACAGAACAACAAGAACAGAGTCATGAAGACACCAAAACTGCCGAAGAACATTAATCCGTCATACATAGTAGGATTGAAGTATCCCCAAGAGCTGGGAAGAAAGTCTCGGGACAAGCTTGTAACCGTGATAACAAATCGCTCGAACCACATTCCGATGTTCACAAAGATACAGATGACAACCATCCAGATTGGAGACACACGAAGCGACTTGAACCAGAACAACTGTGGTGAAATCACGTTACAAGAAACCATGATCCAATAGGCCCACCAATAAGGACCAAAGGCACGGTTCATGAAGGTGAACCCCTCGTATTGGTTCTTGCTATACCAAGCGATAAAAAACTCGGTTGCATAAGCCAAGCCAACTAGCGAACCTGTCGCGAGAATGATCTTGTTCATGTTTTCTAAGTGACGCAAGGTGATTAAGTTTTCAAGCTTGTAAATCGCACGCACAGGCACAAGCAGCGTCACCACCATCGCGAACCCGCTAAAAATCGCTCCCGCAACGAA
Organism: Planctomycetaceae bacterium; assembly: GCA_027487375.1. Classification (GTDB taxonomy): domain Bacteria; phylum Planctomycetota; class Planctomycetia; order Pirellulales; family Pirellulaceae; genus JAIYDQ01. The sequence goes on from JAIYDQ010000104.1 coordinate 8,019, forward strand.
GTAGGGAGGGAAAATCGTCGTATGCCAACCAGGTAATTGCGAAACGGCGAAGTCAAAGCTAACAACGGTGTGCACTGACAAAACGAGCGGTGCGCAAAGGGCTGCCAGAATCGTGTAGGCCTTTTCGTAACGCAACCAATGCCGAGACGAACCAGTCCATCCAAGCGAGAGTATGCCATAAATAAATCGTCGTAGCGGAGTCTTGCTTCGATCGCGATAGGTCGCAATGTCAGGCACCATACCCATGTACCAGAACACCAGAGATGTTGAAGCGTACGTTCCGACCGCGAACACGTCCCACAACAGAGGTGATCGGAATTGAGGCCACATCCAGAGGTTCAAGCTTGGGTAAGGAAGCAACCAGAAAGCCAACCAAGCGCGACCAACGTGAATACCAGGATAAATACCAGCGCAAATAACCGCAAAGATTGTCATCGCTTCCGCTGCGCGGTTAATACTGGTTCTCCAGTTCTGACGGAACAGAAACAAGATTGCGGAAATCAGAGTACCCGCGTGGCCGATACCGACCCAGAAAACGAAGTTAACAATCGGCCACGCCCAGAAAACTGGCGACATGTTTCCCCAAATACCGACACCCGTAAGGATCAGGTATCCAATCAGGGACACAAACATGAGCGCTGTTAACGACGAGAAACCGAACAGGATATACCACAACATCGGCTGCGGCTTCTCAGCGACCGCGCAAACCATCTCCGTTACCGAATTAAAGGTTTGCTTACCTGTGATCAACGGAGCACGCTGACCAGGTAATTCGACTGTGTTGTCGATCTCTCGCGGATTGATGCTAATCGATGCCATGATTATCCGTTATTTCAAAACTTATACTTCAAAAACTTAAATCTTGCTCACTGAGAACCGACTCGTCTGAGGCGTTTCAGCCAATCGGCGGTCAAGTTCTCCTCTTTAAATCTGCCGTCAAACCCTAATGCTTTTCAGCCGATTCCTTTGCGTGACTGTGATCACCGTGGCTTGCATCGCCGTGCCCGTGCGAGTCGCCGTGTTCGTCATGATGACCGGCTCCGTGCCCCGGATTCCAAGTTGGATTCACTTGATCTTCCGTTAGCAATCGATCGGGAACATTTCGAATACGTGCCAAGTACAGCGTTCGAGGCTTGATGTTTAGCTCTTCCAATAACGCGTAGGCCCTTGGATCGTTCTGGAGTCGATAGACTCGGCTATCCTTATCGTTCAAGTTACCGAACACGATTGCTTGACTTGGGCAAGCTTCTTGACATGCGGTTCGAATGTCACCGTCATGAACCAGACCATCGCCAGTTTGACGAGCCTTGATCTTCCCGTTTTGTACTCGCTGGA
>JAIYDQ010000474.1 GCA_027487375.1 Planctomycetaceae bacterium
GCCGTCTTTCAATCCCCCAGTGGGATCACCGCGCTGGTCGAAAACCGTGTGGTTCACATCGGCGATCGACTCGATGACGGATCGGAAGTAGTCGGCATCACACCAGAGCAATTGCTCCTAATGAAGCCCGTGATTCACTAACCCGCAATCGCGATTAATCCGGAATATCAAGCGACATTCATGCGGGCTGGATTCGGACGCCCCGAGTAAGGTCGCCGTTTAGACCGCGGCCGGGGCACTATCGGGAGCCCTTTAAGACTTTTTCCGTTGCAGTGGCTCCGCAAATTCCGTTTGAGCTTGAGGGTGCAAAGCAAGCTTTTTGCGACGAATGGACAATCTTTTACAATCGCCATCAGGAAACGAAAAAACCCCTAGTTTCCCAGGGGTTTGACGACATTTGTCGACTGCTTTTGGCATATCATTAGAAATAGGCGAGGAGGGACTCGAACCCCCAACATCCACTGTGTAAGAGTGGCGCTCTAACCAATTGAGCTACTCGCCCGGCGAATGGGTGATTCGGGGCTCTGGGAAGCAAGAACAGAGTCGCTTGGACTAACCTTGGATGCCTAGGAGGCGGTTTCGGCGGTTACGTCGCTCGGCTCGTTGCTTGCTTCTTCGGTTGATTTCGCTTGGCTTCTCGTAGAATTCTCGGCGACGCATTTCTTTCTTCAAACCGCTACGTTCTACCAGCTTTCGAAATCTTCGAACGGCTTCTTGAATGGTTTCTCGGTCTCGGACCAATAACCTTACCATGCAACACTCCTGAATTCAAAACAAATCACTTTAATGGGGCTCGACAGGTGGAATGACCTAACTTTAAGTGGGCCAGCCTACCATTATCGGTAAATCGAAAGTCTTAGTTTTTCAAAACGAAATCTACCAACTTTCGCGGGGGTATGAGTTTAACGACTGGACGCAGCTTGGTCCAGTCCATCCGGTTATCGATTTTTTCGTCTTTTCGGCGGTGAAAATCCTCTTCGATTCTGCGTAAACAACTTACCGGAGAGTTTTTCTTGAAGATCACCTCAAGCGGTCAGCCAAAAATGACGCTGCGTGAACGGACCAATCGGACGATACCGGGGTGATGCCGGGGACATACGCTCAAAGTTTAGTGTGAATGCTGTCCTTCGCACTCGTCAAAACGAAAGACTTGAGCTGCCTCCGCAAGGACTCGTTCGTCATGAGTGGTTAGCAGGAGCGTCCAGGGCTGGGTAGAGGCACGCAACTGGTCCCAGATTTTGTATCGAACGCCGGCAGGAAGCAAATCAAGACACCAGTCGACCAAGAGAACTCGAGGCCTACCCGCGATAGCGCGAGCGATCATTAATCTGGGTAATTGATCTTCGCAGAGTGGATAACCACCGGTTTGCAGTCGCAGGTCCAAACCTCCGTGAAGTGGAAGTAATTCGTCCCACAAGTGGACTGTTTCCAGAGCTTCGCGTAAGTCCGTGTCGCTAATTCCCGAGCGGCCGAGTCGAAGATTGTCAGCTACACTGCCCGCAAAGATTTCTCTCGGACCTGCATATCCGACCAACGAGCCGTCGCAGAAGCGAAGCGCATCGCGAGAATCTAGTCCGTCGATCTCGACGAACCCATGCTCGGGCTGAATCAAGCCCACGATGGTTGGAAGAAGCATTGAGTCGGCGGCTCCGACAATCCCTGCAATGGCCATGCGACCACCAGCGGGGACTTCGAAAGAGCCAACATGGACGACTTGCCGAGACGCTGGGTCAATAATCGAAAGATCTTGCACGCGAACCTGTACTGGTCCAACATCGGTGTCCATAGGCACAAGTGGTGGATCAATGGATAGATCCAGCATGTGCCCAACTTTGTTCATAGCAGCCATCAAATCAAAGAATGTTTCGAGTAGCTTACCGCTTTTTGCGAAGGCTCCAACGATAACTGCAACGATCAACTCCGATGCGACAAGCTGGCCCAACGTAAGCTGACCGACTAGTACTAGATATCCGCCAAGGGCGAAGAGGGTTGTCAGGGCGACAATTTGCAGCAGCATTGCAAAGATCATCTGCCGCAACAAAACGATGAAGTGTACGCGACGCGTTGTCAGATACTGGACTGCTAAACGATTGGATCGGTCGGAGCTCATTTCTGCACCGCCGTGTAGCTTGAACGCTGAAGGGGACGCCACGACATCCTGTAACCAGTGAGCAATCGAATACTTCACCATCGATTCGTCAATCGCAGTCTGTACCCCACCACGGCCCAAAACATACGTCACAACGACCATACAGATCAGAAGAACAATATCGAAGCCTAGCAAGAATGGATGGTAAAAAGCCAGTAGCAAGGAGCCGATCAGCGTTTGCATGACAATGGTGATTCCATCCAGGAGCAATGAAGCGGTCGACTTCTGGATAGTCATGATGTCAAAAAATCTATTGACCAACTCGGGTCCGTGGACTCCTTGAAGCTGCATGCGATTTGCGTGGGGCAATCGATATGCTAGGTCGCCCACTAAGCGAACGAAGAAACGCCGCTGCATGATTTCAACGACGAAGATGTGAAGTAGCTTGAAAGCAGCCGACATGAACAGCACTCCCATCAAAATCATGGCGAGCACAAAAATGGGCTGGAAGCTGCTTCCAAAACCGATCGTGTTGACGAGGACTTCAACTGTAAGTGGGGTTGCGAGGCCGAGCACCACCGACACGAAGCTAAATATAAGAACAGAAATAATGTCGGATCGCTCGGGTTTGAGTAGTGCGATGAACCTTTTCTGTGGGCTCAAGTGCTCTCCGCCATGGCTATCGTGACCGCCACCGTGCCCATGAGCCCCCTCATTACCATGCCCGGTATGGTGGTCTGACGCCCCCAAGCCACCATTCGCGTTCGAGGACGAGGCGTTTGAACCTTCGTTAAACAGTGCTGGCTGCGCGATTAGAAAGGTGTATCCCGATTCAGGACGAAAGAGATTAACGATAGCTCGTCGCGACAGTCTTTCGGGCTGAATTGCCGCATCGATACGGACCGCATCGATCCCGCTTCCGGCTGTCGATTCCATGATCCACCAAGGCGACGTTCCCGATTGGACATTGACGGCGACCAAGTGGAATCCATCTGCAACCAAATTCCACGCGGCGGTTGGGTTTAGTTCGATTGGTGCCAAGCGAATCCTTGCCGCTTGAGCTGCTCTCATCATCCACAGAACTAAGCCGTCAGCGGTAGCATTGGTGGTTGCGTCGGAGCGACCCTCGCTCACGTTCGTAA
>JAIYDQ010000045.1 GCA_027487375.1 Planctomycetaceae bacterium
CGAACTTCAATGCCTGCAGGCAGTAGTCTTCGGTCTTTTCGATACTACCCCAGCCATTGGGTTCTTCCCTCAGCGCGTCAGTGGAGATGAATGGCAGGTTCAACAGGATGAAGGTCTCTCCGCGTGACAAACCGTACGCCAGGTTGCCTTGATCGGTGAAGCCGGTTGAGTGACACCACTTGTCGTAAAAAACATTTCCGGTGTATTCGACGATAACAGGAAATTTCGCACCGGGTTTCCACTCCTTCGGTAACGTGAGCACATGCTCTACGTTTGTATGCTCCCAGCCTGGAAGCTTTTGATAGACTCGTTTTCCCGCCATCGGTGCGCCTCGCTCGATGTCCGGCACTAGGATACGATTGAAATGTTCGCGTTGCTCTTCTGGCGGGCTGCCGTTGACATTGATCCCATGAATGAGAGTTTCGCTACGATCTCGCATCACCAGCTTCAACCATCGGACGGAAGCCGGATCGATCGCGCTGGTGTAGAACCGCCCAGACGCATCAGGCTTCGGATAGCAGGCATGCAAATCGATCTGAAAGGTGCGTCGTTCTTTGGGGGCGAGCACTTCAATAGCAGATGGCTTTGGCTTGTCAGGCGTCGGGGGTTGAAGCATCTCCGAACGCGTGCTCCAAGTGCTTACGCCACCCCAACCATTGCCCGACAATGCCCAGAAGCTAAACCGCAGCGACTTATCACCTGTGTTCTCAAGATCGATCTCTACGAAGCCCCACTTGGACAAGTCGCGCAAGGCAGCGGGGACATCAAACTGTACCGTTGCTTGAACACGCTGGTCGTCACTATGAACGGATAAGGCGTCACCCTTGGTCGTGACGATTGCGTGGGTGGTGGTGACATTGCTCGCGTCAAACTTGGAGAGATCAATGAGCTGTGTCGTCTGCTCCGCGAACGCCACAGCACCCAACGCAATAACACCGACGGCACTGATGCACAGGATGGCCACATGCAGAGTTACGGCAATCACGGGCGGCTGAATTGATTTGAGGTTCATCATTGTTCTTTAGGGTTTGCTTTGATATCCCCGCTCTTCATTATGGATACCTCTGTATGAGTTGGCTTAAGATGGGGAATAGAATCACGCAAATAGTTCGTTCACTGGCTTGCCTTTGTCTGCTACGGTGAAGGGCCTTCCCGACGGCGAATACTCGATGTGTTGGAGGTCGATACCCATGGCCTTCGCGATGGTCGCATTAAGGTCAGGCATCGTGACAGGCTTCTCCGCAACGTGTTGGCCGATCTCGTCGGACATGCCATGGACGTAGCCGCCTTTGATTCCTCCACCGGCAAGCCACCAAGTAAATACCCCGGGGTGATGTCCGCGTCCGGCGGTGACTTCGCTGATTTGCGGTGAGCGTCCAAACTCGGTGGCCATGACGACTAGCGTGCTTGCGAGCAGACCGCGCTGATGAAGGTCTTCGAGCAGCACCGACATTGTTTGATCCGTGGTCGGTGTCATGTTCTCCATCGATTTGATCTGATCGTTGTGCGTGTCCCAGTTGTGTGCGTCCTCCACCTCGATGAAGCGCACGCCACTTTCAACGAGTCGTCGAGCCAAGAGGCAGCCTTTGCCAAAGGTATGCGTCCCGTAAGCGGTCTGCGTTATTTTGTCCTCCAGGGAAATGTCGAATACCTTTAGATCATTGCTCTTCATTAGCGATGCAGCGTCCTGCTGCACTTTTAAATACGCAGCAGCATCGCGATGCGGTGTTTGATGCAAAAAACGACTACCTAACGCTTGAGTAAGCGCGGTCCTTCGCGCGAAATCCGACTCGGTGGTCTTCGGCGGCAGCGCGGCATTTTGCAGGCCTGCACTGGGATCGACGATGGGCAGCGGCGCGAGGTGCGTTGGCATGTAGCCGCTGCGTGGATGCTGCGGGCTGCCATTAATGAGGATGTTGCCAGGCAGCACGGTATTCGAAGAGCCAATCTGCTTCACCGCCCCCGATCCGAGCGACGGATGCGTGATGGTCGGCGTCATGAAGTAGCTCGTGTGCGCAAGGTAGGTCCCGCGATCGTGAATGCCCTGCGTGGAAGTCATCGAGCGCACAAGCGCGACATGGTGCATCTGTTTTGCCATGCGCGGAAACCACTCTGAAATCTGCACCCCGTCCGCGCTGGTTGCGATCGCCCCCACACCTCCCATCTCGGGCTTTCCGGGCTTCGGGTCAAAGGTGTCGATGTGCGAGATCCCGCCGCGCATGTAAAGGAAGATCACGCTTTTCGCCTTGCCTCCGACTTTGTTCTCAGCCGCGCGCACGGCACCGTTCGCAGGCAGGAGGCTAACTCCGAAAACTGCTTTGGCGAAACGCTCCACAAAGGCGCGGCGAACAATGTCTGTAAGGATTGAATTCATGAGTTGGGTGAAAGTTGGGTTACTGGTTGAAAAGAAACTCAGGCGAGTTTAGGAGTGCCCAAATGATGTCCTGTTCGGGGGTGGAGCTATCCTTGGTTAATGTACCGAGGTGTTCGAGCTCTTCTGCCGTAGCTGAGCGCACAAGGATCGCGAGAAAAATGAGCTGAGTTCGTGCATCGCCAGTCGCGTTGCTGGATGCGATCTGACGTCGCAGGAGTGAGTCGTCTTTTAAGATCTGGTTTGTAAGATCGCCATTCATCAGCGCGAGCGAATGCGTGGTGTTCGGGTCGCGATTGAAGGCATCGATCTCGCGTCGGTCCGACTGACCGAATTGACGCAGGAAATGTCCCAACGGAAGCGGCAAAGGTGTCTCAGAGGCGCGGATGAAACTCGGTGGCAGCGATCGCCAGCGTGGGTCTGTGTCCTGAATCACAGGTTCGGCATCGGACTTCATCGCAGAGCCAGCCAACGCTAAGTTCTCTTTCGCGTGTGCAGCATTAAGCCGTTTCACTTCCTTTTCGTCCCCGCGATCCTTGGCTGCGGCCAGCTCTTTTAATTGCTCGGCTCGGCGCAGGTTGAACTCACGCATGCGCGTATGAGTGGCGCGGTCGAGACGGGCTTGCGCGATGATTTCGTCCGGCGTCATCGCCACCAGTTTCTTCAGGTGCTCGGGGGCCAGTGAGCCTTCGTATCGAAAAGTGGACTTTCGCTCATCAATGTCGGGCACGAGCATTACGAGAATCGAGTCCCATATCTGCTCTGCGGAGAGCCGCCGTAGTTGTGGCCCGCGCA
>JAIYDQ010000237.1 GCA_027487375.1 Planctomycetaceae bacterium
AGCGGAGCGATACCAAGAAAGGTGAGCTAACCAAGATTGAATCCGATGCGGTCCGAATCTTGCAGGTAGCACTCACCCAATCCACCGCGCCGAATACGCCTCAGATGCCCGGCCTATTTTCAAATACGACATCAACGACTAGTAAGCTATCGCGCCTTGTCTCTCGATATTTTTCTGCTGCGAAGGCGAACGAAAAAATGATCGAGTATTACGAGTCTTTGGTGGTCGCGAAACAGAAAGAGTATGAGAATTATTCCGGAGATTATGGTCAGTATATGGCTGCAGGACTGATGGCCGAGCTTGCTGGCGAGGCTGCGAAAAACGCTTTGATATCGGTTTCGCTCGATATGATGGGCCGTGCATCGGATTTCGAATCTTCACGATACCCAGAATTCGATTACAGCTCCGCTTTGTCAATCTTAGTTCAGCACTCACGGTCTCTAACTCCGTCGGATCGCTACTCACTTTGGGCTAAATGGTCACTGCCAAACGAGTCGCGACACACCGTTCGAAGCGTTACTGGAAAAGTGACCAACTCGGATATTCCGGCTTCATTAGCACCCAACTATCGGCAGGTTGGCTCGCTCGCGGGCTCGGGAGTTTTATGGAATTTGAGTGAGCTGGTAGATGCCGCCAAGCAATCGGGAAAGCTAGAAGAACTTCGGCAACGATCGGTATCCGCATCCGCAGACAAAATCCCTGATGCTGAACTACTCGAAATCTTGTTGCTACTTGCTTCCGATGATCCAAAGCAACAATCGCAAGGTGTGACGATGATTGATGCAGTGTCGAATCGCAAAGTAGAGAACGATCAACGCGGCTTTAATCCCAATACTATCTCGTCCGGCAACCTGATACTCGCTGCCCTTGATGCTGGCGTAACAACGTTTGCTTTACAAGATTTGTACCGAACAACCACCTCGGCTAGTAATTCGCAATCGTTCAATTCGTTATCTCGCTCATTCGGCGGAGCGTTTTCTAAAGAACTAGGCAGCGAAAAGGCAACCGGTTTAATGCCAAATCTAGAGTACTGGAGTGTCGGCTACGCACCTAGTCCAGGCTCACGATTCACGACAAGGGCCGAAACGCAGAGCAATCCAACTGGGACCATGAATGGTATTAACGAGCGCTCGTTCCTACGTTGGTTTTCCGATGGGGACCGTCTGTTAAACTTAGCGGGTATTCCGAGCGATTCGATCTATCTCAAGTATCCGATCGTTGGCGATTTTGAATTTGATGTCGAGTGCTATAACAGTCCCTTGGCTACCTCGGCAGTGCAGTATGGGGGTGTCAAAGTATTGCCGCAAGCAAACTACTGGCGGACAACGATTACGACAGCTTCGCATAATGAATCCTTGGATCGACCAGCGACTTTAGCAGTGGACATGTCGCGAATGAGCCGCGTTCGGATTGAATCGAAGGAGGGGAAGGTTCGACATTACGTTAATGGATACCTTGTTTACGAGGAGGAGATGGGAAGCACTTTTCCTTGGCTAGGATTATCCAACAATGCATATGAATCGAGTCTGTTTAGGAGCCCACGTTTTAGCGGAACACCTGAGATTCCTCGTCAGATTGACCTCCTGTCGAAAGATCGAATGGACGGTTGGAATTGCACAGCCTTCGGAGAGAGCCAGCCGCGGTTGCGTAGCCGGGCTGAAGTTGTTGACCCGAACGCGAATGATTTTGACCCGCCTAATCAAACGCCGGAGCCCGCTGTATTTGACTGGCAAGTTGAAAGCGGTGAACTGATTGGACGCAAGAAGTCGGAAGTGGGTGACGAGCCGAGTTGGATTTCTTATGAACGTCCGATGCAAGACGGAGAAACGATCCGCTTCGAATTGCTTAGCCCGAGTAGTCGCTCTGCGGGAGTTTCTTTAACGCTTGGAAAGTTGGCGTTTCGATTGACGACGATTGGCGTTCGATTGCACTGGATTGCGTCAAGCAAAATGGAACAAGCCTTGCTCAATACCAACGCCGAGTATCCGGTCGACGATCCCGACGCGAAACGAGTCAAGTCGCTCGGCTTAAAGTCGGGCAATTGGAATCGCGTGGAAGTTTCCATGAAGGATGACATCTTCAAGATCCTCGTGAACGATCAAGAAGTTTATCAGCGTCTTTGCAACGATATTGAGGATCGACGATTCGGTTTCTATCGACTGAAACGTGACGAAGTACGCGTGAAGAATATTGTGTTGAGCGGTAACTGGCCAACCAGCGTTGCGGAAGCATTTCTGAAGTCGCTGTTTCATAGCAATGCGCCACTCGCACCCGTTGATAGAAAAGTCTTGGAGCAGGTTATTCCAAGTGCAATCGAGAATCTGAATGTTGGCGAAGTGGTTCGTCGAGCAAGAGAGATGAACGAACGCGAAGCATTGGAGTATCTAGAGAAATGGGTATTGCCAAATGACACTCCCGAGGCCGCTCATCAGCGCATTCGGTTGAACTTAGTTTATGAATCCGTATATCAACAAAAGGTTTCATCAAGCGATTTGCTCGATCGGATTCTATGCCCAGCGGCGGAGCTTATTCGTGTTGCACAAAGACTTGGCGAAGCGGATCGGCTGCGAGAAACAATCAACGCGATCGATGCGAAAGGCTCGAATGATCTTCGAGCTCGAAACGCAATGCTCGCGATGCTCGAGATCGAGGATGGGAAAACCGATGTGGCTCGTAAGCTAATCGAGAGCATTCACAAGAATCTAGGGGAAGGGCTTCCGCCGAAGACCTCGAGGGTCGATCGTGCGCCGGAATTGCTAGTAGCGATTCAGGCTGGTCGATCGAAGTTGCACTGGCAACAAGGGCTTGATCTCGCAGCTCGGCTTCTCAGGTTGAATCGCGACCCCAAGAAGATGTCGCAAGCGGCTGATGCAATCCAATGGCGTCGGGATGTCACTTGTGCTATCAGCGGGATCGAAGCGTTGCAGTGGAGCCAATCTGATAAGTTAGCTTCGCAGGAGCTTACCCAATGGACCTCAGTTCCCGTTTGGACACCGTTACAACGTGCGGATGGTTCACGTCCGTCGCAGTGGCAATATCAGCGTGGCTTACTACAACACTATCCAGGTGATGCTCTGAGCCAAATGTGGTTTCAATCTCCGTTAAGAGGCGAGTATGAGATCCGAGGAAGGCTTTCGACGAAGGGTTACAAAGAGATTGCTTTAGCCGTCGGAATGCACGCCGCGATGCCTTCTCATGATTTGTCGACGACGAATCTGGTGACTCTGCTGCACGGACAACGCGACTTGGGCAAGCAATTCAAGTTTCCGGTTTGGGATGAGTCCGCAGAGTACCGAATTTTGGTGAAGAATAATCGCGTCACGACGATTGTAAACGGTGTTCAAATTCATGTAGAAGAATTTGCTTCTTCGATTGATCCATGGGTTGTCATTCAATCGATGCTCCCAAATACTTTTGCCTCAATTCAAAATGTCCAGATTACTGGCCAGCCAACGATTCCAAAGGAAATTGACTTGATCGACACGGCTCGTTGGCGCGGCTGGATAGCGGACATGTATGGAGACTCGTTCAGCGAAAGCTCGGACGATCAAAGTCCTTACTTCCGTAGCGGTGATGAAATGATTGGCCGACTTCGCAAGGATCGGTCGGCTTCGATGGTTGAAAGTCTCATGATGTATGGTCGTCCAATGTTGGAGGATGGAGAGATAGAGTTCGAGACGTTCTACGTTCCTGGTGAATTCGAAGTCCATCCTACGATTGGCCGGAGTGCGTTCTTAGTCGATCCTGCCGGAGTTTCTCTTCATCGATTGACCGATGCGCAATGGGAGATAAACCGGCAGGAAGCAGGGAAGCCGGAGTCGCCAGTTTCGCCGAGCAATCGTTTGCCTATCGAGGGATCGCAAACGTCTTCGTGGAAGATCAAAGATTGGAATCGCGTGAAGCTGAAACTCACTGGTGACCAGGCGACCATCTTCGTGAACGATCAGCAAGTCGCTCAACAAACCATTCAAGAGCCGAAGAATGAACGCTTCTTTGGATTGTTCCGTTACAGTGATAAGACACAGTCGCGCGTTCGCAACCTTAAGTATCGCGGTGAATGGCCGACTGTTTTGCCGTCAGTATCCGACCAGCAACTGGCATTTTCAAGTGAAGACTCATTCGCCTTGCCGTCTGGTAAGATTGCCGAAACGATATCCATTCCGCTGAATCAATCGATCGAGCAACTGGCCAAGCAGCGTC
>JAIYDQ010000182.1 GCA_027487375.1 Planctomycetaceae bacterium
GAAAGCCAATACGCAGTCAAACATAATCCAATCTGTGTGATGCAAATCACAACGAACTTTGCGAATGATGAGACAACTCCTGAATCAAAACGTCGATACGTGACGTTTTCAAAAAACTCGCCTGCCAATCCTGGAAGAATGGCAATCGGGATCAACAAAATCAGCCCCGTAAGGCTCGATCGGGAGTACCACGCAATCGCAATGCCTGAAAGCAAAAGGCAGAACGAATGAATCGGCCAAGTGAAGAAAAGCATTTTTGATTCACCCTGCCACTGAAGTGGTAGCTCCAATGCACGCGAGTCAACCAAACCAACCGTGAGCAAGATTAATCCGCTCAATAACCACGCGGCGAGCAAACCAAGAAAACACGATACAAGTTTCACTCGAATCAAATCTTGTGGTGCGATCGGAAGCGATGCAAGCCATTGAATCGTACGAAGCTCTTTCTCTTGACCAATAGTGATTGCTCCCGCACCAACAGCGAACAACATGGGGAGACCGATGAATACTAAATAGTGGATCCCAAGGTCGTTGATCTCTTGAAATCGACCCGAGCTACTTTCAAGCAATCCACCAATATGAAAGATTGCCGCCAATGCACTTAAAAGAATCACAAGCGGAAGAAGCGTACGAGCCTCTTTCCAGTAAAGTCGGCGAATAGGTGGCGATGTATCCAAGATTTTCATTGTACATCCACCTTCTCCACGCTTCGTGGGTGAACGCAAGCGACGAACAGATCTTCGAGCGATGCGTGTTCAACTTGCACCGAGTGAACTCCGGGGTAGTTTGCCAATTCAGCACGCTGCTCGGAAGAAAAATTGCGAACCACAAAGCGACGTTGGCGTCCAGAGAGCTCTTCGCTGATGACCTCTGCTGGTGAATCCAATGCTGGCAACGCGGTCAGCGGATCGTCGACTGCGACCGTAATCTTGCTAATGGAATCATGCAAATTAATGAGTGAATCGACGATCTGAAATTTGCCTTCGTGGAGAATTGCAATCTGATCTGCAACGCGTTCGATTTCGCTGATTTGATGACTGGATAGAAGCACCGTGCGACCGGTTGAAACGCGATCAATCATGCTTTCCAAGAACTCGCGGCGCACGAGCGGATCTAACCCGCTGGTGGGTTCGTCGAGTATCAGTAACTCCGGATCATGTGCGAGTGCCAATGACAAAGCGATCTTCGCGCGTTGACCTTTGCTGAGATGTTTGATTTTGCGATTTTCTGCAATCTCATAGCGATGAACCGATTCACGATAACGTTCTAAAAAGCCCTCTGGATAAAAAGACGAAGCGAACCAGCCAATCTCACCGACTTGCATCCAATCGTAGAGTGGCGGTGCGTCCGAGACGTATCCGATCCGCCTTCGGATTTCGACCGCGTCCCGCGCGGGGTCCATTCCCAAGACCGTACAACTGCCCGCTGTTGGCTTCAGAAATCCCGTCAGAATTTTAATGAGGGTGGTTTTTCCAGCTCCGTTTTCGCCGAGTAATGCAAAAACAGTCCCCGATTGAACCGAAAGGTCGACTCCTCGGAGAGCATCACATCCAGGAAAATGAACTTCGATATTCTTAGCTTCGATTACGGTAGTCATGATGTTCGCGTTGGCGGATAAAGGGAATTCATCGATTTGGCTTAATGTGCGTATGATTTTTTATTTGTGCGGTTTCACGTAGCCAAGTCTCTCCGAAACTTGCGAACGCCGAGATGAAACGCGGCGTCAGTCTCCGAGTGACTGACCTACATGACGGGACTCATGTAGGGGGTTCCGGTGGTTGCGATACGGTTTGTACGTTGCCAGATAGCTCGCGAAGCTGTTTACGTAGGATCTTTTCGATGTCTTCTTGAGTCAGTCCTGCGTGAAGTGCTTCGGTCAACACCGATCGCAACCGATCGACAATGATGTCACGACGCGCCAGTACACATGCTTTCTTTGCGTCCGTTCGAATAGCCAGTCCACGGCCTCGCAGCGGTTCCACAACTTCGTCGGCTTGCAGTTGTTGATAGGCTCGCGCGATCGTGTTGGGATTGATGGCAAGCTGCTGGCTGAGAACGCGAACGCTTGGTAGAAGCTGCCCGGAGCGAAGCGTTCCTTCCGCAACGGCAAATTTGACTTGCCGAACGACCTGTTCGTAAATTGCGACCCTATTATTGGGTTCGATGGAGAAGAACATAAAAAGCCTGCCTTCAGAAAGCTAACATGTGTACTAGCGTGATAGTACGCTATCCCATCATCCAAAGCAATGGCTTTGTCGAAAGTTTTTCCAACGCAAAGAGAAAGTTGCATTCAACGCCGCCCACCGATGCGGCGTTCTCTGGGACTCCGCGATTTATTTCACTAGTGCGGCTTGGGGAATAAACGTGCACGTTTATGTATGAACCATCAAACGCAGAGGCGCAGAGAGAGAAACAACGATTTCGTGAGCTCAAACGAACTGATAACAACTTGCATGCAAGTCGAGGCGTTTCACGCGGAAGTCAACACCTTAGCTCACGACTGTTTCGATACCTAGCTACGAATGCGTCTCTGGTTTCGCCAACATTTTCAGCTCGAGAACAGCAATAGGTACACAAGGTGCCAGACATTACATCCTGCCACATGTAATGACCATCTGTACGTAAACAAGCTGTCCTGACTTTGCTTTTTACTAAGAATTCGTCGCTACATGGATTTGGGACGCGACGCTTATTGACGGAGCTTTTTAACCGAAGCGCGATGATCCTAAGACTGAGCTTACCCTGCCCTCAGCATCCCTAAGGGCATACTTGAAGAACTAGCCGAGTAGAAGTTACGAATGTTGGGCAAAACGTCGGTAAGCTGACTGTTGTTTTGGATTCCAAACCAACGTGCAAATTCTGCATTGTAGAGGTCAACCGACGTGGTCGGGATCAATCTTCCCCTACCAAGGTCCAACGGGCCATTGGCCGCAAGAGATGTCGGATAGTTGCCGTAGACTTTGCCGCCGGCAACTGATCCACCCATAACGATTTGATTTCCTCCCCAAGCGTGATCAGTCCCCGAACTGTTGGGGTTAAGCGTTCGACCAAAGTCAGAAGCGGTAAAGGTAACCACATCGTTCTTCACACCCATTGCAACGGTCGCATCATAAAACGCTTTAAGGCCTTTACTCAAACCAGGCATCATCGTAGCCATTTGAGATGTGATGTTGTCATGATGATCCCAGCCGCCGAGTTGAACGAAGAATATCTGTCGCGTTTGACCGAAGCCTGGTGCGTTTCTCGCGTGTATGACGCGAGCTACCATGTTCAACTGCGATGCGAAGTTCTTAAGCCTGTTCGGTATTGCCGTGTCATTTGCGATGGAATCGAATGCACTTTGAGCCGCTGTAGGCAAATTACTTGTCCCACCACCACCGTTTGCAGAATTGGAACTCACGGCATCATTAAAGATATCCGCGACATCCAAGCTCGCCCGCTTTCGCATTGACAGGGTCCTTTGAAGCAGGTTGCTATAGAGTGCCCCGGAAGCTGTGTCTGCCGCTGGATACATCGCGTTAAGACCCGTCGCATTGACACCATTGATTACGCGGTTCTGAACGCGATCGTAGTTTGTCGGTGCAACAGGATCGGAAATAAATCGATAACCATCCACTCGGGTCGCACCGGAGCTCCCTACGACATACGGAAGAACTCGAGAACCTGTTTGAAAAAGATTCATATCTCCCAGAGAGATATTCATCGAAACCTTACTCGAAAGATTGTGTTTGGTCGCGAGAAGATCCGCCATGCGTCCTCCCCAGCCCGTTGCTTGCGAGCGAGACTGAGGGACCGACGTTTGCCAATGCTGCAAATGGTCCGCGTGCGAAAACAGACCTAAGGGGCGACGCGATTGAAGGCTGTTGTAGGCCGATTTGGTCATTGGATCAATCAGACAGCCCACGTTGGCTAAGAAAGCCAAATCGCCTTGATCATAGAGTGTTTTTAGCTCCGGCATCAAACCGTTGAGACCAAGCCTACGACCGCTACCTCCTTCGGCGAAAATTGGGAGCAGGTTCGGATTGGTCCCACTTCCTCCCGTTTTTCTCCTCGCCGCGAACAATCGGACGCCAGAGTAAATGGAATGCTCAGCGTCTTCATAAGGGGTTAGCATGTCGAACGAATCCATGCCGCCGTTCAAGAACACGCAGACTAACGCCTTGTAACCCGAGTTAGATGTTTGTCCAGATGCAGCATACGCGGCTCCGGTCAATTCAAGGCTCAGAAGCTGCGACAACAAAGACGTCGACCCGAGCGCTGCACAACCTCCCGAGAACTTCATAAACGCTCGTCGCGAAGCCGCACTATCGTTTACAAAGGCTTCTCGTTGCGATGATCTGCTCGTCTCCATTTTTGAATACCGTTCCGACCTATAAGATTTGCTTGGGGCTGTTAATAAAAAAGTGCATCTTGGTTAGAGGATCATCTCGACATCGGAAACGAACGATCCGCTTAATCCGACTAGCCATCAAAACCGAACGAGGTAGAACGGCGAATTCATCACAGTGATCAAAGCGCCCCGAACTCGATCACGTCGATTATTTGCGGTCGTACCCTCAGGAATCTCCGCTGTCAGTGCGTTTACAAGACTCGTTTTAAAGTCCTCAGTCATCGCTCCATTGCATAAGACTCGATCGAGGTATCGAACTAGTCCGGCCGCGTCGTGGGCAAGACTCTCTTCCAATGCAAAGTTAAAATCAATGGTGGAACTGTAGTTCACGCTAGGACTTCCGGTGGTATCTGAGTAAAGAAACATCGAGATATTTTTATTGACGATATCTGAGCGGATCCGATTATGCCAAGCGTTAGCAACGACGGCATGAAACAACTGAAACTCCGGTGCGAATAGCTCTCGATTGCCCGGACCACGCTCAGGAATGTTCGTCGATCCCTGCGTATTGGAAAGGCCAGCCACATTACGATTTGAACTGCCACTTGGACGGTGATCCGAAAGATAGAAGTTAAAGACGGATGAAGATCGAAAGGGGGCTTGTCCCCAGTTTCCCGGCGCGGCAGTCAAAAGGAACCGACCTCTGGTTGGCGCTGTCGTGCGAGGTACACCATAGCGGCGCATGAAACTCGCATACTGTACAACCGGTTCAACCAGCTTGCAGTACTCAGTGCCCGACGTGGTGACTCTCAGTCGAAGGGGATTTGTCAATCGCGTCATTTGAATCGAAGCCCATGCTTCTTGATCCGTAAGAATAGCCTTCATGACAGCCCGAAAATCCCCCTTCACACTACGACCGTTGTTGTCGAAAACTCTCGCAACTCGTGCGATGTAGCTTTTCGAAGGGTTGGACATCACGAATCGCTGAATGAGGAGTCTACTAACGAACGGAGCAACATTCGGATGAGCATAGATATTGTCAACTGCAGCCCTCACTCCCACGTTACCATCGTTATAGGCTGGAATTGTTTTTCCATTGAGTAGTCGCTTCGATCCCATGTCGTGGGCTACGTTGATCATCCGCATGCGATTCACGTAGTCACGATAACCTGACGTAATTGACGTCCCATTCGAGGATGCATACGCAAGCCCCGTGAACGCCCGTGCCATTTCTTGAACCGTGTTGTTATCGTATGTCGGAATCGGTTGGTTGGCGGAATTGAGTTTGTAGCTTCCGTCGATATTCAGTTCGTACAAACCTATCGAAAACAATTGCATAATCTCACGAGCATAGTTTTCGTCCGCAACTGTCCCCGTAGATGGATTAGCCTTCGGATTTTGTAACGAGCTCAGCATTAGTCCCATTTGTGGGTGGTAAGTGACTCCCAGAAGAACGTCCCGATAGCTTCCGTTTAACTCGTTCAATAACATGTCGTAATAGGAACTTAGTCCTAGCCAAAATGCAGGCTGACCAGCCGACAACGTTTGAGGAACAAAATTCGAATCATTGATGGCGGTCTCACTTACCACACAGATCTGACTCAACGCCCATGCTAGACGTTGTTTTAATTGATCTGGGGCCGTTATCGCCTGATGCCACCATGCATGATGACGATATCGTGTGACGGACCCAACTTGAGAAGTAACAGTTAGATTGTCCGCTTGCATGAAGCGAAGCGCTGTCGGCATGTGTAAAGATGGAGGTAGAGCAAATTGGCGGTCAATCCATTCGGTGCACGCATTTGTTATGCCTTTCGACTGCATGTCATTTGCGAGCGATGCGATAGTCGCGTCCGTTGCACCGAATGTCGCTCGATTCAAAAACTGTTCTGCTCGCAGTTCCAGCATCAGACGTGTTTGTTCTGATCCCGAAGCAACCGGAAAATCACCCGCGGATGCGGAAAGTGAGAATGAAATCCCCGCAATAGCCAGAAAACAACTGAGACAGTTTCTCTGCACAAGACACCTCGGAATCGACGAAACCAAGCTTAAAACCGCATTTCAAGGGGATAAACGGATGCGACGAGATGACTCCCAAACGTCACCAATTGAACTCTAGCTCACTTTTGAGAGACGGCATAAAAATCGCAAAAATTTCTCTTCCGCTGATTTAGTTGTGGTTGAAATCGATTTTGCCTCGATTCTTTGAAAACCTAAGGTGCGAATGATTTTATCTTTGTGCGTTTTCTCGTAGCCTAGCTGGACATTGCCATTTGTCAGGATAGGCAAGCCCAGTCCACCGTCTGGCGACGGTGGCTACCCATTGTGTCAACTCACATGCAAGGCGAGACATTTTGCCGGGACGATCACACGACGTTTAAAATAGTCCGCCGAAGGTATCAAGCAATTGTTCTCGTAGGGAATCAGTTACGGAGGGAATTTACGTGGACTTCTTCTAGCGGAACTAATCGCACGAAGGTGACTTGGCTGTCGGGTTTCAATTCGATCTCATCGTCGAGATCCATGACATCCTCGTTATCCAAGACAACCAAGTAGACGTCTTCTTCGAAAGCTTGGAGTGCGCTGGCGATTGCTTCGCCGATTTGCGAATCCACTGCAGTTTGATCGCTTTGAGGATTGCCGGAATCTGAAACTGAAGGGATTGCAATTCTCGCATTTACAGACCGCAGAAACGTCGCGTCGTGAGGCGGAGTCGTGAAGATGGTCGCAGCCTCAAGGATGACCATCTCAATCAATTCGCTGAGCGTCCAATCGTCGTTGCCGTCCAAGTATGGCTCGATTTCAATCGACCATGGCTCAAACAGTGGCTTTTGCATTGCAATCAATCGCCCGGTAATAGTTATCATCCGACAGTTTTCCAGGAACTACTTAAACGTAAAAAAATGGTTAGACTACATGATAACGTGTTGACCCGCGGCTGAATCGTACGGCGTACAGATGCATCGGAAAAACTTGTTTGATTTGGAATTGAAAGAGAAGCGGTAGTGGTAGGCTTGCGTCCATCCGCTTGCAAAAACATAACCTGGAGTTACATCAGTTGTTTGCAATACAAATATCGGAACCGAAAACGCTTCGTCAGATTGAGATACCGGAACCGGTGGCTCCAGGGCCGGGGCAAGCACTGGTGCGAACGCATCGGATGGGGATTTGTGGGACGGATGTCAGTTGCTACTTGGGGAAATTTCCGTTCTTTGATTTTCCGCGAATTCCGGGGCACGAATTGGGGGTGGAAGTAATTGCGACGGGTGAAGGCGTTACGAATGTGAAACCTGGTGATCGCTGCAGTATCGAACCGTACATGCATTGTGGCGAGTGTTATGCATGTCGACGTGGGGCGATTAATTGTTGCAAGAATTTGAAAGTGATCGGCGTTATGACCGACGGCGGGTTGTGCGAGTCGTTTCTTGTTCGAGCGAGCAAGCTCCATCCATCGACGCAGCTCTCGTATGATCAGCTCGCCTTAGTAGAAACGCTCGCCATCGGTTGCCATGCGAATGATCGCGGAGCACCTACTACGGGTGATCATGCTTTGATTATTGGGATGGGACCAATAGGTTTGTCGACGCTTGAGTTTGCTAGGCTAACTGGTGCGACGGTATCGGTGATGGACATGAATCCAGCGCGGCTTGAGTTTGTTCGAAAGAACTATGGTATTCAGAACACTGTATTGTTCAAAGGTGATGGAAGCGAGATCGATCGCATGCGCGAGCTCACCGGCGGCGATCTGTATCAAGTTGTCACCGACGCGACAGGGAATAAGCACTCGATGGGAAGTGCTCTTCAGTATTTGGCACCCACCGGCACGCTCGTTTATGTCGGGATCACGCAAGAAGAGATCTCGTTCAAGCATCCGACACTCCATCGACCAGAAGCGACAATCAAAGCTTCACGAAATGCAATGCCGGCTGATTTTCGAAGGATCATCGGCTTGATTGAAGATGGAACCATTAACACAAACACATGGATTACCCATCGCACAAGTTTCAAGAACGTGTTAGCCGATTTCGATATGCTGACCAAACCAGAGACGGGCGTCATCAAAGCAATCATCGAATTGACGTAAGCGTAGGATGGGACCACTGTCGCGTCCGGCCAACGAATCCGTATAGCGAATCGGGACAGGCGATCGGGACTATGGTCCCAATCTACTTTCGCTTCGTTTCAATAATTAGGCTACCATGGACACACGGCAAGGCGAACTATTTTCAAGCGAGATTCCCGAATGGGAGTTGGATGCAGCTTCGTCGACTCCCGCTGCGCTGATCGCTTTTTCAGAGCCGCCGTTTGGTCCGTTCCATTATCGCATTCCCGATGAGCTTTCGGGAACGATTCAGCCCGGGATGCGGGTCAAGGTTCCTCTTGGAAAGGGGAATCGAGAAATGGTCGGATACTGCTTGGCTGTTGAGGTTGTTCCCCAAGTCGCAAGTCGTTTGAAACCAATCCTTGAATCGCTGGACCTTCAACCACTTTGCACGGGGAACCTTCTCAAGCTGGTCGATTGGATGTCGCGGTATTACATTACTCCGATCGGTCAAGTCTTCGAAGCGATCATTCCAGCGGGCGTTCGAACACAAGCCGGTACGCGGATGAAGACGCTTTTGACTCCCGCAGCGAATTTCGCTTTTGATCCAGATCGCGATAGTTCGAGCAATGCCTCCTCTGAGTCGATCTTGGCTTCGCTTCCAACCAAGCAGCGGCACGTGCTTCAGCAGTTGATCCTGGCGTGCGAGCCGTTGACGGTTGAGCAGTTGCAAAAAATGTCGAACTGTTCTTCTGCCCCGATTCAAGCGCTTCGTGATCGAGGGTTGATTGAAGCACGCAGTGAACGCGTCATGGAAGGCGAAGATAACTTTTCTGCCGCAAGTAACAAACTGGTACAACCTCCTGCACTTACCGCCGATCAGCGATTGGCACTCGTCTCGATCCGTGAAGCACTCGATTCTTCCAAGCACCAGACGCTTCTACTTCATGGGATCACCGGCAGTGGCAAGACCGAGGTGTACATGCAAGCTATCGAGCATACGCTCACTTTTGGTCGCCAGTCGATTGTTTTGGTTCCGGAAATTTCTCTGACGCCGCAGACTCGACAGCGTTTTCAAGATCGCTTTGGAGCAGTCGCCGTCATGCATAGCCACATGAGCGGCCCCGAGCGTCATCATCAATGGCGACGCATTAGCGAAGGCGCTGCGAAGGTTGTTGTGGGGGCTCGCAGCGCGATCTTCGCACCGGTTCCGCATCTTGGCTTGATCATCTTAGATGAGGAACACGAGAACTCGTTCAAGCAGAACAACATACCTCGCTACCATGCTCGCGATGTGGCTATTCATCGAGCTTGGTTGGAGCAGATACCACTTGTACTGGGTTCGGCAACGCCGTCGCTTGAGACTTATCATCGAGCGGTGACTGGCAAGTACAAGATGCTGAATCTTCCGCGTCGCATTCACAATCGACCATTGCCGGAAGTATCGATTATCGACATGCGCCACGAGAGAATCGATCCCAATCGCGGTTCGTTATCAAAGCCGCTCCATGAAGCAATGAAGGAGACACTCCGAGCAGGCGGACAAATAATCTTAATGCTAAATCGACGTGGATTTGCGACCACTATTCAATGTCCTGCGTGTGGCTATGTGGTTTCCTGTCCCGATTGTGATTTGCCACTGACACATCACCACGACGGAAGCAAAGCCGTTTGCCACTACTGCGATTACACGGTTGCAACGCCGCGCGCATGCCCGCAATGTCGATCACCAGAGGTACGTTACACGGGCTCGGGAACGCAACGATTGGAGATTGAAATCGCGAAAGGATTTCCCAACAGTCCGCTTGCGAGAATGGACGCCGATTCGATGAAAAAGCCTGGCAGTCACGAACGGACGCTGTCGGATTTTCGCAACGGCAAGACAAAGATTCTCCTTGGTACGCAGATGATTGCGAAGGGACTTGATTTTCCGAATGTGCTTCTTGTTGGAGTCATCAACGCGGATAGCGCACTGCACTTCCCCGATTTTCGCGCCGCCGAAAGAACTTTTCAGCTTGTCACTCAAGTCGCGGGTCGGAGTGGACGAGGCGAAAAGCCTGGGCATGTTTTTGTGCAAACCTATTCGCCCGATCACCCTGCGATTGAGCTTGCTCGCGAACATGATTTTTTAAGCTTCGCAAAGCAAGAACTCGAACATCGCGAGAAGTTCCAATACCCACCGTTTGGTTCAATTGCACGTATCATCATCCGGGGGCTCGATCCGGCAATTACCGAAGCGTTCGCGAATTCGATTACCCAAACCGTCGAAAAAATCCGCGCTCTTCAAGGTTC
>JAIYDQ010000362.1 GCA_027487375.1 Planctomycetaceae bacterium
GGCATTTTTCCTGAGCCGTGGGCGCTAGCCGCAGGTGCCGCATGGCAAACGTTGGTGATATCGAAACCGGTGGCGGGCGCCATCGGCTCGGGTTTTGTCAGGACGGGACAATGGTCCCATCCTACGGCTTCGGTTTCATCTGCCCGCCCCGAGGACTGTCTCGGTAAGACGGCTCGGCTCGTAGTCGCTAAACTGTCTGCATGCGAAAAAAATCAAACTTTGCCAATCAGCCCCGGCTCTTCGAAGACGACGCTCCAACCCCGGCTGCCGAAACCACTCTGCAGGGGGGGGGTTCGGCCGGTGAGACAGAGCCAGACTCGATCCCGATTACAGCCAGCGACACCCCCTCAGCAACCCCTGAGCCGATGGCGCTAGCCTCGGGTGACGCAGGTACCAACATTCCATCTGATAGAAAATCCACACCCGAGGCTAGTGCCTACGGCTCAGGGGGCCGGGCTCCCAAGGAAACGCTGAGTCCCGGCGATCTGGTCATCGTCGTCGACTCCCATAGCTTGATTTATCAAGTTTTTCACGCATTGCCATCCATGACCAGTCCGTCCGGGATGGAGGTAGGAGCTGTGCACGGATTTCTGCGTGACGTTATTGAGCTGATCGACCAGTGGCAGCCGGACTTTTTGGTTTGTGCATTTGATGAATCGGAAGTTACTTTTCGCAATGAATTGTACGACCAATACAAAGCCCATCGCGACCCGATGCCAGAAGCTCTTCGCGCCCAGATGCCGCTGATTCATTCGGCCTTGGAAACTCTTGGCGTTTCGAAGCTCTCAATGCCGGGATTTGAAGCAGACGATATTCTCGCGACGATTGCAAAGGCTTCGCATGATCAAGGCGCCAAGTGCTTGCTGGTGACGAGCGACAAAGACTGTCGACAGCTCCTTTCCGAGCACGTTCAAATGCTGAACCTTCGCAAGAATCAACTTTACGGCGTTCCTGAATTGGCTGAGACTTGGGGCATTAAACCGGAGCAAGTTGTCGACTTCCAAGCCATGGTCGGTGACTCGGTCGATAACGTCCCGGGCGTTCCTCAGATCGGTCCCAAAGCCGCACAGCAGTTGCTGAGCGAGTTTGAGTCGCTGGACGGAATTTATGCAAACCTCGACCGCGTCCCGGGTGCCAAGCGTCAGGAAACACTTCGAGAGCATCGCGAGAAAGCCTACCTGAGTCGCGATCTGGTGAGACTGAAAAACGACACCCCCATCGAATGGAATTGGTCGCAGTGGAGTCAGCAGAATGCCCGAGTCGCAGAAGTCGAAGCCCTCTTTCAATCGCTGGGCTTTCGCAGATTGGCAGAACGATTTTTAAAGCACACGACTTCGGAACATGAGACCGCTTCGCCTCCCCAGCATGTCATCGACCGATCGTTGTATCGTTGCATCGTGAGCGATGCTTCCATCGTTGTGCCTGGTGTTATCACCCAGACGCTCTCCGATTTCGCTTTCGAGATTCAATCGTACTTTGCGAGTGTTCCACCCGAGTCGCGTTACCTTGCAATCGATACCGAGACCACTTCCGTGTCACCGCGACATGCTGAGCTAGTGGGTTATTCGCTGTGTTGGTCGCCAGGACAACCCGTCTACTTGCCGATACTCGCGCCCAATGCGGCTCATTGCTTGAATGCGAACGAGGTTAAAGAAGTACTTCGCCCCCTGCTGCTCGATCCAACCATCGCCAAGATCGGACAGAACATCAAATACGACCTCGTAGTCCTTCGCGGCGAGGGCTTGGAAGTTGTCAACATTGCTTCCGATACAATGGTTGCCGATTACTTGTTAGATGCAGGAAGCCGCAACCACAATCTTGACGATCTTGCGAAACGTCACCTATCACATGAAACCATTCGCATCGATGCATTGATCGGCAGTGGAAAAGATCAACGCAGGATGGATCAGGTCGCAGTGGACGCGGTCGCTATCTATGCTGCGGAAGATGTGGATGTTCCTTATCGCTTGCGATCGATCCTTGAACCAAGGCTGATACAAGAGTCGCTTGAAAGTGTCTACCGCGACATTGAACTTCCGCTTCTCGAAGTACTCGCGGAAATGGAATTTAATGGCATCACAATCGATTCGGTTTTGCTCGGTCAGTTAAGCGACAAGATGGCAACAAAAATCGATCGCTTGAAAATAGATATTGAGACACTTGCCGGTGAATCATTCAATCCCGATAGTCCTAAACAGCTCGCAGCGATCCTATTCGACAAGCTAAAGCTTCGCGTAGTCAAGAAAACCAAAACTGGTGCCAGTACCGATGTCGAAGTTCTTCAGGAACTCGCCAACGAACATCCACTGCCTGCGAAGATTGTCGAGTATCGTCAAGCAGCCAAACTCAAGAGCACCTACATCGACGCGTTGTCAAAGTTGGTCTGTGAGAAAACCGGTCGAGTGCATACTTCCTTTCGCCAAGATGTGGCGGCAACGGGCCGGCTGAGTAGCACCGATCCAAACCTGCAAAACATTCCGATTCGAACTGAAGAAGGACGAGAAATTCGATCAGCGTTTCTGCCGGGACCCGATGGATGGATGCTGATGACCGCGGACTACTCACAAATTGAACTACGAGTTCTCGCCCATTACTGCGGCGATGAATCGCTTCGAAATGCATTTCTAAACGACGAAGATATTCACACTCGAGTCGCTGCTGAGATTCATGGCGTTGATCTTGAACGTGTCACCAAAGAGATGCGACGCGGAGCAAAGGCCGTGAACTTTGGAATTCTTTACGGTCAAAGCCCTTTCGGCTTGGCAAAGGCTCTTAACATCTCCAAGGGCGAAGCAGCCGAATTTATCGATGCCTATTTCGAGCGATACCAAAGCGTACGCCAATTCATGTACAAAGTATTTGAAGATTGCCGTCGCGATGGATTTGTCACGACGATCTCTGGACGCAAGCGATTCTTGAAAGGGATCCGCAACTTTGCAACGCTCAACCCACAGCAGCAAAAAACCCTTCTCGAACCGGAGCGCATGGCAGTCAACACAGTCATCCAAGGATCTGCAGCCGATTTGATCAAGATCGCGATGATCGGTGTCCATCGAAGATTGAAGCAGACCGAGATCGCCGCCAAGATCCTGCTGCAGATCCACGATGAATTGGTCTTCGAAGTTGCTCCTAACGATATCGAAGCATTATCGACAATCGTGCGTGAGGAAATGTCCAACGCTGTGAAGTTGGATGTCCCGCTGAAGATCGACATCAAGGTCGGCAAGAACTGGGCGAGCTGCGAAGCGGTTTAGAAACAGAGCCTAATTGGACAGCGCCAGGTTTCCGCTGGAGTTCAGGCTTTAGCCGCTTTTTGGCAAATCCAAGTTGCTCGGCGCGTAAAGGCTATACTTCAACACGGTTGCCATCGATTATCGTGCTCAAGCCGGCGGTGGCTACCCAAAAAACTAATCTGAATGGAGCGCGATTCCGAACTCCATCTTTCTAGTTGATGTAACTTAGGGGGCTTGTCAGAGAAAAACGAAAAAAGCTGTCGAGTTTAGGCTCGACAGCTTTTCGTTTTAGTCAGGGACTTTTCTTAATTTAAGCGAGCTAAATTAAGACTAAGCACCAGGCATTACACCCACATCGTCCGCAGAACCACGGGTACCCAAAGCACCCCAAACTCCGAATGGAGATGGGCTGTTCCAGTTGAGGGTCTGGAGGCTTCCAGCACGACCTGGGGCATAGTAATCTGCAGCAGTCGAACCGGGCGCTGTGTTTGTCGTGTCGATTTCGTTCGGAACAAACTTAACCGAATTGTCGAACGTTACTACGTGAGCACCACCGAAGTGGTAGCTGCCTGCAGTTCGAATTGCGGCGTTAGATTGTCCTTGGTTCGCGGTCAAGCCAGTTGAGTTGACGCACGAAGCACCGTTTGGACCGATGATTGTCTGGAAACCAGTCCAAGCAAGACCTCCACGCAACCATGCAGAGCCAATTGTGGTGCTGAAGGTTGTTGTTCCGGTGGCTGGAGTCGGGTAAATACCGCCTCGAACCGTTTGTTTGCAAGACTCAACGTCAACACCGCCTTGTTGTCCACCTGTAAAACCAGCGGCGGTAAATCCTGCAGCGGTTTCACCGGTCGTCACGATAATACCTCGTCCTTGAACCTGTGGGTTTTGAGCGGCTACACCGCCGGTAGCAGCAAGGCTGCTTCCGCCGTTGATGGTAGCAACTTCACCAAACATGACCGTATTGGATGTCCCATCCGTTACCGATGCCAATGTCAATTGGAATCCACGAGGAAACGGTCCTCGAGTCGTGTCTTGGTCTTGGCTAACTTCTGACACTCCCGTAATTCCGTCACCCATGTTGAAGACATAATTTGTTCTTGCAACAGCAGTTGACGAGCTGGGATTCAATCGGCCTGGATCCGAAGGGCATCGGAAAAACCCAATCTGGGTGCGGGCAGGACCATAATTGGCGCTCCAAGGTGGCTCGGCAGTGATGCCCCCCTGAATTTGTCCATAAGACAAGAAGACCCGTGCTGGTACTTGCTGAGTAAAGCCGGAGTCAATCTTGTTGTACAGAGCTTGCTGTTCCATCATCGGTAACATTCCGACCAAACCAGTGAAGGTATTTGCCGGATTAAATGCGTTACCACCGTTAGTCCAAGCAACCGCTGTTGTACCAGCGCGCGGGTTACCCGCACCAAAACCGGCATTGAACGCTGGTAGCAGCTTGTACGAATACTCGTAATTCAGTAACGCGATACCAAATTGACGAATGTTGCTGCTGCATGACATACGCCGAGCAGCCTCACGGGCTTGCTGGATAGCCGGCAATAGTAGTCCGGCAAGAATTCCGATGATCGCAATGACCACCAATAGTTCCACGAGAGTGAAACCTCTCTTAAAAGAACGCCGCATAACAGAAAACCTCCAAAAGAAAAGAGAATAGACTGCGCATCAAACCGCGCAGCCTCACCAATGGTATTCATTAACCCACAAGCGAGCAACTGGATTTTTGCGTCCTATCGCCCCTTTGTGGCCCTATTACGGTGCCATGATTTTGTGCAAAGGCTTTTCTGCGAGCATTTGGCTCAATCTGAACATGGCTTCCTCGTCAGGCAAAACAATGCAGGCCCCCTTACGGGCCGAATTGAGTGAATTGATCTTCCCCTAGCGAAGGCAATCGCATGCCTTTAAGGCTGAGGATTCTCGCCTTGAACCTGGGTTAAAATCAAAGCAAAATATTAAAAAAAATAACACTTCTCGCCGAACATCACCAATTTTTCGTTCTTGAACAGTGAGATGCTGGCAACAAACTAGTTCAACGGCGACACTTTGAACCCGACAATCAATCGCAACTCTGCTGGAGTACAGCCTTTAAGCGCTAAGCATCTTGGATGCTTCAAAAGCGGCTAAAACCTGGCCTCCAGCGCGATGTGGCGCTGGCCGACTAGGCTTTGCACAAAACTTCAAAATTCTTTGCGACGACGTTTGATAAATGCTTGTTCGGCAAAGAGCAACCAAATTGTAGATAGTGCTGCGATGTTTTTAGTAGGGTAAAGCATCTGCGATACAATCGCATTCAGTTCTGAACTGTTCTCATCAGTGCAACGTACCCCTGTCCTGTTCTAACGTAAATATCTGTAATCTATACTCGTGCACGAGTAGTCCAGTCCCCATTCCGTCGTTTCCAGGAACAGTGACCCTATGATTCGCTTTTTGTTTTCCTCGCGTTGTATTGCTCTCTACACGTTGGCTGGACTGTCGATTCTTGTCGCAGGTTGCCAGCCAAGCGGTACGGCGTCCAGCAAGTCAGCAGCCGATTCGCATGGGCACGATCACCATGGACACAGCCATGAAGGGCACGATCACAGCAACGACCATGGACCCAACGGTGGCCACTTAGTGGACCTTACTCCCAGCAATACGCATGCAGAATGGGCGCACGATGACGAGTCGGGCAAGATTACGCTCTTCTTCACCGATTCAATAAAAGCAGGTCAAAAAGTCGAATCGGCAAAGATCGATCTCAACGTTGCTGGGCAAGAGCCGAAAACCTATGAGTTCAAAGTCAACGACAAGGGTGCCTTTGAATTGGAAAGCCTGGAACTCTTGACCGCTCTCGAACTCTGTAGTGGTGAACCAGATAGCAAGGTCACGGCGAAGCTTGTTGCAAAGATTGACAATAAAGAAGAATCTGCTCCGTTGGTACATCACGACCACGGGCACAGTCACTAAAGGTCAGAAGCTTAGAAAAGAATGTGGTTAAGCTCGTAGCAGATGTCGTAAGACATCTGCATTATTGAGACCTTTCAATCGATTTCAACGACTTCTGAATTCTTACGAATTCAACTTCGCTCATGGCGCTAATCGAATCCGCGAACTAATCCGCTAGCTCGAAAATCGCTTCGACTTCGACGGCCATCCCCGATGGTAGCGAGTTGGTTCCTAAGGCACTTCGAACACCAATTCCGTGATCTGATCCGAAGAGATCGACAAACAACTGACTGCATCCGTTGATAACAGCTGGCTGCTGAGTGAATTCATCTGTGCAACGAACTAAGCCGAGCAGTTTGACAACGCGTTTGACTTTATCGAGCGAACCAAGATTCGATCGAAGCGTCGCGAGAAGCGCCAGTCCCGTTTGCCGTGCCGCTGCCTGCCCCTGCTCCAATGTCAAATCGTCTCCAACGCGTCCCAAATGAAGCGTTCCGTCGGCGTTCAAGGGACCGTGACCTGACATGTAAATCAAATTTCCGACGATCAGCATTGGCTTGTACAGCCCGATCGGTTTCGGAGCAGGTGGAAGTACAATTCCAAGCGACGCAAGTTTGGCTTCTGCAGACATAATTCGTGGTTTACTAGATGGGTGTTTCTTCGGTCTTCATAACAGATCGATGATAATAACCAAAATTCAATGACTTTGGAATTGATGCATCGGATGAACGCAATCGCTAAAGTTGATTTGCAAGATTCGAGAGTCTCGCGCACCGGTCCAAAACCTTGGCTGAGCGGCGAGGATGAGCTGGAAGATCTAAGTGCATACTAGCTTTAACCTAGTTGATAAGCCGAAATCTTGTGGATCACGGTAAATCGCTCTGTACTCTCCGTGCCTCTGTGTTTCAGTTCTCTTCGATTCCTGACAAGCAAAGTATACTCATTTGCGCGAGCCGATATTTTGAAACACAGAGGCGCAGAGGGCACGGAGAAATAGTAGCCTTTTAAGCTTTATGCGCTGGACGTGTTCAAACGACTAACCACCCGCTTGCGATGGAATGTCCACTAACGCGGCTGGCGCCGTCGGCTCAATGAATTGCATAGATGATTTCAAATTCAATACCATTCTGAATTGAATGCTATACTTAAAGACATAAAAGCCTTTCAACCGGTGTAATCCGAAAACGAGCTCTATCCGCTACTCCAACTTCAAGTGACATACACTCCATGGAAAACAAGCTCGCAAACCAGACCGGACAAGACGTCGTCATTTACGACGGCGAATGTGTCTTTTGCACTTCGAGCGTCAAGATGCTTGCCCGGTTGGACTCTAATAGCCGCTTGCGATTTGTTTCGCTTCACGATCCAGTAGTCGCTAACGATTACCCCGATTTAAGCTACGAACAGTTGATGGAGCAAATGTGGGTTGTCAGTGCTAATGGACAGAAATCCGGTGGTGCAGATGCGATCGCTTATCTTTCAACTCGACTGCCCATGCTCTACCCGTTTGCACCAATCATTCGATTTCCAGGAACGATGCCTCTGTGGCGAACCTTGTATCGTTGGGTTGCAAGACTTCGGTATCGAATCGCCGGCAAGCAGTGTGACAACGGCACCTGCTCGCTTCACCATCGTTAAGGACGATTGAGGGAAGGTGATTCGATGCTCAAAGCTGGGACTGGCCTAATAAGTATTGAGCCGATGACGCTAGGCTGTCGATTGGTCAGTCGTGTCGCCTTTTATTTGCTTGCGATTCTATTAACAACTCTGAATGGCTTCTCGCAAGAGCCTTCTACCACAAGCAGCCCAAGTGCTGTGCGATCGCAGGCGGCCGAGTTCGGTAACGCCGCCAGTCCTTCCATGGTGGACGACATAGTTTTAGAGTCGCTTTATCGAAACGGCTTGTATGTACTCGCAGTGGAGCATTGCGAGCGAGAACTCGGCCGAAGCGGAACTACTCAGTTCTTTAACGCCCTTTGGACCGCTCGATTGATTACTTCCGTGGCGCTTCGTGATAGCGTGGCTGTCGCTCCCGAGTTCGAAACGATTCGAAGTCGACTTCAAAACGCCAGTCAAATCGCGAAGCCAGCAATCGATCGCCAACCGCAGGATGTCCAATCGCTATGGGTGCGCTTCTCGTTGGCCAATGCAACCTATCGCGTCATCGAACGCACGATGGCTGCTTTCTTAGCTGCTCCCGCAAATCTTTCGCGACGCGACGACTGCTTGAATTCGATCCGAACTTTATCAGACTCGCTGGTTGGCTTTCGCGATGAAGTCCAATCGGCCCAAGGGGTCGCATCGAAACTAGTTGGACGCGAAGCGTCGGGGCAAGTGCTCGACCTAGCTACACTCAGGAACAATATTTTGCTGATGCAAATCGACTTGATTCTTCAACGGGGACGACTCTTCGATAGTGGCAGCGATGACGCGATTGCTGCAGGAGCAGATGCATCTGCTGCGATTGAACAAGCGATGAACTTGACCGAAGAGCAATGGGTAGGTCGTCCATCGTTAGAGCTCGCTCAATGGGAAGCCGCTTTGATGATTGGTAAACACCAAAGCGTCCAAGAAGGAATTCAAAATTGGATCGACAGTCATTCGACTCATGAATTGCTACCCAAAGCGATCGCCCTTGCCATTCAGTCATCCATTGCGACTCGCGACGTTGCTTCCGGAAACAAATGGCTTGCCTTCGCGAACGAGCGTTTTTCTGCACCGCAACCACCGGAGCTTGCCCTTGCACAACTAGAGTGGTCTCTGATGCAGTGGCAATCTACATATGAAACAAACAATACACCGCAAGAGGGACCGATCAAGAATTCAGGCGAAGCGGACTTAGAGCTCATTCTGAATAAACGCGATGCGATCGCCGCAGCATTTGGCGATTATTGGGGGCTTCGCGCTGAGGCAACCATTCTCCGTTTCGAGTCCGCGAGTCGAAGAAGCAAATCCATTGCGTCGACGGACTCAAAGATTAACAGCCAATCGATGTCGATGGTCAAGCTGCAGTTGAAGCAACTGCTCGCCGCAAACCGCTTTGAAGAAGCGATCGAACGACTGCGACAATCGGAATCGATTGCCGCAAAGAATAATGACATGGAGCAAGCATTTGAACTCGCAAAGCTCCAGATTGGTTTGCTCGTAAAGATTCAATCAACTAATTCAGACTCGCAATCGGCCGGTCTTGTAGCAACCGCACAGCAAATCGAAGCAACCTCAAGCACTTACGCTCGTTTAAATGGCGCGGCGGAACTGAATCAGTTTGCCGAAACACTGCTACTGAATGCTTGGAAGAGCGAGGCAGAAGCCACCGAGAAAAGTCGGCTCTGGAAACTCTATGAGCAGCACTGCTCGGACCATCTTGATCAATGGCCCCTCAGCACGACTTCTTCTAGCGTCCGGCAAAAACTAGTAGCATCCTATCTTGCAACCGGGCAACTGGAATCGAATCTTCAACTCTGGAGCAACACACCGAAAGAAGTCGTCGATCGTAGCGAGCGACTTGTGGATGCACTTTTGTTGTACGCATCGATAACAAATCTTAAAGAGATTGCTACACCATGGCGGGCGGAAGTAATCGCGCTCACACCGCCTTGGCAGCCGATGTCCCGATGGCTTCTGACCGACTGGACTTGGTGGACGCTCGACGGAGGAATAGATCGCATCGATGCTAGCTTGGAAAGGCTAAGTGTCGACAGTATCTCTCGCTTCGTTCCAGATTCAATCGACAAGTCGGCACCGGCGGAGACACTTTCGCTAGATAGGAGCATTCTCCAATTGTGTGAGTGGATTGAGAAAGATTCGCAACGGCGTATTGGATGGGCGATCGCGAGCACGAATGCTTATCTGGCGATCATCGATTGTCGCTTTGTCTTCGAAAAACAGCCTCTTACTGATTCTGATCGGGAGATGCTTGGTGGGACGCTTCGGCGGCTTGAGACTATTTTACAAAAGATAGAAACCGATTCGAACAAGTCGTTGCACCTAAGTGTTTCGCAAGCGGTCGATGACTTGCAAGTATCGCTGTCCGCTCGCATCGAGGCAATTGGGATGGTTTTGTCGCATTCATCAGGCGAACTACATCAAGAGTTGCTCAATCGCCAACGTACATTCCCGCGCAGCGCGAAGTGGCAGCAAGAAGTCGCGCTGGTTCAGCTGTGGCAGGCGAAATCCAAGCCCGATAGTCGTCAGACCTTAATCGAGAGATCGATTCAAGCTTACCTCAAACTTGCCAGCGGAAATGTTATCGGAAGCGATGGGTGGTTTGACGCGCGACTTCGTTTAGCACGCAGTTATTTGCTTTTAGGTAAGGACGCCCAGGCAAGCGAGACGGTGGCTCTGACCACCGCGATGGCTGGTAAGATCCCGAGCGCTTGGCAGAAGCGGTTGGACAAGATTCGGCCGGGCAAGTAACGACTTTATGCTTCGATCAATATCCGTAGCATTCTTCGCAGTGGTTCGGCTGCGCCCCAGAGCAACTGGTCGCCAACTGTGAACGCAGATAGATATCTACCATTGTTTGCTGGATCGAGTTTCATCTTTCGAAGCCGTCCGACGGGGCAATCTAAGGTTCCAGTGACCGCCGCGGGGGTGAGGTGATGGAGCGTGGCTTCCTTGGTGTTGGGAATAACCTTGGCCCATGGATTGGCACTTATCAGCAGATCGTTGATCTCATCTAGCGGCACGTCCTTCTTCAACCGAATCGTGATTGCTTGCGAGTGACAACGCATCGCACCAATCCTGACGCAGAGTCCATCGACGGGGACAGTGTTAGGTGCTAGGCCAAGGATCTTATTGGTCTCGACACATCCCTTCCACTCTTCTTTGCTTTGTCCATTTTCTAGATCTTTATCGATCCACGGAATCAAGCTTCCAGCAAGAGGAACTCCGAATTGAGAAGTCGGAAAATCACCGCTTCGAAGAGTGCTAGAAACAGTTCGATCGATTTCGAGAATAGCGGAAGCAGGATCATCCAGGAGATGAGAAACGGCACCGCAGGCGGCTCCCATCTGGAGTAGCAGCTCGCGCATGTTCTTTGCTCCAGCTCCGGAGGCAGCTTGATAAGTCATGCTCGAAAGCCATTCGATCAGGTCCGCTTTGAAAAGCCCTTGCAGTGACATTAGCATCAGTGAAACGGTGCAATTGCCCCCGACATAGTCTCGGATTCCCTGGTGTAGACCACCTCGAATCACGTGATCATTCACCGGATCGAGAATGATGATTGCATCGTCTTTCATTCGCAGGGTTGAAGCCGCATCGATCCAGTATCCTCGCCACCCACCGCTGCGCAATTGAGTGTGGACTTCAGTTGTGTAGTCGCCACCTTGGCAAGAGATGATCACGTCCATCTTCTTGAGCGATTCGCAATCCATCGCATCGAGAAGTGGACCTGTGGATTTGCCACCCAGTACCGGACCCTGTGCTCCAACGTTGGATGTAGTAAAGCAAATCGGCTCGATCAGCGCAAAATCCCCCTCGTCCGTCATGCGTTGCATCAACACTGACCCAACCATGCCACGCCATCCAACTAATCCAACCTTTTTCACAGTCTTACTTTCTTCTTTGATATAGTTCCAATAATGTGCTGTAGTAGACTACCACTCTACCTCAGGAATCGTCAATTCTGACTACACGACTGCGTTTTGAATTCAATCTGTATGGCATATTTTTAGGGATAAATGTCATTTTCGTCAGCCCTAACCCAGTTAGTGTACAATTTGAGTTAAATCGAGTACCACGGGTTACAAGTTATTTGACTGGTAGACTGTACGTTGGCTTCGAATCAGGATCTTGCAAAATGTCTAGAACGGTTCACGCAGTTTTTGAGAATGGTGTTTTTCGTCCCACGGTGCCAATAGACCTACCTGAAAATACGTCTGTTGAGTTTGAGCTACGTTTCTTGAAAGAGAATGAAACGGCGGCTTCAGAAAAAATGAGCCCAGGACTGGCGAAGGCGTACGAGATCCTGAGCAGGAATTATCAGTCGGGCAATACCGATACGGCGCAGCGTCATAACGAACATCAGCCATGACCAGCGTTTTTCTAGATACAGTGGGTTTGATTGCTCTTTGGGACTCATCGGATCAATGGCATATGCCCGCAACGCTAGCCTACGAGAAGCTAAAGAGTACCGGCAGACAAATCGTTACAACACACTATGTGATGCTTGAATGCGGTAATGCATCAGCAAGAAGAATGTATCGAAACGATGTTTACGAGTTACGAGCCGTGCTCGCGAGCGAAGGCCTTGTGTTCGATCCCACGTTACAAGAAATTGAATCTGCATGGGACGCATACCGATGGGCGACATCAGGACCTGCAGGGATCGTTGATTACATTTCATTTGAGGTCATGAGGAGACTCGGTATTCGCGAAGCGTTTACAAATGATAGGCATTTCGAAGCAGCCGGCTTCATCTGTCTATTTTAGTTGCAAGAGTTACCGCGATTAACTTTGTAATCGCTCGTTGCAGACAAACTTCATTCATTTGTAACCAGTTCGGTTGGCTCCCTGAATACTCGCAGGGGTATTCCTTTCATCCAGCTTGCTAGTCGTTCGCGTCGCAGATCGGTCATAGGGTTTCCTGCGATGTCGCGAATCCAGACCTCGCGGACTTGACGAGGAAATCTTTTGGCGATCTTTGCATAAATCTCTGGGTCGCGTTCGCCCGAGTCGCCTATAAGCAAAAAGGTTCGCTGCGGCATTCGCTTGATCATTGTCACAATCGTACCTGCTTTGCTCTTTTTGCGAATGATACTCCATCGTTTAAAGAACTCGTCTCGCAGTCGGAACCATTTCAAGTGGATGCTACCACCGGGGAATCCATGTTCGTCCAAGAACTCTTGTAATGGAAGATAGATCTGCCAGGGGCTGCTAGAGACGTAATGGAACATGGCGCCTTGGCGATGTAGCTGCTGATAAAGAGCCGCCATTCCTTCGATGGGTTCGAAGGGTTCTAAAAAAGTCCGTGACAGCATTCGCGAACGACTAGTGACATCA
>JAIYDQ010000350.1 GCA_027487375.1 Planctomycetaceae bacterium
CATTCACACTGGGAACCATCAGCGGACCGTTAGTAACGAGCGTCGCGCCTTTTCGAACTTGTTTCCACCATAATTGAGGATCTGGAGTCATGCTTTGTTCGAAGAATGCATAGACTCGGTTGTAACCCAATGTTGTATCACCTGCAGGATTGAATCCGCTACCGGCAGTCAGGGGTAGCCGAAAGCCTGCTTCTAACATTTGCCAATAGATGTATTCAGATAAACGACCAAGCCCTTTTTTCCCTTTGAATCGTAATCCGTCCCGATTGCGGATTGGTGGTGAAAGCGGCAATGCTTTGAGCGGTTTTAAGTGTTCTGAAAGAAGTTGTATCGAATCGATATTGTTAGTGGCAAGGATGAGGGGAACATGAAGCTCCCAAGGTCGGGTAAGTTCAACGTGAATGGCTGATTTGCCAATCGAAACTTCATTCCGTTCTGTGGTTTGCTGTCCAAGTCGACGAAGCCAATCATCTTCACTCCACACGTCGGCCGTTTGCGACGAGGTGTCAATAGATTCAGACTCGGAAGCGGCATCGGTTAAGTTTGAATAATGATGGATGAGTACCCCACCAAACTCCGGCGCATCAATTTGTTTTGACCCAGTAACGACATGCGTTAGTGGTGCTGGCGAGGCCGTATTGGTCCAGTCTGGTTCCCCTTTCGCGTTGAGCGGAGTCGGAGACGGGCGTAGAGGTCGACCTGATTTGGTTGCGGTATGATCATCAACAGTTGGTGGCTTCGGGACGTCGCTTGCATTTGCCGACGATCTTGCACCATTGGGGTCAACCGGTCCGGAGGCCGTTGTGGCAGCGATGTCAAGGCTTTCGGCCATCATCCAACGCTGAACCTCGCTTGGTGGCAGCTCGCAATTTAGGTCACCGCTGTACCACCCGAAGAGCCGCATCGGAGTCTTATGTGGTACAACAACTTCGAAGGAATCCAGCGCATTTCGTTCAACCGCAAATCCCCCTTTGACATCTTGAAACTCAGGCCCCCTTCGAACCGTGAATTCGTAGCTACCGGGCGCAGGTGACAGCTGATTCTCGCGGTCAAACAAAATGTATCGACCTGCAGTCAAATATTTTCTTGGTTTCGGCCCACGACCTGCTGGCTGCGTATATTCCACGCGAGCTGGTACTCGTTCGCCAGAAGCTTTGTCGAGTATGTCCAATGTGACTTTGGTTTGAGCGTTCGCTTTGGAGTTCGGTAACGTAACGCCCAGAAGAAGAATCGGAAGCGTAAAGAGAAAGATCGCTCGCAAAGGGACGGAGATGGGGTTTTCTGGAACATTCGCAACTGTGCAGAAGGATAGGTATTTGCGGGCTGGGCGGTAGTTGTAGAATTCGAGCATCAGTTGTTTGACCATCCGCAAATGTACGAGATCGCAATGGCAGAAGATTATTATAAAACGCTCGGCGTTAGCCGCAGTGCCTCGTCCGAGGAGATCGTTAAAGCATATCGCAAGCTGGCGCGAAAGCACCACCCAGACCTGAATCCAGACGACAAGACAGCCAAGCAACGCTTCCAAGAGATTCAGGCCGCGTACGATTGCTTAAACGAACCTGAGAAGCGGAAAATGTACGACCAGTTCGGCCACGACTACGAAAAGATGGGCGGCGGTCCTGGTGGTCGCGGTCCGTTCCCAGGTGGTAATCCCTTTGGAGGCGGCAGAGGAGCTGGAGCGGGCGCGGGCGGGTTTGACTTTGGAGATGCCTTCGGGACTGGAGGAGTCGATCTAGGGGATCTCTTTAGACAGTTCACCGGCGGTCCAGGCGCCGGTCGAGCCGGAGCACCGGAAGGACGTGCTCGAAAAGGATTCGATCGCCGCGAAGACATGGAAGCCTCGATCACGGTTCCTCTAGCAACCGCCGTTCTGGGAGGCGATACCGAGATCAAACTAGATCGCGGGGGTGTCATTGAATCGCTGCGAGTGAAGGTTCCTGCCGGTGTCCAAGAGGGGAAAAAAATTCGGCTCCGAGGGCAAGGGCACAGCCATGGTGGTCAAGCGGGCGACCTTCTACTGCTTATCCACATCGCTCCTCACCCTTGCTTCAAATTGAACGGAAACGACTTGGAATTGAAACTTCCAATCACCATAGGAGAAGCTGCTGCGGGTGCCAAAGTCGACGTCCCGACTCCAGGCGGAACGGTCACCCTGACCATTCCACCTGGTAGCCAAAGCGGAAAACGCCTGCGAGTGAAAGGACAAGGCGTTCGCAGCGCGAGCGGAAAACCGGGCGACCTCTACATTGAATTGCAAATCAAAGTTCCAACTCAATTACCCGAAGACGCTATCCAAACACTTCAATCGCTGGAGCAACATTACAGCTCCCCGGTTCGAAATGAAATCGTTTGGTAGCCTTTGGAACCTCCGATGCGATAATCAATGCCAAAGGAATTCGGCGATTAGTCGATACCGCTCCCTTTTTCCGCGTCCCTCCCTTACATCGCTCCTAGCCGTTCGATAGTTCCTATTGATTGCAAGAAAGTCGTCACATGCGAATTCCAAACATACTTAAGGATCTTCTACCGGCTGAACGTCTAAAACCGATACTCGATTTAGCCAATCAAGACAAAATCTCCAGCGTGTTGAAGGAAGTTGTCGAACAGATTCGAGGGAAAGCAGGCGACTCCGGTAATGCTTCGCCCCCCAAATCATTCCCTCCCAAAGATATTCAACAAGCGATCCGTCAAGCCAAATGGTGGTTCGATTCGCTAACCCATCGCTTTCAATCAGCGTCGGTTGTCCCACTGAAACAAGCATTGAACGGAACGGGTGAGATCTTCTCACCCAAATGGATTGCAGCACCCGCTTCGGCGGACATGGTGACTGCGGTGTCAATGGTTCACAGCGGCTTTTGTTTAGCTGAAGGACTATCCGATTCGCTCCAAATTAAGTTACGCGATCAAACTGGAGCTCAAGGTTCCTTAGTCACCACCAACGTCGAATCCGCAATCATCTTGTTGTCTGCTTGGCTATCGGAAAAGACTATGCACAACAGCATTGATCCGTTTCGAAAAAGCGAGCCAACTCAATTTGACACTCCTCATCGAAGCCCCAAACCATGGGCGATCGCGAGAAGGGAATGTGTGCGATTACCAAGCGACTCTGATGTTGTGGACTTACTCAGCAGCATGAACAGTTCCGGCGTCATCGAAGCGGGTGCAAGCAACGCTTGTCAAAACTCCGATTTTGCAAAGGCCGTCGCGATGGGAGCCGGTGGGATCTTTCGCGTCGCTGCTCTCCCCGGTGAAGCTTATGCCAACTCAAGCAACACCTCAAGCATCACCGTTGATCCTAACCATCCAGTCCCCATAGCCGTGCTCGCAATGACGTCAATGTTGCAATGCTTTGGCGTTCCCGCAGCGGACACCGTGGATGCAACGCAATCGGAAAAGGTAACTCCTGCCACGACTAATCTGTATCAATCACCCAGCGTGCGTGCGCTCCTCGATGCAGGCGTTGATGTGGTAATCAGCCCAGGAAACGGATGGCTGGGCGGACCGGTGTGTGGGATCGTGGTCGGTAAATCAGAGGTGATCTCCGACCTTCACTTGATTGCCAATCGCTTGGGACTGAAGGCTTCCACTGCGACGCTTATCGGACTGTCTGCAGCCGTAGACAACTGTTCGAATCTCGATTCTTGGAGCGATTCACCTATCGGACAAATAGCTTCCAACAGTCTTGCCAACTTAGAACACCGTGCAAAAAGAATTGTTGTTCAGTTAGAGGGAGCCACTACCATTGCTTCAGTTCGGACTGAACTTCGCTCCATTCCCGTTGGACCTAGCCTCTGGGAATCGACCAAACTTGACTCATTTTGCCTGATCATTCATCCCGCCAATCGAACGGCAAGTGACTGGCAGAAGCAACTTGCAAAACGTAGCGTTCCATTGGAATGCCTAGTTGCTGAAGATCAAATCGTCGTTGTACTTCGAACCATCAATCCGGCAGACGATCAAGAGCTTGTAACAGCTTTGACCGAAGAATGATGGCGCGAGCAAATGGTTTTCGAAGGCCGATCCAAACTCTGCTTCTAAAAGAAGTCAATCTCACGTAGAAGTCTCTCTCCGAGAGACTAGTATGTCGAGTCTGCGGAGAGACTCGACTACGTGCAAATAGATCGGATGCCTTTTATTTATCGACTAAGCAGTCGTCCGCTATCGATTCGCGATCGTAGCTGCATGCGACCTTCCGAAGCGCGTTCGATCAACTCTTTGACGCGACCTTCGGTTTGGATTCCTTGAAGCGAAAACTTCTTCCATCCGCTCTCAGCTTTGGCGAAGACAACCAACTGAGGAAGTGTCGAGCCTTGCATTAACTGCTGGGCTAACTCTGGCCGGGCGTCTTTATCGACCACGGTCACCACGACGTCTTCCAGTTTTCCGTTCGACTCCATCGGCTCGATGGTTTGTGACTTGAGTAATTTACAGGCGGCACACCAATCGGCCCCCACAATCACGAGAAGTGGTTTGTTCTCAGCGCTGGCTTGTTGGTAAGCAACTTCGTAACTCGGTCGCTCCGCACTCGCGGAAGCTAAAACCGCAAACAGCAAAACTGAAGCTATCTGCAACATCGTGGACACCTTTCCGTTCGGGGACAATCTATCTCACCACTCGATGCCGCGAACTCATTTCGCTTGCCTTCCATCGCATCCTTGCGCGATTGTGCATAAAGAGTGCTCTCTTGTGCCAACTAGTCTTAGCCCGATTCACAAAGGTGTTCAACAAAGGGTAAAAGACTGGCTACCACGGCTTGGGTAAGCTGAGTGGTTTAGGTAAAACTAACTGGCAATTTCAAAACAGGCCCAAGAGTATAAAACCATAAATTTGATCCACAACTCAAATATGCACGGCAATGCTAGCTATCGACGCCATCGAATCGGTCGTCAGCGTTGAAGCTGAAAAAATGCCGGAAATGCTAGCATTCACGATCGCAAAAACCCGCTAATCGTCAGAAGTTACCACCCTATAGGACTTTTTGACACGACGCGGGTCACGCTTTCCACACCCCAGAAACCCCTCCTCGGAGTGGTTTTCGACAAAAGAATCGGTTCCCGTTTAGAGAAGTCGACGGAAAGTGTGCGTAGTTTTTAGGCATTGTTTTTTGCAGAAAAGTACAATTTGTCGCACCCTTAATGGGGGTTTTTGTCCATTGAAGTTTCCCTTTCCGCGTCATTGAACCCACTCTGCGGAGTGGTATTTGTGTTTTTAAGGCGACTGCAACAAGAATGAAACGAGCGCGGAAAAGTCCTGTTTCGCCTGATCTGATACCTGATCCGCCAACTGATCCAGGGTTAGATTCAGTCCGCGAAGAGCATTTACTATGGGTAAGCTTCTCATCCAAAGCTCAATCAGAGGGCGAACACACGGACTCCGAGTTGGACTGGGTGCGATCGCGCCTTGAAGCCCATTTCCCAGTAGATGTGTTGAGCGTCACGCAATCGAGCGAAGCACCAAAACAGATCTCGCAGTATCTCGAGCAAAGAGCTCTTGGTCGCCTTTCCAATCCTAACGTTCCGACCCGCGTCGTTGTCTCTTCGCTGTCACGAAGCGATCCTGTTGTCGAGATCATCGCTGTTTTGAAACGCTGTTTACCGAATTGCGTCGTGAATTGTGTTCTCGGCCAATGGTGGGTTGGTCACAAAAGGACTCAGCCACTCCCGCACGCGAATGCAGTAACGTATTGGTACGAGCTTTATGACTTGCTTTTGCCCGACTTGAAGGAGCAAAACCAAACACCAATTCTGTCGGAGATCAGAAAGCAGGAAGCAGTAGCTTTTGAGTCAGTCCTCATTTGCGCGGATAATCCAGAATTGAGGCGAATGTGGAGCGAGCTGCTACAACAACATGGTATTCATTCAGTCGCTTTGCTCGATTTCAATGCGATTCCAGAATCCGATTTCAGCTATGTGCTCGTAGATACAGACTTCAACAATCCCGAAATCGCTGCCGGCGCATGCAATCTCCAGGACGGGCGTTCGAGTCTTGTTGCGACGCTTCGAAAGCGATTTCCAAAAGCCGTGATCGCAACTTTAATGGGTTTTCCGCAGTGGCCTACCGCTCAGGCAGCACTCGAATCGGGCTCGGACATCGTCTTGGGAAAGCCTTGCCGGATCACGGGCCTAGTAAGCAGCCTCCGAAGTTTCGCGACTGCTCGAAATCTGTAATCACGATCAGACGAATTTCGATCGCGGCTTCGTCTGCATAACGTCAATTCATCGCGGCTCTCAGGTGAGTGCAGCGAACGCTTAAGAACGATGGCCAGTCGTAGCTTAGGCTTCCAGCCTGTCGGTTTGACTATCGACAGGCTGGAAGCCTATCTACGACATTCGGCAAGCTGCAACTTGCCAAGCATAGCTCTATTCGCCCATCGGATCGAAAGTCACTGAGCCGTTTTTGTTGCCAGCTTCTTTTCTTCGGCTGCACTTCCGCGCAAATAAACGGGCAACAAATCCATTGGGGAAGTTACCTTGCCATCGCTCAGCATCCGATTGGCCAGCGCAATGACGCTGGCTGCAGTGGGTGCAAAGCGAGAGAGTGCAATGAAGCTTCCTGGATGGGAGGCTCCGTTTGCCAGTAATTTTGTAGCTCCAGAACCGACAACCAAAGTCTCTGAGGAATCGTTAGCAGCCAGTTCGTACCACGATCTCTGGGGTAAAATCTGGGATGGAACCAGAGACAATGGGCTGCGAAACAAATGGCTATTGGGGATGTTGGGGCTGTGGCTGTTGGGGACACCCGTTGATGTTGCAGTCGAATCGTCGGTTGCGGCCGGTGCTGACAACCATTTGGCCACAAAAAACTCGCCGCGATACGCGTCTAAAACCGTCCAAAATTCAACGCGGCGACTTGCCCCCGCTTGGTGTAGGGAGCGTTCGAAATCAACCGCAAGAACTTCTAAGGTATCGACACCAATCGTAGGAATTCGAAGGGCATAAGCCATTGCCTTGGCCATCGCGACTCCGACGCGAAGCCCCGTGAAAGAGCCCGGTCCGATTGTAACGGCAACCGCACTCAGATCTGACGTTTCTACTTTGGATTGCCGAAGCAGGTCGGAAACGGCTGGGGCAAGCATTCGGGCCGACCCTTCTCCTGAGGGGGTAAAGCTGGAAACGACGTCCCCACCCGGAAAACCGAGGGCAGCCGAGCCAGACCTACCACTAGTCTCCAAACCAAGTATCATGGGAATTTGAGTTTCGCGACGATTCTTACGGGGCGGACTTTCGATAAGCCAAAATTGCACGCGCGTTTTGGCTGAATTGGGAGGATAGTTCTAGCAAAACCTGCGAAAACTGTCAGTCGAAAAGCTTTCCGGAAGACGGGTAGTCGTTTTTGAAGTGTATCCTTAACTTACTACCCAGCACCCCATACCTATCCGGAGAAATCAGTGAGACAGGCACTCATCAGCGATATTCATGGCAACCTCGAAGCGCTGAATGCGGTCCTGGTCGATATAGCGTCCCAAAAGATTGATCAAATCATTTGCTTGGGCGATATCGTCGGGTATGGCCCCAATCCTTGTGAATGCCTCGATCTGGTGATGAAGAAGTGCAAACTGACGATACTGGGAAACCACGACCAGGCTGCACTATTTGACCCAGACGGCTTTAATCCCGTTGCTCTCAAGGCGATTTATTGGACTCGAGATCGCTTGGATGATCCGTCCACCGGTCGCCAGCAAGCCATCAACAAAAGATGGGACTTTTTGAGCGAGCTTCCGAAACATCATTCCGAGGACAAGTTTCTCTACGTTCACGGATCGCCACGTGACCCCACGAACGAATACGTCTTTCCTGAAACCGTATACGATCGAGCGAAGATGAACTCCATGTTTGATCGTGTCTCGCAATACTGTTTTCAAGGGCACACCCATATGCCCGGCGTCTTTACGACGGAACTCGAGTTCATCGAACCGGCGGATTGCAATTACCAATACCCACTAGGGCGTGAGAAGCTGATGATCAACGTTGGCAGTGTTGGACAGCCACGCGATGAAGATTCCCGATCATGCTATACGATTCTCGATACAGACGAAAACAAGGTTTTCTTTCGACGAGTCGAATATGATATCGAAACCACCATCGCAAAAATTTACGCCGAAGCTGACTTAGATAACATGCTCGGCGACAGATTACGCACTGGGCGTTAGTGTCTCAAGCGGTCTCAGCGCTTGAGAACAACGACCGCAAGGACCTT
Source organism: Planctomycetaceae bacterium (assembly GCA_027487375.1). Taxonomy (GTDB): domain Bacteria; phylum Planctomycetota; class Planctomycetia; order Pirellulales; family Pirellulaceae; genus JAIYDQ01. The sequence goes on from JAIYDQ010000350.1 coordinate 8,200, forward strand.
ATCGATTCCGACTCGAGTCAACCAGAACTCTGCCTCGTTTGTTGGGGCCGAATCAATATCGCTTCGGACAATGCCCCGCTGATTGTTCATCGCCTCATTTGCGACAATATCGCATGGTGATAGAGCGAGCCCGACTCCTAAAGCTTTTGCGTAAGCCTCCTTCACAACCCACAATCGATAGTAAGAATGAAGTCGAGTGGCGTTGGGCTGCTCTTGCCAGTACTTCAATTCGGTTGGATGTAAATTCTGAATCGCTAGAGTTTTAATCTCTGGTAACAAGCAAATTCGTTCCACATCAATACCAACGAGATGTGTTTCGCATACCGCAGCTGCAGCCACTCCGTATGCTCGCGAAACACTGAAATCGATCACATTTGAATCATAGCCAAAATCGTTCGAATTCCAGCCAAGCTTCCCTGATGGCTGGCTGAACAAACGAATCGATTCCGGCTCCAGTGACAGTTTGTTCGCGATGCATTCACGAGCAAGACCATGCCGAGCGACGAAGAGTTCTTGATCTTCACGACGCCGGTAACCTGCAAACCGAATCTTCTCGTCACTTGTCAACCAAGACGTCCATCGTTGTGACAACGACGGGTCGATAGGCGTATGAAGTAGATCCGCCGTTGCAGGGCAATCCAGCAAAGTGATGTTCGTTCCGATGGTACTTGCTTGCATGGGATGCTATCGCTCTGATCAAATGTAGTGCGTCAAATGAAGTGTGCGTAAACGGAAATTTGGAATCAATCTATTCAAGCCTGACAAACGCTGGAACAGTTCGACAGCGAAGATGCCATAGTGCTCGTTCCTGGAGAACAAACGGCTTGACCATCACGCTTATCCAAAGGTGCAACTCCTGAATCCACTGTCGCAGTCGTTGTTACAAACCATTGGGTAACATTTTCAATCAGTTGTTGGCGGTCTTCGCGAAGCATGACCGTATGGTCCCATTGTGGATGATACGACACGGAAATCTCTTCTCGATTCAGCAATGACGGAAACATGTCGTAGAACTGCTTTTCGTAACTGTAGTAGTCGATGACACCACTGGTGTACGTGAACTGCAGTTTTACGCCGCGATCTATCAGCGCAGTAATCTCTCGTGACGCTTGCTCCTGGCTCGGAAATTCTCGGATGTCCAACCCTTGGGGCATCGTCGATGAAACTGCTTTGGACTTGGACAAGAGACCGCTGATGTAGTCCTGCCACTTGCGAAAGCTGAGTAACTTGGGGACATACTTTCGCCACAATAAACCAGCATAGTGGTGACTAGTACGATAGCCGCAACCATCCATTAGCGAAGCCCCTATGATACGAGGGTCTTCCAGGGCCACGACAACCGCATCATCGGCACCCGAGCATAAGCCAAAAAGCATAAAGCGATCGTAGCCGTACTCAAGCTCAAGAAGATCCATCGCTTGTTGCACTTCCCGAACGGCTCTCAGCTGCGACGAACCTGGACTACCAACAGCAAGACTTTCGCCGATGCCTGAAAGATCAAATCGGAATGAAGGAAGTCCACGCTGCGACAGCGACTTTGCCAATTCAACATGAAGACGCGATGGCCCGACGCTGCTAAGCATTCCCGCAGTCAGCATCAATACTGCAGTCTTTGACGTCGCATCCGCAGCATTATTGCATGATCCAACTTTCGATTCGCAGTGAATACCAAAGAGATTCTCGTAGGTCCCAAAGACATGAGGTGTCTCGATCATCGTGTTCCCTTCGTAAGTATGGATCGAACCGCTTGCGATACCTGCGGCGATGAAAACGCACGACCAGTGAAGTCATGCTTGTCCCAATAAATCTCGTCAGAACAGAGTTGATGATCCCATGATTCAGGACGTGCTTCGATGGCTCCCAATTCAGAGTCGTTCAGAGAGGAAAGAATCCATTGCTGTCGAGCTTCGATCTTCGTTTGACTCCAAAGACGGAGCGAGGCCAATGATTCTTGAAAAGATCTCGGGCATTCGTACCCAACGAGTTGTTCAGGTTGGGCACGGCGATAACTCAAGTAACGAGTAAGGCTGCTAAGCTCATAGTCATGGTACTGCTTCAGTAACGCAAGGTAGCGATCGCCTTCGACTATCGGGTCCCAAAGAATGACTCGCTCTATGTTGGTCAGTGGAGTAGTTGCGATCAAGCTTGCACCTAAACGCACCCCTAGCACAGAAACTTTGACTTGACTGCTCAAGTCATTAGCCGCGGAACCTTGCCTAGCCTCATCTGTCTCGTTACATACACAATTACGAGCGTACTCAACGGCGGCTACGATGTTACTGCGCCACAAATCGATTGATATCCGATCACTACTCCCTGACGAGTTTCCCGTTCCGGCATAATCGAATCGAAGAACATTCAGTCCTGACTGCGAGAGGTGAATGGCGAGCTGCTGGAGGTTGCGCGCTGATCTTGTATGTTCATGTCCGTAAGCATTGCACATCACAAGGCAGTGGTTTTGATGATCGACTCCGTTACTCAATGCCGGATAAAAGATCGCAGCAAGTGTATCGCCACGATTTGGAATCGAGACCGGCTTGATTTTCGGGAGCTTACTGCGAAGCTTAATCGATTGCTGATGCTGCTCACGGAGGTTACTGCCATCCTGCACATCGATTTCGGAAGAGGCTTTCCCGCTAATTGCCGAAAGATGCCGACTTAAACTAGCAATGGTCGGGTTCGCAAAGAAGTCTCTAACTGGAATAGCGCAGTCCAGCTTTCCTGCCATCTGTGCAATGACACGAGTCACCAAGAGAGAGCTGCCCCCTAGTTGGAAAAAGTCATCATCGCGTCCTACTTTGGGAATGTTTAGGACTTTAGACCAGATTTGGGCCAAGCTTCGTTCGAAGTCGTTTTCAGCTTCGCAATAGTCTTTTTCTCTTGGGATTTCACCTGTTTCGGCTGCCGGAAGGGCTACCCGATCGATCTTCCCGTTAATCGTTTTTGGCAAAGAATCCAAGAACACATAACGAGAAGGAACCATGTAAACAGGGAGTCGATCTCTCAGGTACGTAGCCAGTTCAAAAGCCGAATAGTTTGGTTGGTTCAGCACCACATATGCTGCAAGGAACTTTTGCCCGTCACGCTCAGCACCAATCACCAACGACTCTCTTACAGCTTCACATTGCGACAAGACAGCTTCAATCTCGCCGGGCTCGATTCGGTAGGAACCTATCTTCATCTGATGATCTACTCGACCGGAGAATTCGATATCGCCAGACGGAAGCCATCTTGCAAGGTCACCGGTGCGGTACAATCTCGTCGGCTCCGAGTCTCCATCCAGCATCACATGAATGAACGCTTGTTCGTTCTTGTCTGGTCGATTAAGGTACCCTCGTGCTAGGGCCGGACCGCTGATGAACAACTGCCCAGTTTCCCCCGGTGCAACCGTTTTGTTATGGTCATTGAGGATGTGCGCTGAGTAGCGGAGAAGAGGTTTTCCGATTGGCATTTGAGGTGCATCCCAATCGCGATCTGGAACGAAGGCTGTACAGGTCACGGTCGTTTCTGTGGGGCCATAGGCGTTGCACCAAAGAACCTCATGACTACAGCGCTGCTTCCATCTTCGGTAATGTTCGACCGATATCTTTTCGCCAGTTGCAATCGCCAATCGCAAACAGCTCGGGACCGAGGCATCAGAAGCGACCAGCAAATCCACCCATTCATTCCAGTAAGCCGTTGCAATATGAAGGGCGGTAATCCCATTGGATTCAACCAAGTGGGACAATTCATTAAAGACCTCTGCACGCTCACGTGGTCGAACGACCACAGCGCTTCCCACCATCAATGGAGGAAAGATTTCTTCAATCGCGATGTCAAAATTGAGCGTAGAGAACTGGAGCGTGCGATCATCGGGCCTCAGTTGATAAAGCTCGATGTCCGCCAAGCAGTACGTTGTTAACGAACGATGTTCAATTTGAACTCCCTTAGGTTTTCCGGTAGAACCCGATGTGTACATCACGTATGCGAGAGATGTTTCCGGGATGTAAGCATCGAGATCTTCCATTTCATGCTGGCGAAGTTGCATGTCTAACGGATCGACAAACCTGGGAGCATTTGTGCTCGAAGTATCGTATAAATCACGATAAGCCGAATCGCAAAAAATCAATTGAATCGACGCGTCTTCAACGATAAAGGCAAGCCGGTCCTTAGGAAATTCTGGGTCAAGCGGAACAAAAGCGCAGCCTGACTTAAGAATCCCAAGCATGGTGATGATCGCTGTTGCAGATCGGTCCATGCAAATTCCGATACGATCTTCGCGTTGGAACCCATGCTTCAGCAAGAACCGAGCAATTTGGTTCGCTTGAGTGTTGGTATCGGCATAGCTCCATCGATTGCCTTCGAATTCGATCGCAACCGCATTGGGCGTTTTGAGAACTTGCTTCTCAAAGTAGCTTGCATAAGTACCGATTAGTTCTGTAGATGAAATTTCGTTTTCCGAACAACTAAGCATGAAGAGCCCATCGATTGTCGAAGCTTGTGAATTTGGAAATAAGCCGGGTTAGATTGCTTAAAACGAAGCAAAAGATCCGATTGGCAGACCGAAGTCCAACGCATCCATTTTCGGCAAGAAGCAGACCGAAGGCTTCTTATCTTCCTCGAGGAGTAATTCGATAGAATCTTTGATTATCGACAATCCATAACTCAAGTCTTCACGCGAGATTGTTAGTGGCGGAAGCAACTTGACAACTTGATCGCGAGCTCCCGAGGTCTCAATCAGTAATCCTTTGCCAAATGCCTTTCGGCAGACCGATGAAGCCATTTCGGGGTTACTGAATTCGATTCCCCAAATCATTCCACGACCACGGACTTCGGAGCATGTTGAGCTAAACTGCCTTAGCAATTGCTTGAGCGTTTGTTCGATGTATTTCGCGTGATCTTGGATTTGAAGACTTAGTTGATTGTCCCGCCAATACTCAAGGAGCACTCTGGCTGCTACGAAAGCGAGATTGTTTCCGCGAAAGGTTCCCGTGTGCTCTCCTGGCTTCCATGTATCGCATTCGCGTCGCATCAGCAATAACGACATCGGAAGGCCACCACCAAATGCTTTGGAGATGCAGATAATGTCAGGCTCAATTCCGGCGGGTTCAAAGGAAAAGAACGAACCCGTGCGACCGTTTCCGACTTGAATATCATCTGCGATCAGAAGGATATCGTGCCGACGACAAATTCGCTCGATGCGTCGAAGCCAATCAAAACTGGCCACGTTGATACCACCTTCGCCCTGAACGGTTTCTAAGATTACTGCCGCTGGAGTCGGCAAACCGCTGCTTCCATCCGCAAGCATCTTTTCAAGCAGTTCCGACGTGTCAACATCGCCCAGGTAACCATCAAAAGGCAAATGGGAAACGTTGTTGTGCGAACCGTAACTAATATCGTGATAGTACTGATTGCCTGTTAGCGCGAGTGACCCTAGAGAGTGTCCGTGATAGGCGTTGGTGAACGCGACGACGTGTGAACGTTGCTTCGATTTGCGTGCAAGTTTGACCGCTGCCTCAACCGCGTTCGTGCCGGTTGGCCCGGTGAATTGCACCTTGTAGTCCATATTTCGAGGCCTCAGCAGAATCTCCTCGATCCCTTGGAGCAGTTCGACTTTTGCAACGGTAGCCGTATCCAGTCCATGCATGACGCCGTCGCTCTCGATGTACGACAGGAGAGCCTTTTTAACAACCGGATTGTTATGTCCGTAGTTGAGTGTCCCCGCGCCCGCAAAGAAGTCGAGAAACCGACGTCCTTCCTGGTCGACTAACCATGAACCGCTGGCCGATTTGAACACTGTTGGGAAAGACCGAACATATCCTCGAATATTCGATTCAAGGTGATTGATTGTTTGTTGAACCATGAATAGGACAGACAAAGGGGAAACGGATCGTTCAAGAGTACAGTCCGTTGAAAAGTAGGTTCAAAAACTTCGAAGTGCAAAACGTTGCCTTCATCTAACCAACGTAATCCCCCAACAGAATTAACCTCTACCGCCTGTAGCGATTGTAGGGCCATGAGCGATGTAGCCTGAAAGAGCGTGCGAATGAAAAGGCCAGTTGGACAGTGCCAGGTTGAGCACGATAATCGATCGCAACCGTTTTGGAGTACAGCCTTTAAACGCCCAGCACCCTGGTTTTGCCAAAAGCGGCTAAAGCCTGAACTCCAGCGCATAAACACGTTGCAGCGTCTCTCCAAGACGCGAAATCCCTGCGTCTCGGAGAGACGCTGCTACGTGGAATCAACATTAGAAACAAAGGTTAGGACCATAAGTGACATTTCTATCTGTCACGCGACTCGCTTAGTCTTCCGCCTACTTGTACTGGCGATTAATGATCCCATCGAGATTCGAGAATTTCTTGTCCTTAGAGCTTGCTTTGTCAAAGAATTTCTTCGCTGCTGCCTTCGATTCTGGAGTAGCACGTTGGTTCCACTGCAGCAGGGTTCCGCGAACAGCATCGTCGATTGGAGCGTCTGACAGCTCTAAATTTGCAATTTCTAGAACCCATTCCATCGGTAACTTCTCAAATTCGAAGCGTTCGTTGTTTCCTTTCACACGCACGACAAGTAGTTCCGGCGTCACTTCAACAATACTCGCTTGAGTAGATCCTCCCAGGGAAATAGCATTCGTCGCACGAAGACTTGCGTATCCATCAGAAAAGGCCTTTTCGCTCATTGGTACTAACTGCCCCATGACGTTCAAGCCTTCACTTTGTGCGACCTTCTGCGGATCGTCCGTCGCGGCAAACGCCTTCTCCATTTCCGTTTCAAATAGCTTGGTGTCTTGTTTCTTAATCGCAGCCAAAGCGGCGTTCATGGCGATAGACCAGGACTCAGACTTTGCGGACTCCATGCTTGACTCGCCTGCAGGCTTCTCACCACCAACAGAGGGAGTATTCGACATTTCCTTCGACATGTCTTTCGGCATTGCATTTGGCTCAACGCTTGCCGAGGGGGTGTTCATTGAAGGGGATTCGGACGTTGCCCCAGAAGGATTCCCCATGGCATCACCAACACCCAGTGTCGGTAGTTGCATCGGAGTTGCCGAGTCGGTCGAGCTGGAATTCGGATCGCGACGGATTCCGAGGTTCATTCGTTTGGGTTCTTGCTTGCCTTGTTTTGGAGAAGCAAGCTTATTAGACATCGCACCGGAATCAGGTTGGTTTGTAGCGATTGGATTGCTTACCGGTATTGCTTGCTGCTGATTTGCAATCGCATTTTGGTTGGCGGCTCGTTCTGCGAGCATTGCTTGTTGCCGAGCACGACTGTCCAGAAACATCCACAATCCGAATCCTACCAACACAACTGCACCACCAACCACGACACCAACTGAAATAAGGTTCTTTTGCCGTCGATTGCGACGAAGCTCTTCTTGCAGCGACTTCGATGATGTAGCCTGCGAACGTGCCCCCTTTGATGTCCCCTGTGGCAGTAACGGCTGTTGCGGTGAAGCATGCTGAATGGGACCGTCGGCAGTAGCACTCGGCAATCCTCGGCTTTGAGAGCTTGCCATATCAAATGGAACAGCTGCCAACAGTGGCCGAAGTGCTTCTTGCCGCTGAGCGACCGTTTCGTACTCGATGTCTTCTGGTCTCGACTTGAGGAAATCAGTCAAGGAGAAGGGTGCCGATGGGTCACCGCTTGGCAGCAACTCTTTCAATCGAGCCGATTCAGTGAGGAGTTGACTATCTTCGCCGAAAACGCTTGGAGCTATTTTTCGAAGCAAACTCTTCAGTTGAGTATCGTAGGTGGCCTTCTTTTCTCCGTCCAAAAGCGTCACTCGCGCGTGTCGCACAATCTTGACGACTTCTTCGAATCCCTTCGGGTCTTGCGAACGGTCCGCCTTTTTCAGCTTCTCAATCGCCGCTTCGATCGCCAGCGCAATTGCCCTACGAGCATCGGTTAACTCTGCTAACCCGAGTGCCGA
>JAIYDQ010000424.1 GCA_027487375.1 Planctomycetaceae bacterium
AACGCAGGGAAGAACACGCTCCAGAATCGTCCCGATTGCGGCCCGCCTTCGATAAACTCCGATGGCTTTGCGAGCATCGGCCCGAAACCATTCGCCGCGTAATAAGCCCAGCCCAGAAACAAGATTCCAAGGAGTATAAGTAGAGGGGCCTTGATGTTCAGAAGCAGACGAATCGAATCAATACCGCGATAAATCACAATCATGTTCAGGAGCCAAAAAAACAGAAAGCATCCCAACTGCGAGCTGCTGATTCCAAGTCCGGGTATGGCTGAAGCGTTCGCAACCGAAGGAACCACAATCGCCAAAATCGAAAAGATTGCAGCTCCACCAATCCAAGTTTGAATCCCAAACCACCCACATGCGACCAATGCTCGAAGTATCGCAGGAACGTTTGCTCCAAGGATTCCAAACGAGCTTCTACAGTAGATCGGAAATGAAATTCCGTACTTCGTTCCCGCGTGAGCATTGAGAATCATCGGAATCAAGACGATGATGTTTCCAAGCAGAATCGTGAGAACCGCTTGCGACCAATTCATCCCTTGGTCAATCATGCTCGACGCAAGCGTGTAGGTCGGAATACATGCTGACATGGATATCCAAAGAACCGCCATGTCTTTGGTCCCCCATCGCCTCTCTGCTAATGGGACAGGAGCCATATCGGGGCTCGAATACGGCGAATTAGCAATACTATCAGGCAGAATTTCAATTATTCCTACTTGTTCAGCAACAGTAGCCATTCGCAACCATTCCGTTCTTACTCAGCTTACGCAATTTTACAGTTGAAGATTGAAGTACTTTGACGGAGAGGGATATTCGACGAGTATAATCAAGTCCGAACCGATCGGGGATACTTCTAGAGGTGGCTTATAGCCGATATCTTCTATGGGCCACAATTAGTGTTTTGTTCACGTCACTGCTTCTCTCCGAGACGCAGTGAATTTCGTCTCGGAAAGACGAGAGTCCGTGTTACTCCGCTTCGCCGTTTTTCTCAGCTCAATTTAAATCCATGACAACCACGCCTTCTTTGCCTGCATCCATGTCGACTACAAAAAAACTCGGATTCCTTGGCGGTGGACAGATGGCGACAGCACTCGCAAAAGGAGCCCTCGCCAGCGAGCTGAGTACGGCAAGCGAACTCATGTTTTGCGAACCGTCTGCGGCTCAGCAGTGGAAACTCGCCGAAGCTTTTCCAGGTTGCACCATAGTCTCATCAGGCAATGACCTGTTTCCCGTTTGTGACAGAATCATCCTCTCGGTAAAGCCGCAGATCTTACGAGAGATCGCTGGATCGCTCAAAAAGCTAGTCCATGGTGACCACTGCTTGATATCGATCGCTGCTGGGATCTCGCTATCACAACTCTCAGAGTGGTTCGGAACCCACGCCATCATCCGCGTCATGCCCAATACGCCTGCGCAGGTGCTTGCGGGGGCAAGCGGAATGACATGTGGTCGTGACGTCAGCGATACTGATCGGCAATGGTCTGAAAAGTTTCTCAAAAGCGTTGGCTCAGTTGTTCATGTGAGTGATTCGTTGCTTCACGCAGTCACCGGCCTTTCGGGGTCTGGTCCTGCGTACGTGCTTTTGATCATCGAGGCGATGGCCGACGGAGGCGTTGCGGCAGGACTATCTCGCGAGGTTGCAACTCAACTAGCCGTGCAAACTGTCTTGGGTACCGCCAAGATGGTTCAAGAAACAGGACAACATCCCGCCATCCTCAAAGACCAAGTCACTAGCCCAGCCGGCACCACCATCGCAGCCCTGGCTGTCCTCGAGCAACGTGGTGTTCGATCAGCCATGATCGATGCGATTTTAGCTGCGACGGCACGAAGCAAAGCTCTTGGGTAAATTGTCCGGATTATTCAAAAGAACAGTGCTGTTTAGCCGCCCTAACCAATTATCTCACGCTTCTTGTTGACGTAGTCCCAAACGACAAAGCGATCGAGATCGTTACCGGCTGTAAAGAAGACTCGGCCTTTGGTGGTTTCCGCTAATCGATGGGCGAAGCGAATATCTTCTTCCGACTGTGACCAGCTGGGGACAAGAAACATATTGATCACGATTCCTTCCTTTGCGGCCAGCTTCCCTTCACGCATCGTCGCTTGTTCGGTACGTGGATCTGGCGGATAGAGCATGTAAAGCATTTCGTCTTCGAAGTGTGCCGTCGGCAAACCATCGGTAATCAGCACGATCTGCTTATTCGGCGTGTCGCACGTGGCGAGATTTTGTCGAGCAAGCCGTAGAGCGTGCTGGATGTTGGTAAAGTGCGGGTGAATCTGATGTTCGGATACTTGGTCACTACTCATATCACATTTCAAGCGAACCCACGGGTCATGAATCGTGACCGGTTTGGGCATGAGATCGATAATCTCACCAGCGGTACGTAGCTTCGCAAACGTGAACATCTCGATGAACCGAAGGAAGTCGCCCGGATATTCGGAGGTAATAAGGCCTTGCAACGCGAGCGCCATTCGCTTGACATTCATGTATTGTCCGTCGTAGCGCATCGATCCACTCATGTCCATGATGACGCAAGTTGCACATTTGGGACTGTTCCGTGTACGAAAGATTTCCAAGTCATCGCTTCGAAGGCGAACTTCCTTATCATCTGGTCGTTTGATCATCGCGTTAATGACTGACTGTGTGACATCGAGATTGGCAAGTGAATCGCCAAACTCGTAGGCCTTCGTAGTTGGTAGCTCGACACTTCCTTCGCCGATGATCCGTCCCGAGTGTCTTCCGCTTCGACCTGCCTGGAGGCCACTGAAGATTCTCTCAAGGAGTCGCGCTTGGAATGTTTTGAATGCTTTGGGAGTGAGCCGATATCCACCTTTTTCAGTCTTATCCAGCCCCTGTCGTTCGGCAGCTTCTCGAACCAAGTTTTCGACTTGTCGACGAATTTCTTCGAGTTGTTGCATGTCCTGAGGTGCTGCGAACTCGGCGAGCGCCTCCATATCGATCAAGCCAATCTGAGCCGTCTTTGCTGCTTCTTCCAGTTGCTTCAAAAGCTCATCGATCTTCTCGAGTTCCTTTTTGATCTCGATCGCCTCAGGAATCGACATGCGTTCATGACCGTAGAACGCGTATTTGCTTGCAAGTTCATCAATCTGATATTTATCGCCGAGTGATTCCATCACTTTCATTAACTGGCCTGCGAAGGGGCCGTTATCGTCTTCGGCTCGATACCACAACCGTTCGAGAAGGTAGATTTGCTGGTGCTTCACTGCGACATTGAAATCAGCCTTCAGTTTGGGCGGTGGATTGGCTTGCTTGGTGCTTTGCTCGAATCGGCTATTGGCTTTCTTTTGAACCGAGTCTGTTTCGTACTTTTCAAGGATTTTACGCTTTCGCTCTTCCAGCATGGCTCGAAGCATATCGATGCTGGGCCCCAAGCCGGCGATCTGACTTGGGTCCAAGCGAACGGCTCGGGCAAGTTCCTCTTCCGTTAGCTCGCGTTGGCTTCCATAAGCCATCGCATAATCGAAAGCACCGCTAAGGAGATCTGGCGGTGGGGCTGTGGGGCTTGGGAAGTCGACTGGATTGAACTTTTGGTAGGTGTGGACGACTCCTCCGAGTGTCCGCTTGGACGCGGCTAGCTTGGTCTTGGTTACCGGCTTGTTGGCAGGCGTGCCAATTGGTTCCGTCGATTGCGAGTCGTTGTTTGGAATCTCTCGGTTGCTCATAGTCCCTTACCATCCGCTCGGA
>JAIYDQ010000393.1 GCA_027487375.1 Planctomycetaceae bacterium
GAAACAACTGCTATATTGGACATGCTCATTCGGCTGGCTTCGAAACTTATTCCTGCGGGTGGCACTCGGTTCTCATTCAAGAAGTTACCGCACCGATGGAGTCGGCTGATGTGTCAGACAAACCAAAACGACGTTCCGCAAGAACATCTAGTCGACGCGTCGCGACTCGCCGTAAGCGACGGGTAGTCGCAAGCTAAGTTAGTTGCTGATAAACAATCTAAAGCTAATCGCGGGGTGTCTTACAAAGACACCCCGTCAGCATTTACCTCAGGTAATGAACAAGCTTCAACGTGCGAAAAATCTGAATCGCTGTTGGACTTGGGGGGCTCATAAACCAGGTAGATCCCTCATCCGACTAGGGTTCTCTTTGTTCTTCGGCATTCCAGGTTGGTTTTACAATACACGAACACTGATTGTGATTTTGCTGTAGCTGGATCGATTCTTAGATGGACATTGCCAGGTTTTCGCTGGAGTTCAGGCTTTAGCCGCTTTTGGCAATTTCAAGGTGCTCGGCGCTTAAAGGCTTTACTCCAACGTGGATGCGATCGATTGTCGTGCTCAACCTGGACCTGTCCAATTAGGTTGACGTGTCTAAAGCTCGATGGCCAGTTGTAGGATAGGCATCCTGTCGGTCCGATTCACAATCGACAGGCAGGATGCCTATCCTACTGCAATCTGGCTAGCTACCATTGCCCAAGCATTGTTCAAAATAGCTGATGCGGGTGATAAATGCTCGTGAGATGAAAAGCCTTAAGCGACGTATAGCCCCAAAAAAGTGGCACGTTTAACGTAAACCCGGGATTCTTCTTACTGATCGCAAACAACTGACGGAATTCCTATTCGTAGTTCCCGTCATATCGTGCTCATAATCAGCGACCGGCGGGGTTTGCGCTACTTCCGGATTGGAATCAATCTATCGCGCACGAAAGCCATATGATTAGGCAAGCGTACGATTGAAAGCTAGCCTCGGTAGCCTTGGTAGAGAAGAGTCGAATCCCCGAAATTTTCGTTCCAATAATCTTTATCGATACTGGATTTACAAGAGGAAATCGCGATCTGTTTAGTTGGAGCCTTCGCGTTGCATCGTGAGGGTTCGATCCAAAGTTCGTCCGCGAAAGAAGAATGCGGGTGCGTACAAATTCTGATCCAGTGGTAGCCGAATACGAACGCTTACGTCACGTGTTGATTGCGTAAGAACGGAAGGAGTGACGTCAATGTTGATCGTTGACAGGCCGACGGTTCGTAGCACATTTCTTGCACGGGTTTGTACTTCACTAACTGTAGCACCAGGAACTATTCCTGCGCGAGCTCCCTCGTACAACGCGTGTTCTACTGTGTGCCGAATCATGGATACTCGGCAGAACTCGAGCGCAGCGAAAAAGAAAAAGAACGCGAGCCCAATGGTCAAAGCCATTTCCACTAGCACGGCACCTTGCCGCAATTTAGCTTTTTTATGGATACGCTTCATTATCTCGCCGCATCGTGCATTGCAAAAATCAATTCGCAGCACAAAGTTTCTTTATGAGTTATTGTTACTTGATAAGTTAGGTTTATTTGCTGTGTTAAGTGCGTGAAAAATCTCCGAAATCCGGTAGTTATTCTGTAAGAATGGTACTAAGCGTGAGTGCAATCTCACGAAAAACGTCTTCCAATTCGTCTCCGTCTTCCGCGTGGTAGTATCTACCTTTTCCGATTGAAGCGACTTCGCGCATAGTGCTCTTCGCAGCATCCCGCCCGAAGGTGATCGCATGAATTACCACGCCTTCGTTTGCTTGATCGGCGGCTGCTGAACGTGCACGGCGTCCACGATTCTCCATTCCATCTGTCAATACAATCATCGTTCTTTCGACGAATGCCTTGGACCTACCGCGACTCATGATTCTTCCACCAGCGTCGATACCACCGGAAATATTTGTAAAACCATCAGCCCTTTTTGACTTCACGTTAGTGTTGATGATGGATAGATCTTTCGTAAGGTCGACATCTTCCGTCGCTTCTGTCGAGTAGGATGCTAACCCTACTCGTTCTTCCACTGGGCTTGCATCCAAAACGGAGTTGAAGACAACAATGGCTTTCTTGAGTTCGACTAGCTTATTAAAATCCAACATCGATCCTGATCGATCGATGACGAGAACAATATCTCTCTCGATGTAGGTGGCGGTCGCGGTTTCTTGTGGCTGGAATGTTGTCGTATTGAATACGCGTCCAAAAAAGAGGTTAACGGAACCACCAAGTGAACTGTTGCTGCGTGTGCCGCGAACGCGAACGCTGTTTACCGGTGAACCCGAGGTTGAAAACACGAACTTGCCTGAAGGTCCGAGAATTGAGCGGCCAAGTTCGAAATCAGAATCTCTAAGCTCAAGCCCGCGGTTCGCAACCATATTGAGCCTTGCGACCTCTCTTCCACGTGCAACCGCTTTTGCTGGATCTAATGTCCGGGCAAGTGTTTCTGCAGCAGCTTTAGAAGCAGCGTCGGTTGCCGAACGTAGTTCCGATTTAATCAGGTGCATATATGCGATATCTACCGATAATGCGACGGTTGATAAAAACGCAAAAATCATTACGCAGATCAGAACTAACATCGCACCTTTGCGATTATTTTTGAGTTGCTGCTTGCTCTTGATTGGCATGATTGGACCTCGGTAATACATTAGGATTGCTATTCTTTCACCATCACGGTTCGAACGCGATTTACTTGGTTGGGAATGACGCGTCCTGTGAATGGCGAGTTGCCATTCAAGGTTGCGGTTACTTCGATCGTGATTAGACTTCCTCGAGTTGCGGCAGCCACATCTGCTGGCGTAAAGCTAATTGTCGAATTTTGGATGCGACGGGCGTCAAGAACCGCTTGACCTCTCGCGGTCGCTGTTGCTGTGGTTGCACCCGTACGAGATGCCTCTCGAGCGGCTTCATAGGCGGCTGTTGTTAATGCTTGCCTGACGAAGATTGCTCCCGTTGCTTCGATGCTTCCTAGAATCAGAATCATCAGCACCGGAAGGCAAACTGCAAGTTCGACTAAGGCAGCACCTTTGCGGTTAGCTGCATTCGTACGTAAGCCCGCACCGTTTCGGTGAGCAGTCTTTCTAATGGAATTTGATTGGTACTTGAACATCATCGCACTACCGTATTTGAGAAATGACAGTCAGTTATCACTTGGGAATTTGACAACTGGGGTCAGATTTCGAGTCGCTTGCGATTTCTTTCAGTCCAACAACGGCATTAAAATCGGTCGCCAAAGATTTCCAAAAGTCGTTCTCACGGAACTCGAGTGCAACTTCTTGTTTTCCGTTGCTTAGATTTGAAAGAGCTTTTCTCAAGCGAAAAATTGGTCCTGTGAAACGATTGGACAGTCGAACGGAATCAAATATGAAAACCGGCAGAATTGCAATTGATATGATCAAAACCGGCAAGAATGTTGCCATGAATTGCGTCTGAGTTTCTTGCCACGTCACGATCGGATTTGAGAACAGTCTTATCCAAATCAATAATCCAATCGCAATCGCGGTCAAAAAAAGAACCCAGTGAATGCAGAGTCTTATGACTAAAAAAGATTGGACTTCCCAATCAGCAAGGCTACTGCTACGACGTTTAAGCATCTTCAAACCAATTCAAAGGAGTACGATTTGTACTAAAGAATATCTTCAGGAATCGTACAACGTGGAAAATCGCTTGCGTGGTCGACTTGTAGCTTTAGATAAAATATACGTCGCCTACTGATGACGAATAGGCAGGTTTTGTGGGTCGTACTGATTAAGCAGAGGTAGCTTCGCGCGTTACTTGTGCCTCTGTTTAAGCCGTCGGTTGTTGCGACAGGCTCTTAGTCGCAACCACCACGTACTCCCACCCGGAAAGCAAAGTCAAAATCACTGCACTAATCAGACTCAGAATAAGTGCCCACTGAAGCCATTGGACTGGTTCGGGCTGCAGAAGATTCAGCAAAGACGTTATGACTGCTGCACATTGCGCAACCATCTTCCATTTCCCGAGTTGCTTCGCCGAAAAGTCTCCTCCTGCGCCTTCAATAAGTCCACGAA
Source organism: Planctomycetaceae bacterium (assembly GCA_027487375.1). Lineage (GTDB taxonomy): Bacteria > Planctomycetota > Planctomycetia > Pirellulales > Pirellulaceae > JAIYDQ01. The sequence continues at coordinate 4,035 of JAIYDQ010000393.1, forward strand.
GACTGGTTACTAGTAATTCGCGGGAAATGACCAAGGTTACAATCCAAGCCGCGATACCACTTCCGGGAACTCCCACCAAGGCGATCATCGCAGCACCAATAATTGTCTTGTCCACAAAGGGATCCAAGATACGTCCAAGCTTCGTTATTTGCTTGTATCGCCTTGCCCACCAACCGTCGATAAAATCGGTCGATGCAGCAATCACGAAGCAAATGAGGGCCGGGAGATAAAGGTGCAACTCGATCAAAACCCCAACCGCAATAGCCAAAATCAAACGAACTAACGACAGCCCGTTGGGAACATTCCAATTAGAATCACTGGGTTGGGTGAGCGAACGAAGCGACATAATAAGTGCGAGTGCTTGGCGAAAAAGGTGATTCGGTGTTCAATTCTGTAAATCGTAACCATATCTTTCGAGAGTAGTAGACGTCGCGCATCCCCATGAGCCAACTTCAAAAAACAACGGAAGATGCAATAGCGATTTTTCAAGCGGGCGTTCACGCGGTGCAGGCAGACCGACTCGTTCGTGAGCGTTTGAGTTTTGATGGTAAACAGATGCAAATCGACGATTCCGGCGAAAAGAATCGTTGGGAACTCCATCAAGAAGGGCGACTGATTGTTGTCGGGGCAGGCAAGGCAACATTCGGCATGCTGAAAGGATTATCCGTATCGCTGCGAGGTCTCGACTCCGAAATCTCGGTTGCTGGGCATGTTAATGTTCCCGAAGGAACGACTACTGCAAGTGAAAACGATCCGATTAGCGACAAAAGAGCCAACAGTGTTACCGTACTTCCTGCGAGACCGGCCGGTGTAAATGAGCCGACGGAATTGGCCGTTCGGGGCACAAAGAAGATAATCGAATTGTGCGAAGGCGCTCGTCCAATCGATACGGTCCTCTTTCTTCTTTCTGGCGGTGCTAGCGCGTTACTGACTTCTCCTATCGAGGGAATCACTCTGGCAGAGAAGGTGCAGACGACACGTTTGTTAAGTCATTATGGAGCTGCCATTGAGGAACTCAATGCGGTTCGTCGCGGATTGAGCACCGTCAAAGCGGGTGGACTTGCCAATCGATGCCGGGCGGGTCGTTTGATCACGCTGGTTATCTCCGACGTCTTAGGGGACTCTTTAGCCACCATCGGCTCAGGACCAACTTGGGTCAATAACCCACCTAACATTTCTGAGATTCGCGAAATACTTTTGAAGTATGACAAAAACCAAAGCCAGTTTCCGCGAGCCGTTTATCAAACTCTAGCCCGGCTCGCATCTGAGGAAAGTTCATCGCGTTCGCAAAGTTGGCTCACAAAGCGATTTTCAAAAAAGCAGCATGACAATCAGTGCGAACTCGTTCACATCATGTTGGCAAACAATGCGACTGCCGTCGACGCAGCTGGAGTCGAAGCCGTAAGACTCGGATACGCTTATTGGATGGAGTCCGCTCGGCAAAGTGAAGGCGCGGCAGAGGATGTAGGACGAAGACTCGCCCGACAATGTATTGGACTTAAAAGTCAACCAAACATCTCATGCATCATCTCCGGTGGTGAGCCAACGGTGACACTTCCCGAGGAGAGCCGCCGAGGCCGAGGCGGGCGGAACCAGCAATTGACCCTCGCCGCATTGAATGAGCTGGAAAAACTCGGTGCTACTACATCCGATTGGGAACGTATGACTGTGCTCTCGGGAGGTACTGACGGGGAGGACGGACCTACTGACGCCGCCGGTGCTTGGTGCGATGCACATACTGTCGCGAGCTATCAAGACCAGAAGCTTTCACCTCAAAGTCATCTAGAGCGATGCGATGCGTATCCTTTCTTTAAGAACACCGATTCGTTATTCATTACCGGACCAACACACACGAACGTATGTGACCTTCGTGTTGCCATCTACGATCAGACACAATAATGGACATTTGGCACTATGCATAAGTCGTCAACGCACTCACACAGTATTATTCAAAACACGCCGGAGCAAGTTGCTCTTGCTGCTCGGAATTGGTTTGTTTCGATCGCCATCATGTCGATTCTTCAACGCGATCGATGCCTTGTCGCTTTGTCCGGTGGCTCGACACCGAAACGACTTTATCAGTTACTTGCCGAACTACCAGAGGGGCTTATCGACTGGAGCCGAGTCCATCTTTTTTGGGGTGATGAACGGAATGTTCCGAGCGATCATCCTGACAGCAATTATCGAATGGTTCGTGAAGCACTTCTCGATCGCATCGTTGGAGAAAAGCCTGTTGTTCACGCCATACCAACGAACGGCAACACACCATACGAAGCTGCTACAAGTTATGAGCGAACGATGAGATCAATCGCGGGATCAAGTCCTTTCGTTTTCGATATCGTGTTGTTGGGGCTCGGTGATGACGCTCATACAGCTTCCCTTTTTCCTGAGACAGCAGCTCTCAAAGTAACTAACCGTTGGGTTATTGAAAATGAAGTTCCAAAACTCAATACAACTCGGATCAGCTTGACCGCGCCGATACTTAATTCTTCTCGAAACACAGCGTTTCTCGTGTGTGGCGAAAGCAAGCAGTGGGCACTTGGAAAGATTCATTCCGCGGAACGGAACGCTACTCTGTACCCAGCGCAACTGATACGTCCTATCGGTGACTTGTGGTGGTTCATGGACGAAGCCGCATCGAATATCGAGTAAGCAGTCCAGGAATCTACGAGCTTCTGAAAAATTCCGGCTCCGATTGACCAAACGTGTCACGCGCCGCGGGATAATGGTGGCCTTATGTTGTTAGCACGCCTTTTTTATGGACAGCGGACACTAACGAGATCAGACCGCGTAGAAATCTAGCAAGTCTGTATTTTCGTACTCGTGCTCAGGCATAAGCCGGTACTCGTGCTCGATTGGATAGACATCGATTCGAGTACGAGAACGAATACCATTTCATTGAGTACGAGTACGA
>JAIYDQ010000078.1 GCA_027487375.1 Planctomycetaceae bacterium
GGGATTGTTACGAAATCTGCTAGCCGTAGTTTGAATTGTGCCCGATCAAAAACCAATAACGACATCCATTTTTAGCCTATCTGGGGAATTCGAACTCCTAATAGATAGTCGAGAAGCGTAGAAATAGACTCGCGTCGCTCTTGTTGTGAAAAATCGATTTTGATAATACCACTGACTGGATCCGGTTCGTCGATGTGTGGAGAATGAAACTCGTGAAAGCTTCGTGGATAGCTAGAAAAGCAGTTGCGGCGGTCGCGGCTTGTCTAGTCATCGCGTTTTCTACGGGCTGCCAGAACGGTCCAATAACTGGCCGAATGTATCAATCCAAGCTGGAAAGCGAACGATTGCTGAGTGAATTTCGAGCACAGAAAAAAGAGAACGAACAGCTTCGCGAAGATCGAAATCGCCTTCTGCAGCAACAAGCCGAAACAGAAAAGCTTGCCGCTCGTCTTCAAGCCCAACTCAACTCGAATCGCCCTCTCAACGCTAGTAACCAACGAGCCGTCGCGGATCGTGGTCTGCCAAGCAACCCGCTTCTCAATAACCCGGTAGCAGATCGAAGCATCCCGGATCGATCAGGATTCAATTCCCGCTCCAAGACCGTTAGCACTGGAAGTCCCGACACGACCGTTGATCGTGACAACGCTGAGCCAAGGTCGGCGTCGAATTCGGATGCGCTTCAATGGCGACCGATCCGTAAGGCTACTCGCTAACAAGCTAATTGGCGTATACAAAGTCTTTTAGGGATGACTTTTCAGCTATCTCCCATTGCTGATGTTGCAACGGATCTGTTATCGAAGACATTTGTTCTGCTTGACTTTTACTATTGTGTTTTATGGTTGAGTTTTGATGAAGTCTTCCGTGCTGCGTTTTATCTTGTTGCTTGCCGCCGGCTTGCCGATTGTCTCGGTTTCATTAGCGACCGAGTATCCTGAGACTCCGCTTCAACCAGCGATATCCGAAACTGCAGAATCGTCGAGAGTTGACATTGCCGCCGAGCAACGCATCGCTGCCGATCTGAGGTTCTTGGCTTCTGACGATATGCGAGGTCGAGGTCCAGGAACCGACGGGCTTGATCGGGCAGCCGAGTACATCGCTGAGCGTTGGAAGTCTTTGGGGCTCGATACGAATATCTTTGGCGAGCTCCCCTTCCAGCCATTCAAAATTCCCGGAAGCGTGTCTGTCGCCGATCCGCTTACGAACTCGCTTCGCATCATCGTGGATGGGTACGAATCGAATGACAAGGCAGTGAATAGATCGACGGAAAAAGCTTTGGCTACGAGAGTCGGCGACTTGCAATTGAACGAGGACTTCAGGCCGCTCTCTCTGGGTGCCAACCAAGCATTTCAAGGCGATTTATGCTTTGTTGGGTATGGAATAACGGCTAGGGAATCGGGTTTCATGCATGACGACTACGCTTCGATCGATGTTCGAGGCAAAGTAGTTGTGATCCTACGCAAGGAACCCCAGCAGGCCGATTCAAGCAGTCGATTTGCGGGGACTTCCTCGAGCAAGCACGCTTACTTTACGACCAAGTACGCCAACGCAGTCGCTCACGGAGCTGCAGCAATTCTCTTTATCAATGACGGTGTATCGCTACAAGGAAAAGATAACAGCAAAGACACCAGTCAAGGCACTGTCGCGGTTGTTTCCGAGAATGATCGGCTTCCGGGAATCGAGGATGCGGGAAGAGCTAACGCCGGACCAAGCATTCCTGTGATGTTTGTCCGACGTGAAGTAATAGAGCCGTGGATTGCTCGTGACACGGGAATGAGTCTTTACGAGCTTGAGCAGGCCATCGATCAGGATCTCAAGCCGCGATCGGTTGCGTTTGCTGGAGTGAGTGTGGCTGGATCCGTGTCGCTCAAAACGGAATCAATTGAGCTAAAGAATGTTATTTGTCGCGTTCCGGGGGTTGGCTCGCTTGCTTCGGAGACGGTTGTGGTGGGGGCTCATTACGATCACGTCGGAATGGGTGGGCCTGGCTCGCTTTCTCCGGGAGTCATTGCGGTCCATAACGGGGCCGATGACAACGCTTCAGGAACGTCCGCATTACTGGAGTTGGCTCATAAGCTTTCGCTTGCCATGAATGAAGATACCGAACCGCGACGCCAGATTGTCTTGATCGCTTTTACGGGTGAGGAGCGTGGGTTGCTTGGCAGTCGGCACTACATCAAGTATCCACGTTTCCCAATCGAGTCCACGGTAGCGATGATCAACATGGACATGATCGGTCGACTGTCGGATCGCCAGTTGATTATTTACGGTACCGGAACCGCGACGCAGTTTCCCAGTCTCATCGATAAAGTCAACTTGGTGTCCGGCTTTCAAATTCGGAAGCAGTCCGAGGGGTACGGACCAAGCGATCATCAGCCGTTTTACGAACGAAAAGTCCCCGTGCTTCACCTGTTTACCGGGCTTCACACAGATTATCACCGCCCAACTGACGATTTTGAAAAAATCAATACAGACGGCATAGCCGCGATAACCGATATGGTTTACCAGATGACGATGGAGTTAGCGAAGTCGCCTGGAAAGCCATCATACGTGGCTGTTCAAGGGAAAGCTGACATCCGGCTGCCGATTGTGCGACGAGCACGATTGGGAGTTCGGTTGGTTCAGTTCCCGACAGAATCTCAAGAGAGCTCTCGAGTTCAAATTGAATCTGTTGCAGAAGACTCGCCTGCTTTCAAAGCATCTCTGAAACCACTGGATGTTTTGCTGACGATGGATCGCATTCCCATCGACTCGCCGCAGTCGTTGATTGATGCTCTTTCGGAGAAAAGCCCTGGTGATTCAGTAACGTTGGAAGTCCAACGGGATAACGAACGAATCAATATTCCGGTGATACTCGGTCAATAGTCGTAAAAATCGCTATTTACCTAGCTAGCCAGAATAGCAATACTTGCATCGGAGCGAGGTTTTTTGGTCACGGAATGACTGAGACTCGCAGAACCATATTACGCAGTCACGTGACAAGGAGTGCTCTACAGTGCGCGTTTGGAACAAATTGGCTTTATCAGCCCTTACCGTGGTAACTTGCAGCTCGGCTGCGAACACTCTTCTTGCACAGCAGCCAGCCGCGGCTTCCGCTGCTGGTGCCGCATCTCCGATCAAGGTTGCCGTTATTGACGTTGGCTACATCGTCAAAAACCACCCTTCGATCAAGCAGCAACAAACTGCGATGCGAAACCAAGTCAAAGCGACTCAAGAAGAATTGATCAAGCGACGTGACGTCCTGGTCAAGGACGCTGAAAAGCTGAAGGATCTTCGCGAAGGCAGCCCCGAGTTCAACCAACTCCAAGAACGACTTGCTCGTGAAGAAGCTCAACTGAAGCTCGACTCGGTCCGCAAGGAAAAAGAAATCGATGAAGTCGGTGCCAAGATGGCGATCGAATTCTATCAGCAAATGCAAGGCATCATCACACGATTCGCCGAGTACAACAACATCGAAATCGTGTTGCAGTGCAGCCGCGAGCAGCCTGATTCGAAGCAACCTGCAACGATTCAAATGGCTCTCGAAAAGAGCGTTGTCTACTACAAGAAGACAGTCGACCTTACAGACGCTGTGCTTCAGCAAATCATCGCTGAAACACCTGCCGGCGCAACTGCTGCACCAGCCGGAGTTCCTCAAACAGCAATTCCTGGTAACTCTGGCAACGTTCGTCGATAGTCCGACGATTGAACACTCCAAGCGGTGGCTTCTGGTCACCGAATCATCGGCCCCATTGCGACAGCAGGACGCTGTCGCACAGGCCAAATGAGATTTTGATATTCATGCCAGTGGCAAGGAACGCCCATGCAGTCGCATCGATTACAGCAAACACTCGCAGGCAGTTTCCATGTTGCCGGTTACGGTTACTGGTCAGGGATACCTGTCACTGTGACTCTGAGCCCGGCTGCGGTGAACACCGGCATTTGCTTTCGACGCTCTGACTTGCTTGGCTGCCCATCGATCCAGGCGACTGCCGAACATCGTCATGAAACACAGCTTCGCACTCGCCTAACGTCAAGCGATTGTTCGTTCGACATGATTGAACACATCATGTCTGCTCTCCATGCAGCTCAAATCGATAACTGCATCGTGGACTGTTCTGCTCAAGAGATGCCGGGCCTGGACGGAAGCTCGCTTCGGTTTGCTCTGGGAATCGATCAAGTGGGTGTCGTCAGTCAATCGGCTACGGTTGCTGATGTTCGAATAACCACGCCAATTCGGATTGGTACCGACGAGCAGTGGATTATGGCGCTGCCACACGTTGATCAACAGCTTGATTCGGGACTCACTTGTGAGTATCGACTCGATTTTGGTCCTCAATCGGTCATCCCTAAAGGCGATTACTGCATCGCGGTGAATCATACTGCGTACATGCAAGAAGTCGCTCCAGCTCGTACATTCATTACGCATCACGAAGCAGAGATCCTTCAAAGTCAAGGACTCGCCAAGCACGTGACTCATCGTGACTTGCTCGTCTTTGGATCGCAAGGTCCTGTTGGAAACACACTTCGATTCGCCGACGAATGCGCTCGACATAAACTTCTGGATCTTATCGGAGATCTAGCGCTAAGCGGCGTTCAAATTCACGGACGAGTGATTGCTTGCCGAAGCGGACACGTACTCAACGGACGAATGGCTCTCGAGTTGCGTAAGCTTGCATTCTCGAAAGCTTTCACTCAAGAAAAATACCAATTTGCAAAGGTCGCTTGAACATTCACAAGTCGTTAAAGAATCATGTTCAAAATCGACCTTGTGTTCTGTTCAAAAATTAACGTACAAACCTGCCAAGTATCAAATCACTTTTTTCAGAGACAAATGATCAACATGTTCACGCATCGAGATCGTTTACTAAACCTAACCTATCACTTTCAGCTTTTCGCCAACTTGCTTACGATTCCAGTTCATCGACAGCACTGACGAATTAGAAACCTGCGGATTGTCCATGCCTACAATCATTGCTCATACTGCCGTAGTGGATCCTCGAGCCGAAATCGACGACGATGTTCGAATCGGTCACCATTGCGTAATTGGTCCGCATGTTCGTATCGGTCGAGGGACACGGCTGGAAAACAGTGTGACACTCACCGGAAACACTTCCATTGGTCGTGATAACCACTTCTTTCCGAATTGTGTAATCGGTGCCGAGCCTCAAGACATCTCCTACCAAGGTTCACCAACTCAGGTAGTCATCGGCGATTGCAATATTTTTCGCGAGGCAGTAACCGTCAACCGTGGAACCGAGAAAGATGACGGCATCACGTCGATCGGTAACAACTGCTACTTCATGACATGCGCACACGTCGCTCACGATTGTAAGGTCGAAGATCGCGTGATTATGGCCAATACGGTGATGCTTGGAGGACACGTTCGCGTGCAGCACGATGCTACTCTAAGCGGCGGCGTTGCGGTTCATCACTTTGCTTCGATCGGTTGCTATGCGTTTGTCAGCGGATTGTCGCGTGTTCTTCAAGACGTGCCTCCATTCATGCTCGCCGAAGGATTCCCTGCCAGACCTCGATGCGTTAACGTTGTAGCGCTCAAACGAAAGAATTTTTCAAGCGAAGCAATTCGTGCTATCAGCGAAGCCCACAAGCTTCTCTATCGATCGAAAGTAGGTGTTAAGAACGCTCGTGAGATTCTTACTGGCAACGGTCAGCTGACTCCCGAGATCGACACCCTTTTTAATTTCATTGATGAGTCTGCCTACGGTCGCCATGGCCGCGGACGAGACCGGAGGAAAGCAGCGTGAGTACCCAACGAATCGCAGTCATCGGCGCAGGGCATTTGGGAAAGATCCACCTTCGTCGCTTAAAGGCGACGGCCGATTGCGAAGTCGTGGCAATGGCCGAACCGATGGCTGAAGTTCGTCAAGCAATCGAAGCCGAATTCAGTGTTGCAACCGTCGAGGACTATCGACAACTTCTAGGTCGTGTCGATGCAGTTATCATCGCAACGCCAACTTCAAATCATCTTGAATCGGCCCTTTGGTGTTTGGAAAACGGTATTCACTGCTTCGTAGAAAAGCCGCTTGTAAGATCTGCTCGACACGCTGATCTTCTCATCCATGTTGCGCGTCGAAGAAATCTTGTCCTGCAAGTCGGGCACGTCGAACGATTCAGTCCGACTTGGCAAGCCGCTCAACCGCTGATTCAAACCCCTTACTATATCGAAGCCACTCGAACCAGCGGCTACACCGGTCGCAGTACGGACATCGGTGTCGTCTTTGACCTGATGATTCATGACCTCGATTTGATACTCAACTGTATTGATTCCAACGTCGTTGAGATCAGTGCAACCGGTAGATGTGTTCTCGGACACACCGAAGATGTCGCTGAAGCTCGCCTGGGATTTGAAAATGGTGCGATCGCTTGTGTAAAGGCCTCGCGCATCAGTCGTCATCCACAACGCAAGATGACGATCGAAAGCGATTTTCAAAGTATTGAATTGGACTTTGCCGCCGCAACCGTGGATTGCGTTCGAACCAGTCAAGATCTTGTAGACGGAACATCCTGTGCTGAGGAAATGGCTCCAGAGGCTCGACGAAATATCAATGCAGAATTGTTTACTCGATGGTTACCGCATGAATCGATCGCCGTTCAGGCAGGTAATGCGATCGATGCCGAACAAGCTGACTTTCTTCATGCCATAAAACACAGCGTTGCACCGAAAGTGTCAGGCGAAGACGCTCGGAAAGCGATCTCGGTTGCCGAAAGAATTCTAGATACAATTGCCGCTTCAACCGAACTTCGAAAACACACTCGAGAAGAATCCGAATTGCCTGCGATCATCCCAGCAGCGCATCGTTTTGGCAAACGTAAAGCATCTTAAGAACTCCAGTCAGTCGCGACGATTGCTTGTAGCTTGCATGACAAACATTTGCGATCTTTATGTTTGTTAGATAAGCTCGTCGGAAGGAGTCATCTGGCATAATCCATAAAGTCTTGCTCCCCTCGCCCCGGTAATCCGGGAGAGGGGTCGGGGATGAGGGGCTTCAGCAAACTACTGGGGCATTTCGTTTCGAGATTATTTACCCCCTCATCCCCAGCCCTTCTCCCCCGGAGTACCGGGGGAGAAGGGAGCCGAAAGTTGTTATGTCGAAACACTCTTTCGGATGTGCTTCGCGCTACCCAGATTTGTTGTCAACACCCATAAACGAACAAAGCCCAGTTGTTTCCAACTGGGCTTTGTTGCTTTTGAGAGTAATGTTCGCGGTTGATTAAGACTCTCGATTCACGATCGCTACTTCAAGATCACCATTCGTGTCGAAGTCGCGTTTCTTACGAGTAGTCGAACTGCTCCCTTGCCTTTGTTAGCGGCAGCTTTGAATTCTTCCGCACTCGAAATCTTGATTCCGTTGACTTCCAGGATGATTTCACCTGGCTGAAGTGCGTTGGCTGCTCGGCTTTGGCTGTTAACTTCTTTCACTACGACGCCAACCGAGTTCGATTCTAGACCGAAGTCCGCGGCGATTTCTGGCGAAATCGGTTCAACGGTGATTCCAAGAGCTTCCGCGCCTCCTTTGTTGGCAAGTTGGGCGAGTTTTTCATCGGTTTGTTCTTCGATCGTCACCTTGAGAGGTACGGTCGATCCGTCGCGAAGAACATTGAA
>JAIYDQ010000479.1 GCA_027487375.1 Planctomycetaceae bacterium
AATGGTCGGAAGTTCGAACAAAACTGTCCAGTTCCTTGAAAAAGCTCAAGATATTGTATGATATGGAGCAATCGGGTGGTGAACCAGATGTCGTAGGGGTTGATCAAGAAACCGGCGAGTATCTTTTCATGGATTGTTCATCAGAAAGCCCGCTTGGTCGTAGGAGTCTTTGCTACGACCGCCAGGGACTCGAGTCAAGAAAAGAGAATCAACCCAAGGGAAATGCGATAGATACGGCAGCGTCTATGGGAATTGAATTGTTAACCGAAGAGCAATATCGACATTTGCAATCGCTCGGTGAATTCGACACAAAAACGTCCAGCTGGATAAAAACTCCACCTGCAGTTCGAGCACTCGGAGGCGCACTCTTTGCAGATTTTCGCTACGGCCAAGTTTTCGTTTATCACAACGGTGCTCAGTCCTATTTCGGAGCACGTGGATTCCGAGGGGTGCTAAAGATTTAGTTAATTGCTCGCTTGCCGAACTTGGTTTACCAACTTCAAACCACGCCTCACCAGAAGCGTGCCAAGCGTTTCTGATTCGCTCTTGAATTGCACTAAAGATGACATTCCAACCTTGATCGGGTGCTCCAATTTTTCGATCGACTGGTCGTCGATCTCGATGACGACATCAAAAAAGTTCTCACTAGCAACCATGTCAGAAGAAACCGCGATATTCCCACCGCCCATGTGCGTTAACGCCGCTTCTTCGATCTTTTTCGTGCCAGCAATTGCACCGCTAACGATCCTACCCTTGAGAAGTAGTTTCGTGTTGCCGATAAGTGTCACGCTTACAGGTTGCTCTCGCATCGAATTGATGCTCGACCATTGATCTTCCGTAAGCATCGTTCGAACAATCCAAGGCCCTCGACAAATAGAACCAAGCGACTCTCCTTGGTGGACGAACTTTCCGGCCTTCAATGATTCTACCGGGGGCATGAAATCACCTTTCACTTCCGCCGACAAATTGAGATTTTCAATTTGAGATTCGACATGCCGCAATTGCTGCTTTGCGTTATCAATCTGAAGATGAATTTGTTCTGACTGAAGTGTATCTATACCCAAGTTAGACTGTAGCTGAATGCTCAATTGCTGAATCTGAGATTGCAACTCGCTGCGTTGAACAAGTAGTTCAGGATTTTCCATACGATAGAGCACTTCGTTCTCTTCGATTTTATAATGTTGTTTTGCGGGCGTGCTGACAAGAAACCCACCCACAGATGCGCGTATCGACTTCTCTTCCTGTCTGTGCACGATGCCAAGAGATTTGAGATGGCCTGGGATTGGTATCATCGTGATCCCGATTAACATCGAAACCGTAAGAGTACTCGCAACTGAAATTGCGCGAAATCGAACTGCTTCCAGTTCCGGTGAACGCACAACAAACATCGTCCACTTTTGCAAAACGCGAAGAACCGGTACGCCGGAAACCAAGAAGGCGATGGCTGGACCGATGATTGGGACGGCAAGAGTGAGCAGAGTCGCAATACCTATCGACACAGTCACTTGGTAAAGCATGCATGCGATACCGAATACTGTCATCGCAACGCGAATCGAAGTCTTCGTGGCAACAGACTTTATTGGTAATCCATATAAAACCCACTTAATGAATCCGCTAGCAGCTGCCTTTGCGTCGCGGTGGAGATTCGGAATATTTACCAAGTCCGAGAGGATGAAATAGCCGTCATATCGCATTAATGGGTTAGCGTTGAAACCGATCGTCACTACTGTCGATAACACAATTGCATACTGAGCCGCTGAGTGTAATTGTCCGGTATCTGTCGCAAGCCAAACGACTACTGCAACGATCGCAAGCATCGACTCGAAGTACATACCTGCCAACGCAACAACCATACGATGCCATCGATTAGGAAATGCCCAAGATGACGACGCGTCAACGTACGCACAGGGTGTTCCCATCATGATCATCGCGCCCATTTCCGGAACAGTGCCTCCGAATCGCTTGCATGCATATGCATGGCCGAGTTCGTGGAATGTCTTCAGACCTACGAGAAGCACCCACAGTATCGGGACGTTACTCACAGTGAGCATCGTACCGAGCGGGTCAGCAAACTCTCGCCAATGCACGATCAACACAACGCCTGAGGCAAGCAAGCAACAAAGCCAGATCCAAAACGCAGTCCAAGTAAACAGCGGTGCAACCCAGCTTTGCGTATGTGATAGCCATTTATCAGGGTGTGCTAATGGAACTTTCAGGAACAATAGCTTGAGGAAGCGTCCCTTCTTCTGCATGTCCATCCGTTGCTTGTATCGATTGTACAGTGTGCTGCCATCAGACAATGGAAGAGTTAACAGACCCATCTGATGCAAATGGACTACAAACTTATAGAAGTCATCAGCCTGTTCTGCTGTGATCCTTTTCTGGTCTATCAGTTGCTGAACACTTTCTCTCAATGTTCGCGTTTGATCGACTGAGATAAAAAGCTGATAATCCTGCGCAGAGAACCGGTGTGTCTGTGCAGTAACCGGATCGCGAACGACATAGGTCGGCTTCCCAGAGAACAGGTGGCGAGAGATCTCTAGATTTGGTCGAACGCTCGCACGAACATCTCCCAACTTCGCCGCTAGATCGCTTTGTGGTGCTTCGGATTCTGCCAAGATGTTAGATCCTCCAAAGCTTCAGGCGGATCTGGTCTATGATTCGATGAACCCATACCCAATAAATTGGATGTCTACCAACGTCGATTTTTGCCGTCCCTTGCATACCACTTCGAAGCCATTCTGGTGCCTCTCCACGAAGTGTCCCCTCAGAGACGAAAACGTTTTTGCCTTCACGAATCTCGGCATTTGTATGTATGTGGTTTACTTCCAACTTTAGCGGGACCCCAGGACGCGCGTTTGTTGCGAACGTTCCTACTTGCCCGAGATCAATTAATGTGGTGGCGAACTCGGGTGCTTCTACAACTACCTTCCAATTGTCGGCAGCGGCGAAACGGAAGAGTGGTTCTCCCATCGGAACGCTTTCACCGATCCGTTTATCCAATTCACCTGAGAGAATAGTTCCGTTGCACGGAGCGCGTACATCCGCGAGCTCAATGTTACGTTCAATCTTTCGCGCTAAACTCTGCGCCGCATCGGCTTTAGCCTTACCAATCGCCAGCTTCTGCAAATCGCCATCAGTCGCACCTTGCATCGATTCGATAGTCGCAGCGTGATAATCTGATCTTGCTTTGCTCAGATCCAGTTTCAGCTGTCGCGTATCCAAACGCACCAGGAGTTGACCGGCGGTGACCGTATCACCTGCACGCACAAGAGTTTCGTCAATAACCCCTTCAAATGGAGACGAGATCTCTCGTTCATCAGCGGGCACAATACTCGAAGGAAGAGTAAGTATGTATGTTTGCTTTCCAACTAGTACCATACAAATCATCGCGAGGACTGTTCCGATGACTATTCTTCGTATCCACGTGTCATGCGAAAGCTGCTGAACACACCAGTCCAACACGGCTGTTTTTGCGTGTTCAAATAGCTTTCGATCAGCGCGATCCAACAACAACGCACCGGGAATCAATGGCGTTGCGATTTCGCGGACCTTTTCGAGTTGCTCAGCTGTAAAACTTTGATTGGGCGTATGTCGAAGACTGAGCACCGCGACAATTTTATCATCGACTTGCAATGGAATGGAAGCGACCGAAGCACCCGCCGAATCGCTGTGCCACTGCTTATGGAGAATATGACCGGTTGAGATTCCTTCCGGGCCAGTTTTTGCGACCTGTATCGAGCAGATATCGGCGGCATCTACGCACTCTTCCATGACTTGCTGAAGTTGCTGTGTTCCAAGTGAACTTGGATCCACTTGGCTGGTCCCAGACATACTGACAAGCTGAACACGTTGCTTTCGTACAATGCCAAAGCTTACAGATTCACATCCGAGTTTTGCTTTGAGATTATTCACAACGGCGAATGCAAATTCCGTTAACGACGCATAACCAGCAGCACGCGAAGCCGCAGCCGTATCTGCAGACTTTGCCGAGACCGTCTTCTGCGGTGCAGCGCCAACATCGACAGCCATCGTTCCCGCATAGGCAACGATGGCTTGAAGCTCTTGCAACTGAATCGTGTATGTGTTTCGATCTTGGCTAGAAACAACAATGCAAATTGCTCCTACGGTACCTTCTGAACCGATTGACAGAGGACAGCTAAGAATCGCATAAGACCGATCGGAATCTGTCTCAGCGATCGTCCTGGCGCTCGCAAGATTTCGATAACGAGTGTCAAGCAACAGTCCGGTACATCGTTTGGACCATGCGTTCGAAGCGTCATCCGAAACCGAGTGTGTTAACTGTTGATTTCCAACACTCGATTCGATCGCGAGAATTGCGAAAGGCGAATTGAAGTGTTCACCAAGAATCTTAATGACTTGACTAAAGAACCCTTGACGATTGTTGCTGCTGCCAAATACTTTCCAAATAGCTTCGCTAGTCTTTTTTGATAAAGACTCTGGCGTCTCAGCTTTTGGCGCAACGTCTGGTTTTTGTTGCGCATTTTTAGCGGCGTTCAGCCGTGTCTGAGTTGCAGTCGACATGGGTTATCGCAAAAGATCTTTGAGAGGAATGTCTTGCAGAAATCGGAGGCCTACTTCGAAAGCATCCTCCTGAACCATTCGGCAACGCATGCAGCGTGCTAACAAAGGCCCAACGCGATCTAATTGATCAAAGAATGTAACATGATAAATGTCGCCTGGCAGAATGGATCGCGAGGCAAGAACCATGCAACCACCGTTTGAGATGTCTGCTGTTACGGCCTCAATCGCATAAGTGTGTCGCTGGCTCGGATTCGCAGGACGAAACATCAGTTTCGATCGAATTTCTACTCGCTCACTGGAACGCTGCGCTAGCAAAGCACGGTCGGTACACTTCTCGAGCTCATTGAAGGCTTCTAGCGAATCGGACAACTTGAAAAGGTCGTCCTCGATTTCTGTAAACATAGCTAAGCGTCTCGCGTAAATACTTTCAGGACCCCAAAAAGGGAGTACGCAAAAGTATCTCCGAGTTCACGAGAGGCAAACAGAACGTACGGCTTTCCCCGCCCTAATTGCTTTTCTAGTCAGATCAATCGATACGATCGGACTAATCGTAACACGACCTTGCGAACAGTCACGGTAGGTTCGTCAAGTCGGAACAACCCCACCACGCAAGGATTCTTCAGACACACGCAAATGGGCAAGATATCTAAACGAACTAGGCGTCAAGCAAAAACGATGCGACATGCGTCTCAAGAAAAGCTTGGACCAAGATTGATCCAAGCTTTTTGAATTGTTACGCTGAGAATCGCACCATCCTTCAGATTACTTCTGTCGAAGTCCGCCGTAAGCTCGTACCAACGCCCACAGTTTGGAAAGAGTAGTAGACTCTACCGCTTGTGATGCAACACTCACGTCTTCCTCAGCAACCGTGTCAGACAAAGCCGAGCGATTTGAAGACACATTCGATCCAGCAGTTGAACTTGCGAACTCTAGGACCGAATTTTCAGCTTCAACGTCGACTAAATCATTGAATTTGACAGTACTCCAATCTATTTTTTCCAATGGCGGAAGAGTCACGTACTGGACCGGATTGGTGTACGTTGGTGCTTCAATACCAGCCGAATTCAAGGACTCAATTTCATTTGATAGAGCCTCAATATCGCGAACGGTTTGATTGATTTCATTATCCGAGCGAACATTTCCGCTCGCAGATGAATCCGCTTCGATTGCGACCTCGTCCGATGGGCTTACTTCAGGTAGATCGTTTTGATTCAAATTCGCAGCAAGCGAGTTGAACAAAGCTCCCACCAATTCGCTCTTATCTGCGAACGAGACAACCTCAACATCCACCAATCGATTCGTTCCGTCTGGTGAACCCGGTCTCAGGTCTGTGACGGTAAGCTGTCCTTCCGCGTTTCGATCGAATCGGTAATCGCCCATATTTCCAGAAAACTTCGCGACATCGATTCCATCTCCACCGTCAATCTGATCGTCTCCATCACCACCGACTAAGACATCATTTCCTGATCCGCCAACAAGTCGATCGTCACCTGCGTTTCCAACTAACAGATTGTCCTGCTTGTCTCCTATCAAAGTATCGTCGAAGGACGAGCCAATGACACCTTCAACATTTCGGATCTTGTCGCCTTCTGCGTCACCACCCTTACCTTGTTGATTCTCGAGATCCACTACGACAGCTTCACTTGATCTTGCGTAGTTGACCACGTCCTGTTGACCTGCCCCTCCATCCAGAACGTCTGCACCCTTGTCTCCGATGATCTGATCATTTCCATCACCAGCAAGAATCGTATCGGAAGCACTCGTGCCCGTAAGAGTCGCGTCTTTGTTTTCTCCAACGATCGTTCGAGAATTCTCTGAAATCGAAATCTCGATTTCTCGAGTTGTCACTCCACCTCGACCATCTGAAACTTCGATTGTCAAACGTTCAACAGGCCTCTCTGCGAAGCTGAACGATGCCGTGTCGCTAATACGCAACTCGTTACCTACGATCACGAAAGACTTGGCATTTTCGCCAGAAATTCGGTACTGCAAGTTAGAGTCATCTACATCGCTCGCCGAAAGTGTTGCAATCAACTCACCGGGCACGACATTTTCGACAATAGTGTTATTGTCGATCTGAATGTCAAACGGCACATCATTGACTTCAGCGATATCGATGGTGAAGTCCTTCGATACGACAGCAGTCTCGCCATTGCTCGATTCTGTTGTAGTTGCTTCGAGGGTCAAGTTGACTTGGCCGTTAAAGTCCTTCGGTGCGTTGATCGAAACATTACCGAGGTCTGAATGTGCCACGCTCCATGAACCGTCAGCGTTGCGTGTTCCGGCCGAAAGCGTGAAGCCTTCTGGTACACCCTTGATCGCAACCTTCATCGTTTCGCTGCCATCGACGTCGCTCAGGCTGGCTGCTAGATCCAGCTTGATTGCTTGGTCTTCAAGACCAACAACGTTGCCCACGGTTACGTTGGCCGCGTCAGCGACTGCGTTGACGTTAACACTGAAGTCCTTCGATACGACAGCAGTCTCGCCGTTGCTGGCTTCGGTCGTAGTTGCTTCGAGGGTCAAGTTTACTTGGCCGTTGAAGTCCTTCGGTGCGTTGATCGAGACATTTCCAAGGTCTGACTGAGCTACGCTCCATGAACCGTCAGCGTTGCGAGTTCCGGCCGAAAGCGTGAAGCCTTCTGGTACACCCTTGATCGCAACCTTCATCGTTTCGCTGCCATCGATATCGCTCAGGCTAGCTCCTAGATCAAGCTTGATCGCTTGGTCTTCAAGACCAACAACGTTGCCTACGGTTACGTTGGCTGCGTCAGCGACTGCACCCACGTTAACTTCAACGGTTGCGGTGGATGTCAATCCGCCGGCGTCGGTTACGGTGTAGCTAAACTTGGCTGGGCCGGAGTAGTTCGCATCGGCTTTGAATTCAATCTTGCCATTGTCGAGCAATGTCACGGTGCCGTGTTCTGCACCCGATACGCCAGTGATACGAAGTGTATCGCCATCTAGATCGGAATCGTTTGCAAGTAACTGATTCGCATCAAGCGTAAGCTTTCCGTCTTCAGCAACGGCGAATGTGTCATCCACAGCCGTATTGGCTTCGTTGATATCGTTGACTTCGATCAGGACATTTCGAGTCCAGGAGTCGGTACCATTAGATCCGGTGATTTTGAGGTCAATCTTGGAAGCTTCTTCGAAGTTCAGCGATACGCCATCCTTCAGCTTGAGGTTGCCATCTCGAACTTCGAAGCGATCATCGCTGACCGTTACCTTGGTATTGCTATCAACAGCCGAGATCTTGCCTACGATTGCTCCCGGAACGTTTTCAGCAATGTGAGCATCGGTTGGACGCGGAGCATCGCTAGTGTTGAAGCTCATCGTTCCAGACCAGTACATACCTTCTTGGCCGCGGATTTCATCGCCACCACGATGGTACTTGGCACTTGGGCCTTCGGCTTCAAATCGCTTGCCGTTGACTTCGATCGCGTCTACGTACATGTTGCGATCGGTCTCTGCCTTACCTTCATAGGCGTCGTTGGTAAACCGAACCGAAACGTTACTCAATTGTTGACCAGGAGCCACATCGAGTTTCAGTTCATGGAAACCGCCAGCGCCTTGTGCTGCTATCCGATCAAGGGTCGCCCAGTCGACCACTCCGGTCGAGATCTTCTCGCCATTAGCCCACACTTCATAACGTGGTGGCTCGGCGCGTTGGCCAGCGTTGTTCCCCATCTCGCCACCCAATCGAATGGTCAATTGATTTGGCTCAGCAGTTGCCGAATCGAGTTGAACTGGTTCGATGGTCTTGGCGACGGTATCGATCGGAAGCCAAGAATCGGCGAAGGCCATGGTTTCAACATTGACAACACGATCGGTTCCATCTGGTGAATCGGGACGTAGATCCTTGACAGTGATCGTACCATCGGAGTTTCGTGTCACTTCGTAGTCGGTCGCATTGCCGCTAAAGTTTGCTCGATCGAATCCTTCTCCCCCATCGATGAAGTCGTTGCCGGAGCCGCCGACGATGGAATCGTTACCTGTACCACCGTCTACGTTGTCATTGCCAGATCCAGCGTTGATCGTGTCGTTACCACCTTGTCCAAAGATTCGGTCGTTACCTGCACCAGCGTCAATCGTATCGTTGCCCGTTTGGAGACTTGCCGGTGTTACGAGCTTAAACATTTGAATGTTGTCGACGTATCCACCTAGGCTATCGCTGGTTCCGATGGCTCGAAACTCGAGTGTACCTTGAGCGCCGTTCCCATCTACTTGATAA
>JAIYDQ010000390.1 GCA_027487375.1 Planctomycetaceae bacterium
AGAATCTTCGGATCTAGCCCGAGGGTGTCGCTTGCGAGAGCGATTGCGAGTGGGACTTCGAGTGGCGTATCGCAAACATCGGATTGCGATTGTGGGTCGATTGCGATCAGTTGATAGCCAAGGTCTTTCAGTTGCTGTATAGCACATGCAAGATCATCTGCTTGGATGATCGGAAAGTGATTCACTGCTCCCAGGCATAATCGGGCGACTTGAGTGGTAACGTGCGCTTGGCAAAAATGTCCAACGATCACGGCACTGACTCGAGCAGCGTCGCAGCACCGCAGAATGGACGCAAAGGTGAAGGCGTCTTGGATGCGATCAATAACGACCACCAAGGGATGGGGCGCTGGTAGGGTTGTTTTTTCTGGGCCGTAGGTGTTAGCCTTGGGGGCCGTCTGGCCATTTGTAGCAACGTCTAAACCCGTGGCTAGCGCCATCGGCTCAGTTGTCCTCACGGACGCTAGAATCTCCAGCGACTCGTAGGGATACTTCGAAACCCTGGCGATGATTCCTTCGTGCTCGGTGGTGTTGGCTAGCTCCGTAAGTTTTTCAGCGGAGACTGTTTCGAGCTCGACACCTTCTTTCTGCTTGGCCTTTAAGAGGTTCTTATGCTGATGCAGCACATCGACGGTCACGAACAACTCATAGACTCGCCATCGGTTCGCATGAATCGTTTCGAGAACCGATTGTTGTCCCCAGAGCCAATTTACTTGATGGCTACCTGCGGAGGTCGTTCTACGTGGTCTCTTGTGATGTTGCTTTGCCATAGAGAATCAAGACTTGGATTGATCGATGCGAATTCGGATTTAGAGTTGGACTGAATGTTTCTTTTGACTCATCATCGTCGTAAGTCAATCGATCGCAAGTCAATCTCGCCCAAAACGGATTCTTTCCTAGTCGCACAACCATCGCATCCAGCCTTCAATCCCCCAACGTCGGTCGGGCCCTAGCTTTCTAAGAATGAAATAGCAGCCGATCAAAAAGACGAAAGCGAAGGGTATAGAGTAAGCGAGCGGCATCATTTTTTGCCAATAAAGCGTAGGCTCTTCTCCTTTGACGATCGCGTAGATCCACATCGGCCAAAGGTGAACGAAGTGGTGCAATACGTAGATAGTAAGCGAATACCGACTGAAGGTCTTGGCAACGCTGAGGAATCCTTTAATTCGCGGCGACTCGATCGGCCGATCAACCAGCAGATGCATGAACCCATAAGCGGTCAATGCCCAACCAATCGTAGCGATCACATACTCCGTCGAAGGGGGAAACATGGTCCACCCGCCAAGTAGTCGCGTTCCAATTGGTACGGGTAGGTACGATCTCGAAATGAGTAAGATTCCAGACGCTGCCAGCAAGGACAAGCCAACGCGAATTACTCTCGACGTTATCCTCTTGTCCAACAAGGCTTTGTCTGAATCATTCAGGCCTCGAATTGGCTTTAGCACCCACACGCCTGTTGATAGACCACCGAGCGAATAAGCAATCCAAGGAAAAACCGGGAAATAGCCAGTAGAAACAAATCCGATGAACACATCAGACAAAATGAGGTCGTATTCGAAGTAGCGATTTTCCCAGTAGGCAGGGTAGTCCAGGATCACTCGAAGAATCGGACTTATCAAGACGACAAGCACGGCCGTGAGAATTGGAATCGCTACGGGGAGTCTTCGCATGCCGTTAAGAAAAAAAAAAAAAAAACCAATGAAGGTCAACACGTCCCAATTAAACAAATCTTCGGGTAGCCAAACCACAAGATTGAACGCAAAGCCCGTTCCTATGATGAACAACGCACGACGAATAGAACGCTTTGAAATGTCCTCTTCACGAGTCCCCTTCGACTCTAGCCCGTAAACCCACAATCGATAACTGAGGCCAGAAAGAAAAATAAAGATTGGAGCTCCCAAGCCGGTTATCGGCACGATGACTCCGGACAAGTTCTCCGCAAAATGGACGATGACCATCACAAAGATCGCAACCATCCGCAAAACATCGATCGAGGAGAAACGCATGAAGCACTTTACGTTTCTAATTGCCAGAGCATATCAGCGATCAACAAAATGACTTCGGAGCCCAAAAGAATGATGATCACCCATTCTAACGTGTGACCTTGCCGTGAATCTCTGAATTCACCCATTCGCTGGCTGCACATTTCATAAACATGCTCAAAGACTTCCATTTGGCTATCAACAGTTTCAGAGCGAACTTCGATGTTCGCCTTTTCTCGCAGTTCCTCGCCGAGCTTCTGACCTGTTACCGTTAGCTGGAAGTTTGGCGCGAAGAGATGTGGCTCGATCCTCGCATGACGAATCCGTCGCTGCAGCGTTTGGTCGATGCGTTGTCCAACGATTTCACTACGCTCTAAGTCGGACGGTGATACCTGATAGGCAAGCCGTTTATCGGCCTCCAAATCGGCCCAACCGCAAGCAAGCTCAGATTCGATCTTTCGGAGCTGATTTTCGAAGTAGTTAAAATCGATGATTGCCTTGAGTAGTGAGGCTGTCTGTTCTGCTTCGCATTGCAGCAACGCCCGCCC
>JAIYDQ010000162.1 GCA_027487375.1 Planctomycetaceae bacterium
GATTGAAGAGTCCGAGATCGATCGTGTGCGACAGTCGCTTTGTGAACTTCCTCAAACAAAGCGGCAGCGTTTTGTAAGCGACTATCAGATTAAACCGTATGATGCGGAAGTGATCGTGTCCCAAGGACTCGCAATCGCCACTTACTTTGAAACGCTCATTAAACTCGGTTCCACTCCCAAGCGCGCGGCAGCGTGGATGCAGCAAGATGTTCTACGAACGTTGAAAGATCAGAATATTGAGATCAATCAATTCACCGTAACTCCAAATAAGCTTGCCGGACTATTAGTAGCGATTGAATCGGGAAAACTTGACACGACTCGCGGACGTGAAGTTTTCAATCAATTGGTTCAGAACCCGCAAATCGAAGTTGAAGCGGCCATCGATTCGTTGGGAATTGTACAAGTCGACAATCAGGCTATGGAACAGCTTTGCGCGGAACTGCTGGCCACAAATCCGGACGTTGTCGAAAAGGTGAAATCGGGTAACGCGAAAGCGATTGGAAGTCTTGTCGGACAAGCAAAAAAGAAAAACCCCAACGCCGATCCAAGAGTCGTTCAAGATCTCTGCTTAAAAATCATCAATGCATCCTGAAAAGGGATGAAGCATATGTCGTCTCCGCTTGATTGATACGCGTCTCGGTCGTATCGGAGTAACACCTCATGCTTACTAAATTGGATGTGCGTCGAATTTTACCGCCACCGATTGCGAGATATCGCGTGGAAAGCTGGTTTCCGTTTGGTCCCTCTAGCTCCCTATTGGTCAATTTCGCGTTTTGACGTGGGTGTCGACAATTATCGACGAAAGCAACGGGTTTCAGCCTGTTTTCATATCGAACGCCGCGTTTAAGAGACCTGACCAATTTTTTGACTTCAAATTGACTTACCTTTGATAGATCGGGAGGTAGTGATACTTCACAGACAAACTGAGCACGGCCATGGTGGTCGTGTAGACACTGCCGATGCCAGATTCTTCTCCACCTGGAGGGGCCCAACTACCTTCGCTTTTCTGACGTTCAAGTAGGATTCTGCGGACATTTTCGTCGGCGGTTTGGGCGTATTTCGAACCTCGTTGATGCATCCCCTGTGCGTAGTAATATGTGCCGTAAAAGAAAAACCGGTCGCCCCACTTGGGAGGGTTTTCCATCAGCCAGTCGCTTGCCGAGCTGACTAATGGCGAATCATAGGCACCGCATACTTGATAAGCTAAAAGTCCTGCGCTGGTCATCGTGTAGGTCGCTCGGCGATCACCTGCCGTGTAAGCGAACCCGCCGAGCGGTTCTTTAGGAGCGCCTGTTGAGTCCAGTGGTACCGTGAACGATTTGTTCAAGTACTCGATTGCGTCATCGATTGCGCCACTGGGGACATCCATTCCGTCGTTCTTCGCCGATCGAAGGGCCATCAACTGCCAGACCGACACCGACAAATCAGAATCTGTTGAATCGGGGGTGTAACGCCATCCGCCTTGATGCATTGGTTGCTTGGCTACTTGTTGCGATCGTAAGATTAAATCGATACCACTGCGACACTTCTCATGAATCTTCTTGTCTTGCTCTTCGCTGGCTCCCATTCCAATCAGCTCTGTAAGCATGAGCGTTATGATCCCATGTCCATACATACGTGATTCGTCCTTCTTACCGAAGTAGCCTTGCGCGTCTTGCTTGTCGTCTCGAAGGCAAAACTCCACTGCCTTCCGCATCGATTCTCCTCGGGGCGTCGGGTCGCTCGTTGTTGTTCCGGTAGAAGCCATTGCCATAATTGAAAGCGCGGTCATGGCAGTCGAATATCCGCCATCGGAAATAGCTCCGTCGGGGCGTTGTTTGGTAACGAGGAAATCGATGGCTTTTTCAACGCATCGATCAACTTCGTCTGTGGATACGCTGTTCAATGTGGATGTATTTGAGTTTGCTTTGCTCGATGCGGCCGCTGGCGACTGCGCGGATAAGTCTGTCGATAAAGCGATGGCAATTGCCGTAACCAAACTTGTAACTCGAATGACCGATTTATTCATGTGACTTAACTTGCCGAAATTAGGTTCTTTTCATAACAATTTGTTGCACGTGAGTAATCTGTAAAACCAGCCGTACCGCGGGACTCGGCTTTATCTTGTTCGGGACAGTGGTTCCAAACTACAACTTGTATTTTGCAGCCTATCGCTCGCCTTAATCTTTTGTGGACAAGATTTTGAAGTACTCTTCAACTTGCTTTCGATAAACGGGGGCGATACCTTCGCGTACGGTTTCTGCAGATTCTTCAGCAGATTGTTCTTGCAATCGGCCCCAGTCGCCATCGTTTTTTATCTCTGCACCTAACACGACTGCATCGGACGAGTCGCCTGGGCGCGAGACGGCTCGAGAGTCGGATGATTTTGCAGAGGCAAGTGACGATTGCTTCTTTGCCGATTCAGATTCCCCGCGTTGTTGATTCATAGATGCCGCTAATCGTCTAGTCGCTTCTGCGAGCGTGGCTGCACGTTCCGAAGCGTCTGACATCGACTCGCCAGAGGACTCGCTTGCACTAGACGAGCGGCCCTTAGCCGAACCGCTTGCGGCTGCTTGCTCTGCCGATTTGTCTTGCGAGGCTTTCTCTTTTGCTAACTGTTGGTCTAATTCATCCAGCATGCGAGCCATCTCTTGGGGTGAAAGAAGGCTCTTTTGAGGTTTCTTGGTGCTGCCCGAGTTTGGTTGAGACGATGGACTCGCGCCAGAGCTTGCCGCTGGTGCTTTCTTATTTGCTGATTGTTCACCAAAGGTTGACTGTAAATCTTGAGCCGCCTTTTCAATAGCCTCTTTGGCTGCAAGAAGCGATTGCATACTTTGGACTGTGGCTTCTGTCGAAACGTTTGCAGGATTGTTAGTTTCATTTGCCACTGGGGCTTCTTGTGCAGCTTGCATGAGACTCTCTTGCGACTGAAGCATCTCGCCGCGAGCGAGTTTGCTGATTGCTTCGGATTGCTGCATCAGTGCATCGCCAATAGCTTCGTTTTGCATTCGTGATTCATGACGTGCCGCGCGTGCGATTGACTCGGAAGCTTCTGCGACGCCTTGGACAAGTGCGTCTTGCTGATCGGCAGCACTTGCGACTTTTTCTCGGCTCGCCTTCGGGCCATTCAACGACTGTGCAGCAGGGTTCGGTTCGGACGGCTTTTCTTTGCTCCCACGGCTTGCTTCAGCAAGTGCTTGCTGAAGGATTTCGGATGCATTCTTAGCTTGTTCAGCAGCGGAAGCGGCAACCTTCGATCCAAGTTGCAAGTGTGGGTTGTTCGCTGCAAGCTCATCTAGCTGTTGACTCTGTTGAGCTTCTCGGCGACTTTTAGCTTCTTCTAGACGCTCCTCAGCTTCGTGAACTTGTTCCGCAAATTGAGCTTCAATACGCTCCGCTTTTTGAAGTTCTTGATTCTTTTGTTCGAGGCGTGCGACTCGAGCCGCATCCTCTGGTTTTTCTTCGGCTTGTCGTTTTGCGTCATTCACCTCTTTACGGCGTTGCTCCACAGATTTGCGTGTTTCCTTCAGCTTTTGCTCGGAACGAAGCAGAGATTGTTTGCTTTGGTTCTCGATCTGCTGTGCGTAGTTAATGTCCTGATTACGAAAGTTGCGTTGCCAGTCTTCGGACTCGCGTCGACGGCTCTTGAGTTGGCTCTCGTCGGCAGCAACACTACTCGATGAACCCTTCTCGAGTTTTTGCGTTTGTTGAGTTAGCTCTCGCTTGGACTGCTCAATTGCTCTTCCAAGTGATTTCGCTGAGTTCTTTATCGTTTCCATCGATTGATTCGTGTCGCTCTGTTTAGAGGCATCAGCAGCCGAACGCAAGTCTTTTCGCATTCGGTCTACATCAGTTGATATCGCTGGGAGTTGACCTTTCTCTGTCGTTGATCGAATGCGAGGAAGGACTGTCTCGGTCAAACGCGAGACCATTTCCGCGGACTCTTGAATCGCTCGTTTGAGGCTGTCCTTTTGCTCGCGGTAATCTTGATCTGAGTTTTCAATTTCTACTTCTAAAGATTGTTCCTTTTTCGCGGAGTAGTCGAGCGTCTTCATCGAATCATCGATTGCGTTTCGAGCGATCTTTGAGAGCTCTTGCTGCATCTGTAGATTTCGCGGAAGTTCTTTTCGCAATTGTGCAAGGACACGCTGGGGGTCCGAACTTGATAGCTTTCGCAACTTGTCCGCTTCATCATAGGTCATGTCAAGCGATTTCTTACTGTCTAAAGCTAACGGATTTTCCTCCGGCATTTGTTTCACCGCCTCGGCAAGTGTACCTGCGAGCTTAGCTTCATCGGACTCTCCTGCAATCTCGGCTGACTTTTGAGCTTGAGCAAGTCCATCAAAGTGTTCCGCGATCATTGTCATCGCTTCGGATGCATCACGTTGAATCCCTGCCGATTCTTCAAGAGCATCTCGAGCGTCTCGATCGTCGGTCGCGTCGCGCGATGCGGCGATGGAGTCTTCGATACGTTGTTGCGCTTGTTGAACAATACCGGACGCAGCATCTGCGTCGCGTGCCACTCGAGAAGCTTCTGCCTTCATGAGATCTTGTCGACTTGCCATATCCGAGAGGGCTTCACGAAGCATTTGTACCGGGAGTTTGGATTGGTCAATTTTGTCTTCAACTTGGTCGATCCTTGCACTTCGATCGGGAACGGTTCCTTCCCCTATGGACTTTGCAAGATCTTCTGTCGGAGCAATGGTTTGTTCTAATGACTTGGATGCTTCTCTTGCTAGTTCGGAAACCGTTGGTGCCAATTCAGCAAGACTCAGTCGCGACTCACGTGCTGCTTCTTCAATCTTCTTCGTTTCCTCACGCAAAGATTTTTGCATTGATCGTAAGTCTTCGGAAGCATTCACCCAAGGTTCGTTCGACCATCGACGAGGCCCAATTTTTTGGTCAATTCGGGTCGCGACATCGTTCCATTTCATTCTTTCAATGTTCTCAACTACTTCCTTAGGCAAACCCGCGTCGCGCAATGCGGTTACCGACCTTTCCAAGCGTTGCTTCAGCGAATCCCATTGCCGCGGCTGCTCCAGTTTTGCCTCCGCAGAAAGGCCTTTCCATCGTTCCGTAGATTGCAATTCGTCTAAGGTTCTTGCCGCTTGCTGTAGCTCATGAACTGCTTCAAGTTTCTTAATCGACGAAGCAACGGCCTTCAGTTTTTCGACTTTGTCTTGAGCACTAAGGCCCGACTGGTTGGCGGTCTCTTCGTTAGCTTTCGCATTTATTTCGGCCGAGTCAGAATCAAGATCTGGTTGATTGACAATAGCATGGGCCGCACGATACGCATCGCCTAAGTCGGCGATCCATTGACTATCACTATCATTTCGAGCTTGTTGTGTTGAACGCTGATGAGATATCTGATTGAGGGCAGATTGCAGCAATTGATCCGACTGGTCGCTTGCCGTGTTTACACCGGCTTTTGATTTGTTTTGATCGCCCGAAGATTTTTCAATCGAATCGGCGAGCTTTTCAATGAGTTTCGACGGCCTTGAGGCTTTATCGCGGAGCTCGTTCCTGCCGTTTCGATTCTCATCGTGAAGCCCGCCGTCAATGCTACCGGACTGTTGATGGTCGCGTAGTTCCGACTCAATTCGATCGGCGAGCTTCTTGCGATCGATTTCGGAATCGGTCGCAACTTTAGGACGATCATCTGAGCCAGTGAATGCGAGTATTGAGCTTGCCTGGCTATCCATCCAATCAGCCCACTGAGTGGCTTGTCGTTGTGCGCTTTCGCGAAGCAACGGCGAATTTTCTCGAGTCATATCAGCCAGCTCTTTTAACTGCCTTGCGACAATCGCCTGCTTCCTGCGATACTGCTCCGGCAAAATGCTATCGACCGATGCTTTGAGATCCTGCTGATACTTCAGCATGGTCGATAAATCGTGTCCAATTTGCGAGAGCACATCATGACCGGTGAATTCCTTTGCGCGACGCGTTGCTAGTTTGAGATCCGCATTCGCTTTGTTCAATAAATCAACAATTTTTTCGGCTGATTTTCGAGAGTCTTGTGACTTCGAAAGCTGTGAAGAGAGATTTTCAATCTCCGCGATTTGTTCGGTACGGACCTTGTTTACTACTTGTGATAATCGATCGAATTCTTCCGCGCTAACCGAATCTTTTAACTTGGGCATTGTTTCCAAGATCGTTGATTCCAATTGATTGATTACTTGTTTGGATTCTTCAGCATAATTCTCTGCCATGGACGCTATCTCTCGATGTCGTTCAGGATTATCGCGATCTGATTCGAAGGCTTGCTGCTTCGATTTCAGAGCTT
This sequence comes from Planctomycetaceae bacterium, assembly GCA_027487375.1. Lineage (GTDB taxonomy): Bacteria > Planctomycetota > Planctomycetia > Pirellulales > Pirellulaceae > JAIYDQ01. Next base: position 6,263 of record JAIYDQ010000162.1, read on the forward strand.
CGATTTGCTTCTCGACAACAGCGCGGACCTTTTCCGATTCTCGAGTCACCGTCAATCGATCCAACATGCGCTCGCGCCGCGAAGGATCCAGCGACGCACTTGCAACGAACATTTCAAGGATCGGTGAAGTCGTCGATTGTCCTTTTCGATCTGTTGCCACCCATCGCATCTGGACTGTGTCGCCAATTTGGACTTGATTCATCGCTAAATCGAAAACGCTATCCATGCTTTGTCGAAGCGAAAAAGTTCTTGCCGATGACGAATTGGAGGGGCCATCCTGCGCAATGTCTTTCATTTCGTGAAGTTGCGATGCGAGGTCAGATCGATCTTCCCATTCATGGGTCCCTTCGCGGACTTGTTGGACCAGTCGAGCGATTGGAAGTTCATCCTCAGTCTGAATCGATAACGCTATGATCGATTCGGGAGTTACCGAGATCGAAGGCTCGCGTGGATTTTGCCAAGCTATCTTTGGGGCACGATCTGGCAGCGCACGAATGTTGTAGGAAGGCGCGAAGGAATTGGTGAAACCTGTGTCAGTCGCCGTCAGACTAATTCGATATGTTCCATTTTCGTGAATCGGAACTTCTGCGACTAGCAAATCGCTTCCCCCTGTTCGCTGGAAATCAATCGTTGTTTCGATCGGATGGCGATTATTGGCCAGCGCGGTGTTCTCGGGTTGCTTAGAGGGGATGCGGATCCCTCTGGACTTCGGTGCAACGCGGAGATATGCGTTTGCGATCGGCTGGTTTACTCGTATAGATACCTTGGCAGTCGTGCCTTCAATCGCTTCGATATTGCCAATGGTAGACGTGAATTTTTCTGGTTCTATCTGCGTGTAGCTTGGGTATCGATATTCAACTTCGAAGGATTCGACCTTTGGTCTCGCGACTCCGTTCATTGAGTACCAGCCCGTTGCCGAGTCATCTGCAACAACTCGATATTCGCTGATCCCTTGACCGACGTTCCAATTCGTTTGGTAGTTCTCGCCATTCGATTTCAAAGATGGATTCTGAAGGGCGTCTTCAGTGGCGATTTCTGGGTTGTTCGTGCTGACACTTCCAGCAAGCCTCATTGCAATCTGCTCGGTTTTTACTCCTGAACTGTCACCGACTCGACGTACCTCGAGAAAGACCTTGCGGGGCGATTTCTGAAATCCACTGCTTCGAACCTCAGCCCGGATCTCAATCAACTCATCTTGTGGGAAAGTTGTCGAACTAGGGTTAGGATTGGTAACTGCGACTAGAAACTGTGAAACTCTTCCAACGTTTGCCATAGGAAAGAGGACTCGAGTCAGTCGCGTCGGCATGTGAAGACTTTGGAATGAACAGAGGATGGCCACAGATGCCATCAACGCACCAGATAAAAGCAGCCATCGACCAACGAGTCGCCAGGGTAGGGCACTGGCAACGGGAAGTGTTTCCAAAATCTTCGCAACATCTCGTTGCACCGAATCTCGGAAAGCAGCCGAGTCAAGTACTGGTTTATCCGGCGCGCCAACATCGGAAAGCTCAACGGCAGCCAAAAGTCGATTCTCAAGTCGTGGATCGGACTTTTCAAGTAAGCTTGCAAGCCAAGTAATCGATCTACCTTGAAGCCAAGGTTGCACAGCAAGGAAGAATATCACAGTCGCAGTCGCGAGGTAAATCAAGGCAGCGAACACATATCGAGTCAAGTCGGGAAGTGTCCACACGGCATCGATTGGTATAAGGAGCAATGCCATTCCGATGAGAACGAGTATTCCTGCAGATAAACCGCGTGCAGTTAGCAAAGTGTTTCGGCGACGACGGAATTCTCTGAGTCGTCGCGATGTGATTGGTGCGAGCCTTGTCATAGCAATCCTGCTTTTTTTCGTAACCACCATTCGATCGACAAAACACCCACAATGGGTAGAAACCACCAATAGCTTTGCCAAAGCGAAAGCTCGCTCTGAACAATACGTCCTTGGCTTAGCGGTTTCAAAACGTCAACCAGTGTATCCATTTGATTTTCAGGGATGTACCTACCGCCACTGATTTCTGCAGTTTTGCGCAGCACGGTGGCGTTGATAGAGGTCTCTTGCATCTCGATGGATTCGGATGCTTGTACAACAAATCGAGTCGATATCTCCATTGCTTCTTTCGGTAAGCCGGCAGTTGACACACGAACAGAATACTCGCCATCGGGCAGTGCTGTTGCGACGCATCGATAAACACCTGGCAGCAACGGGTCTGCATCCATCGACACGACCGTGTCGACGCGATCGGGGCTACTCAAGATCACTTCGACATTAGTCGAAATCAATGGCTTACCTTCGGCGTCGCGGAGACGGCATCGGATTTCAACGTCTTGTCCCTGACGATAATTCATCTTGCCTGCATCTAAACTGATATAGTCATTTTGCACTGTGTAAGGAGTTCGCATCACCCATCGACTAATCTGATTCCAGAAACGTTGGTGGAACTCGTCTCCAACCTTGTATCGCCAACGCCATGTTTCATCGGTCGCGCTGTACAGGACGCGGCCTGGACCAATCAGTCTCGTTACCATCAATGGACTTTTGTTCTGCGAGTTTCCGTCGCTGTTGCTTCCAAGAGTTGCAAGGATTTCACTCCCAGGAAGGGGCTGTGCGTTCGCGGTCAAGGATACCTTCGGAAGGCTGGTCCACGCAGCTCCGATTTGAAACGCTGCCAGTCTGTTACCGGAAGGTGTTGGGTTGAAATGGTCTATTCGAATCTCTTGTCCGTTCGCTAAATCGTTGCTCGAAGCCGCCTGTCGATTGACGGGGAGCAAATCGGCGAGCGTCGCCAGTGACTCCTCGGACCAATGATTTCTTTGTCCGTCGATGATAACTAGCCCGCCGCCTGACTCAGAAACAAAGCGTTGTACCCAAGTCTGTTCCTCGAGCGTAAGTGCTTCGGCGGGGAACTCTCCAAGGATGATCAGATCGAATTCCAGAAGTTCTTCTTCGGAATCCGGAAATCGATCTCTGCCAGAGCCCCGCTTCAGAATAGGTCTTCCCTCCTCAACTGCTTCTGGATCTGCAATAACGGTCGTTAGCTCCCAAAACGAATCGCGATCAAAAAGGTTCTTGAGATAGCGTGTCTCCCATCGACTGCGACCATCTAGGATCAGGACCTTTGCACGATTCATGGATGCCCAAAATTGAATCTCGCGACTTTTGCTGGTCGATTCCTCATTTGATCCCAGCACCACTTCACCTCTGAGTTGAATAGCGATCGTGGGTTGGTTGTCACCTGGCGTGTTTGACAGGGACGACAAACGTTTCACGGTCGAATCAATCGGAAATTTGAAAGCAATCGTCCTTTGACCGCGGCCCAAGCTTGTCAATGATTCGTTCCATAGGACATTTTCTTGATCCATTACTCTCAGGGTGTAAGGGGTTCCTTCGGGAAGTGTCTCGCGAACGATAAACGAACCGCTTAGAGCGTCCTTACGGAAGAGTCGGTCCGGGTGGTTGATGTCGATGATGGTGACATCTTCCGGGGAAACACTCTTGCCCATGCCGAGTGTAAAGATTGGTCGATTGCTATCGAGGTATTGCTTCGCAATCTGTTCAAGGGCCGTTCCACCATTCATTTGACCATCGGTAATGACAACCACCGCCGATGAATCTTCCTTGGCGAGCAAGTTCCCGAGGCTGGTGCTTGATTCAAAACGTGCTGGTCGCCATGTGTCGGCGTTCGATGGGATATCGGATGATTGAGTAAGATTTGATTCCCAAAGAGAGCTCGTTAATGATTGACTTCCGCGAACCACATTGATTTCGTGAGAGTCTGCGAGCTGCTTGAGTAGTTGTTGATCAGGACTTGTGAGAGCTCGAGTCGCTCGGTCAAATCGATCTGAAGACTCCCCGTCGTTGAGCGTCATGCTTTGTGAATCGTCAATCAATATAGTCAGTTTACCCGGTGTGCCTTCACGATAGCGATGCTGAATCGTTGGTCCGGTTAGCATCAGAACAACGAGGGCTACAGCGATGCCACGCAGCATTGGAAGGGTGCGTCCCCAAGGACAACCAGTGCGTCGGGTTTCTTGTCGGTATAGCCAATAGCATGCACCACCGGCGATAACTGCGAGGCCTAATCCAGACCAAATCGAAAGCGATCCCGCAAATTGAATAGTAGTCATCGGATGCCTCCTAGACTTAGATAACGCTGCAAGAGTACTTCGGCAAAAAGCAATACAAGCAACGCGATTAAAAACCAACGCCAAATTTCTGAGCTTTGGCCACTCTCGAGTGACACATATTCGTCGACGCTACGAATTACATGGGCATTCATTTGGGATGCAAATAAATCCAAACCTTCGCTAGTTTCAAGCCGCAGGTCAGATTCGCCCGGCGGTAGTTGGGCGCACATGGAGATAGGGGGCGATGTTTGCAAGTTTTGGGCTATGGATTTGCCTTTCCGAATCATGGAATCGGCTTGTGGGGACGCGGTATAGACACCGGACTGGCGGGCTACGATTGCAGGTTGTCCTGTTTCCCCCTCAGTTCGGTCGCTGTTCGTGATTTGATCTGTTGGCTGTTGAACTGATGTTTGTTGGAGGTTGGCCGTAGGTAGCGTCCAACGCATTAAACGCGTTGACGATTCATCGCTTTTAACCTCCTTAGCCGGCAGTAAATCGTTGTCGATTTTCCAGTCTGATTCGATCCAACGCAGCATGTTTTCAGTAGGTAGCGTGAGCGTTTCACCTATTTCGACATTACAAACCCAGCGTCCCGGAGGTACTGCTCCAATCAAGAGTTGTTGAATCATTGGGAGATAGACTGGACGCATTGGCCAGTTGCTCCATTGGTCGCCTGCTGAGGTCGCACACTGAATGACCGAACCAAGTCCTACTTGTTTGATCGCTAGAAATGGATCACCGCTTGTGAGCGATAAAACTTGATGCGAATCCAGTTCTTTGCGACTGGGGTTGTCTGCTTCTTCTGCAGCATTTGCATCACGAGGAGCAGCTGGTTTTGAATCAGAATCGACTGCGATGAATCGAGTGCCTGATGTGCGAGGCTTAGCCGAGGTCGACAACTTGTGCGGCGTCATTACAAGCCATTTCCGAACGTTCAAGCTGTCGACCGAACTCCATCTCGGATCGTTGAGGAAGCGAACGCTAGGATGTGAGTAAATTTCGCGACGAATCGACACCCCAGCTTGGTTATCGTCAAGTTCATCTAGCTTCTTCTCATAGGCGTAGGGAAACAGTTGCTGACCGGATAACGCAGAATCGCCAGTCGCTTTCGAGGAAACCGCGAGCGACTCAGTCGTTGGTTCTCGCAAGCTGTTGTACCAATTGACCTTTGTTTCCTCGCCCGGAAACGCGATGAGAGTTCCCCCTTCTGCGACCCAAGTTCCGAGATACTGTGAACATTCGCGGGATAGCTCAGATACATTCGCCAAAAGTAATAACTTGTGACGCTTTAATTCTGCAAGTGAGCACTGACTGGAAGCGACACGTGTGACCGAA
>JAIYDQ010000464.1 GCA_027487375.1 Planctomycetaceae bacterium
ACTTGGACAAGCAACTCGAAAGCTGGCTCGAACTGGGCCGATGCGTTACAAGCGCGAACACAAATCGGTTGGGACTCGGCTAATGTAGTTGGAATTGCAATCGGAAAATCGGACGTTCCTTTGGTAATTGAGAATGGCATCTTCAAATCGAAGACATCCATTCCCGTTTCTCAAGGAGCCATGCGCTGGGACTTAACTGGCAATGTAGGCGGCGATCCGATCATGATTCGGCAGGCGCCCGAGATGGTGCTTGAAAATGTAGCGATCACACCGCAAATGTGCCAAGGTTGGCTTAAGTATGTGACTCCACTTCTCGCCGACGTTACTAGCGTGCAGGGGCAAATTAGTTTGCAAATCGATAACGCGGAAATTGTCCCGACAGATTCCCTTCGTCAGACCATCGCAGGTCAGCTTCAAATACAAGGCGCATCGGTTGGACCTGGACCACTAGCCGATCAATTGCTGGGTATCGTTCAACAAGTTCGAGCACTTCGCAAGGGGATCACCGCCGATCCAAACGCCTCGCCAGGATCGACCGATTCCTGGCTTCAAATGCCACCGCAAAACATCAACTTCGCTGTAGACAAAGGCCGAGTGTCACACAAGAACTTGCAAATCAAAGCAGGTGACATTGTCATGACAACTGAAGGCTCCGTAAGTGTCGATGGGCAGCTATCGTTGACGGCTAGTATCCCTATCGCGAAGGAATGGGTCGACGGAACACCAGCCTTGGCTTCGCTCGTTGGGCAAAGCATTCAAATCCCCGTTGGCGGTACAATCCAAAAGCCTCAGGTAGATGTATCTGCATTTGCATCCGTGACTCGACAACTCGGAGAGGCTGCTGTCCAAGGTGCACTCAGGAATCAGCTCGACAAAGGACTTAACAAGATCCTGGGTCCCATCGAGAAGCAAATGGCACCGATCCAACAAGGCATTCAAAAGAACTTGCCAAATCTTCCTAACCTTGGCGGATTCGGAATTCCTGGTTTTGGAAGCTAGTGCTTTAGAGCAAATTAATCGACGGGTATCGGAATTCGTAAGAATTCCGAAGTCGCTAGAGCATTTCTCGGGATAGTGCAGCTAAGGATTGAGAACGATGAGCAATCGTAGGATAGGCTTCCAGCCTGTCGATTTCGCTATCGACAGGCTGGAAGCCTATCCTACTGCAAATCTGGTAGCCACAACCCGAGGATTGCTCTAGAAGCAATAACTAAACCTAATGTCTTCAGATGCCTCACGACATCTGCTACCGGTCAAATCGTTACGAGTTATCATTGAGACTCGCCTATACATCGATTTCTTGAGCGTCTTCCGCGCGTTCCATGATGAACCGGAATCTCGCTGATGCGTCCCGGCCCATGAGATCGTTCATGATTCGATCGGTTTCCAGCTGATCATCAATGTCGACTTTTAATAGTCTTCGGGTAGCCGGATTGAGGGTTGTCTCCCAAAGATCTTTCGGCATCATTTCGCCAAGCCCTTTGAATCGCGTGATCTCTGCCTTGCCACGCTTACCGTGCGTTTCCAAAATCGTCGCTCGGTCGTTTTCGTCGGCTGCCCAGTAACGCTCCTTACCAATATCAATTCGGAATAGCGGTGGTACGGAAATAAACACACGGCCATCGTTAATCAGTGGAAGCATGTGACGATACAGAAAGGTCAACAGCAGCGTTGTAATGTGATGACCATCCGAATCGGCATCAGCAAGGAGAATGATTCGTTCGTAACGAAGCTTCGATAGCTCCATCGATTTCCCGATTCCGCATCCAAGAGCTGTTACCAAGTCTTGTAGTTCTTTGTTTTCAAGCACTTTCGAAAGGGCGACCGACTCGGTATTCAGAACCTTTCCACGTAAAGGCAAAATCGCTTGAAAGTTACGATCACGTCCTTGTTTTGCACTTCCACCGGCGGAATCACCTTCAACTATAAAAAGCTCGGACTTGCCTCGACCTGACGAAAGGCAATCGCTCAGCTTCCCTGGCAGCATAGCTCGCGATGTTGCAGTCTTTCGAGACACCGATTCCGAGGCGGCTCGCGACGCGGCTCGTGCGCGGGCTGAGGCAATGATTCTCGCAACAATCGATTCGGCTACGGAGCGATTACTATTGAGCCATTGCTCTAGTGCTGGTCGAATTGCATTGTCGACGGATGTTTGCACTTCAGGATTGTTCAGTCGATCTTTGGTTTGCCCTTGGAATTGAGGATCCGGAATGAACGTTGAAAGGATCGCGACGAGCCCTTCGCGAATGTCTTCGTGTCCAATCTTGACGCCACGCGGAATCAAGTTGTGCGTTTCGAAGAAGTTTCTTACAGCTTTTCCTAAACCGGCTCGAAATCCGTTTTCGTGAGTTCCGCCGTTTGCGTTAGGGATACCGTTACAGTACGACCGCACATGCTCGTCAGTCGACTCGGTCCACTGCAATACAATCTCGATCCGATCGTCACCTTCCTTTCGTATCGTGAAAGGTGTCTCATGAATCGCGCGTGCGTTTCGTTCTTTGAGTACTTTGCCGAGATAGTCAACGATCCCTTGCTCGTGAAAGAATAGATCTTTCTTGCCCGTGGTTTCATCTACGAAGAGAACTTTTACACCGCGGTGAAGGTAGCTGGTGATTTCCAGTCGTTGCCGAATCGCCTCCGCATCGAATTCTGTTTTTGGAAAAATCGACGCGTCCGGAGTGAACGTTATGGATGTTCCGGAACCCCGAGCTGCGGTGGCTGCTTTTTGGAGCTTGGTCGTTGGCTTTCCTTGGGAGAACTCCATCTTGTACTGAGCGCCATCGCGTCGCACGACGGCTATCAACGACTTCGATAACGCGTTGACTACGGACGCACCCACGCCGTGAAGACCGCCAGAGGTTTTGTAGTTCTTTCCTTCGAATTTACCGCCCGCATGAAGGACCGTCAGAACAATTTCTAAAGCGCTCTTCCCAGTCTTGGCGTGTTTGTCGACCGGTATTCCCCGCCCATTATCCGATACGGTTACGGTGCGCCCGTCTTTGTGAAGCGTGACCACAATCTCACTTGCGTGACCGTTCATCGCTTCATCGACGGAGTTATCTAAAATCTCCCAAACCAAGTGATGAAGGCCGGCTGACGAAACGCCACCGATGTACATCGCCGGTCGCTTCCGAACAGGCTCGAGACCTTCCAGGGCAACAATATCAGAAGCGGTATAAGATTGAGATGCAGTACTCATAGATTGCAGTGGTTGTTTAAACTGGTTCGGCTTCGATTGATTCTGGATTGTAGCTGCGTCTCTCCGAGACGCAGGCATTTTTCGTCTCGGAGAGACGCGACTACGAGCTTAGAAAATCGTCTAAGTACGTTCACTGTAAACCTACTCGGCTTCAAAAGCTTCCACAGCCTTCGCGGGTTCTGTGATGATTGCGGAGATCTTTCCATTCTTTTGGATCTCGATTCCGCGTCCTCCACGAGCCGTCACGCGATACTTTGCTGTCGATATAGTCTTCTGAGCCCCACGATTCGTCTCGACCAACAATAAATCTCGATCGCCCGTCGATGCTTTGAAGCCCAAAAGTCGATCTGTCTTCGCAATTCGAATCAGGAATACACCCTTACCGGCGCCTGAAAGATAATTGACTTCTGAAGCAGGACATACCATCGCGCGACAATCAGCCGAGATGGCAAGGATCGTTTCCGAGCCATGAATCGCAGCGACATCGATTACGTGGTGATCTGGTGCTACTCGAGCGAACTTGCGACCGGCTCGCGTCGATGGTTCAGCAAACGGATGCAAACCAAATCGCATCGCATAGCCATTGCTCGTCGCCGCGAAGGCATGAACTTCAGGACAATAATCGGGCTTCTTGGGATTGTCATGAATGTTTCCAATCACGCGAGGATCGAGCGACATGGCCGCGATAATCCGCTCGCCATCCTTGAGCTTGAATAGCTTTTGAATCGGCTCTCCATAACCAGTCGAGGCTGGGATATCCACGAACCTCGCTGTGTAGCAGACTCCCAAAGTGGAGAAGAACGCAATCGTCGCGCGTGTTGATCCACCAACGACAGCGAGAATGGAATCTCCCTCTCGAAGTCGGCTTTTCGCTGGATCGGCGATTTGCTTTTGCCGTTTGACCCATCCTTCACGAGTGACCAGAACGTTACAGTCTTCCTCGATGATAAAGTCTTCTGCATTGAACTCGGGTTCTTCACCCACCGTCACGATTTCCGTTCGTCGCGCTCCTTGTTTGGTCTTAGCGTAGGTTGCGATGACGGCTTGGATTTCTTCGCGTACGATGCTCCAACGTCCCGAGTTGTTCGTGTCGCCGGTGCTTTCTTTTAGAAGCCGTTGAATCTCGCGAGCCCGCTTCTGCTTGGCTTTCAGCTCTTCTTGAATCAAGTTGATTTCCAATCGAGCGAGTCGGTAGAGCTTCAACTCAAGAATGGCGTCCGTTTGCTCGGCATCCAAACCACCTTTGGCTGCAGGAAATCGTGCCATGATTTTCTCTGCCGCGTCTGCTTTCCCTTCGGACTTTCGGATGATGCGAAT
>JAIYDQ010000430.1 GCA_027487375.1 Planctomycetaceae bacterium
ATGACACCTTTGCTAATGGCTTTTTCGCAGACGCGAGTTGCACAAATGCCACGTCCGTCGTCTTGAACTTCGAGAATTATTTCGCCGCTTTGGATATACGAACGCAGGTAGACGTTACCTTGCCGATTTTTTCCGGCCGCTTCACGCTCAGCAGGAGTTTCCAGTGCATGGTCCATGCAATTGCGAATCAAGTGCGTAAGCGGGTCCGCGAAGCTCTCCAATATGCTGCGGTCCAGTTCCAGGTCTCCGCCTTCAATGTGCAGAGCGACTTCTTTATCAAGTTGCCGTGCAAGATCGCGAACTACTCGGCGATAACGTTCGAAGAGCGAACCGGTAGTCTGCATCCGCGTTTCGATTACGGTCTCGTGGACACCGGAGATGGCTTGTGAAAGTGTGCGAAAGGCAGTGTTTCCGTTGAAGTTGTACTCGTTCATCAACTGGTTACGGGCCATCACCATCGTGCCAGTCCACTCCAGCAACTCGTGTAGAATGTGAACCGGCACCCGCATTGTTTGGTCATTCGCGGAACCCTTTGCGGTTGCCGATGCGGACTCCGATTTCTTTGGTTCCTCAGACGCCTTCGGTGGATTACTCGGAGAAGCTTTCTTGGCGGAGGGAGCTGTCGCCGGTGGTGTTGCAACTATCGCAGATGAAGTGGTTGACGAACTGGCAGGCTTAGCGACGTCCATTTTCGCGGCCGGGGTAGCGGGGGCCGGTTTAGCGGATGCAGAAGATGGCTGCGGAGTTTTGTTCGCTGGTGAAACAGTTGACGAGGAAGCCTGACCGGGCTTGTTTTTCTGAAGCTTGAGTAGTTTGATGCTAGCAGGATCGAGATGGAAATGTTCTGTGAGAAGGTCAGTCTCCAGAACTGTTTCGAAATAGAGTGTGCAGAAGCCTTTGGTTGTCTTATCAATCGCAGTGACGGGAATGGTTGAGTGAAGGATTTTTCCAACGCTCGACAGTCCAACAACAACCCCTTCTTTCAAGTCAACTGTGCTATGTAGCTTCTCAAGGTCGACAGCGATTTCATAAACGAAAAAGCGACCGTTCCAGGCGGTAGTTACTATCGAAAGGACATCTTCACTTGCTGTCGGGCAGCTTGCTTTGGGGCCCTCGACGCCGTCCAATGCAGCTTGTAGCTTGGCGAGAATTGCAGTCGTGTCAAAATTTGTACCTAAGGCTTCCGTAGAAAGCATATTCAGTAGCACATCTACCGCACCGAGGATCGAATCCGTGACTTGTGATGTCGGAGTCATTTCTCCAGTTCGAATTCGATCTAGAATCGCTTCGGCCAAGTGGCTGACTCGAACAAGGTTTTCGAGCTTCAGTTGGCCGCCGTTTCCTTTAATCGTGTGGATCGCGCGAAAGATTCGATTGACTAGCGCGGAGTCGCTTCCGCCATCGGATTCCAAAACAAGAAGATCCTGTTCGATGTCTCGAAGCCCTTGAAGTCCTTCGACAACAAAGTCCTGAACCAGCTCGAGGTCGTCGGCTGATACGATGTCTGCGTAAGTTATTGGTTCCGAATCATTTTCGGAAGTAGTGTTTGAACTTGCATTGAGAGCATTGGAGCTAACGATATCTTGGTCGGTTTGTTTGCTTTCGTTTCCCAGCACTACATTCAATTTGTCCACACTTGTTTGATCGAATGTAGATTGCCCGAGGTCAGGGCTTTGAAGCATTTCTACTAGCGTGTCGACCGCTCCAAGGACTGCATCTGTTACGTCGGACGTAACGACGCGCTGTCCGGATCGAACTTGATCCAAAAGTGTTTCAGCGAGGTGGCTCAGGCGAACTAAGTTCTCCAACCCCATGTAGGAGCCGGTTCCTTTGATCGAGTGGACCGCGCGAAAGATGCGGTTTACGAGCTCTTGATCCGCGCCGCCATCGGTCTCAAGGGCAAGAAGGTCCTTCTCGATGCTTTCCAATCCTTGAAGACTTTCCGACACAAACTCGGTCATGAGTTCTTGGTCGTCTGTCATGATGAGCAAGTCCGAGTGTTGAATGTGGGGGGACTGGAAACCGCTTCGAATTGAACACCTTCGAATTTCGAGGTGCGGAAGTATGAATGATGATCAGCGTCTCAAGGCCTTTTAAAGGTTTGAAGTTTGCTTACTTGCAGAAAATTGCACGGAGTCCTTGGGGAGCTAACGGCCTAGGCAGACATGACGGCTGAAGGCTTCGCGTTGCCGATTTAAGTATGTAAGAGAGCGGCATTGAAAAGGCGTCCTCCTAGGATTTCTCTTAACTAAAGGCAACTATAAGAAGTTACGAATGTGACGTGCAAAGGTCTGCAAACGGGCTGGCGGTCGCTGCCTAGTCGTTGAAACATTGCAATGCTTGGGGGGCGTGGACGATATCGCTTGGGCTGTGAGTATTTCTTCCTAACGTGCTGATCAAGAGGCGTGTTCGAATGTTCTTCAACTATCAACTTGATCTCGGATTTCAACAGTTGATGGGGAATCAATTCGCAACGCCTAGCAACGCATTCGCATCAGCCGAACGTTGTGCACTCAACAGCGGGGACCGGACACTCGCCAACGATTGCAGCCCTTTTGAAGCGTTGGCTCGATATACGGCCGAATCAATGTCCTTGATCCAAGCCAATCGAATTGATCTGGATCAATCGTTTTCCGAGAAACTCTCAGTCAATGGGCGTTTTACGCTTACCTCTCAGGAATGGGAGTTGACCGCGCGACGTCGCAGTTTCGCAACGCTTCGAAAGGATTACATCAAGGGGCAAAAAACAGAAATCATCAATACTTGGATCTTCCCAAAGCGATCGGACTTAATGCCTGTTTACGCTGCCGAATTGATTTCAATCGGAGGAATACACCGGATCGCATTCGTCGATATTCAAGTGCCTGGCTTGCGGCAAACGGAAGCGGACGAAGTGGAGTTCCTCACTGCACCGTTAGCCACACGGTTTTCCGTACTTCCTTACAACGAGCCGCCTCCATCTTGGGCAACTGATGCTTCGCAAGGGAATTTCGCATTTGCACGTCAAGCAGATGCGTCTTGGACCGCAACCATTCAGGACTGCTACTGCTCGTATCTCGAAACTTATGTCAACGTGTATGCAACGGGGGCGACAGCCCGCTCGATTGCCAGCTACTCTCCTACAGAAGAGGTTACAGCGACGCTATCGGAGTATCAGCATCATCACATGGAACATAGCCCAGGAAACAAGTTCTTGTCGAACTTGTTTGGACATGAATGGACGCAGTCGTTTTTGACAAACTTTGTCTTTGCAAAACCTTGAGGATGTAATGAGCACAATCAATCGTATTCGATCTGCTATCGCCGAGTCGCATGACAGCATTGAAAAGACCCCATTTTCGATCGCGATGATGGGCGACTTCATCAGTGCTTCCGACTACGCACGCGGACTTGCGCAGCTGTGGCGAATCCACTGGGCTTTAGAGACGGGGATGCGATCGTCAGAAACTGTTGCTGATTTCTTAAAAGACGAAATGTGTCGCACGGAAACGATTAAGCGTGACCTTCGTTCCTTGAAGTTCTGCACGCATTCGTTCCCTGCGATGTCCCAGACAGAAGCGATTGTTAAGCAAATGGGAACATGGACCAAGCATTCGCCTCATGCATTAATCGGGTGTTTGTACATCCTCGAAGGCTCACGAATGGGCTCGTTAGTGATTGCTCGTCCGCTGAGTAAAGCACTAGGAATTCCGGCTGGAGAGATCGCTGGATTGGAGTATCACGTTGAAGGAGCCGCAGGAACTCCGGCACGTGTTCGGGCTCTCAAAGAACGAATTGACTCAACATCGTTTGCGATAAGTGAAACATTACAGATCGTCGATGGCGCTGTTCAGTTTATGAGCATGCTTCACGATTTATACGCTGCGATTCCTGTCTCGTTAACGATTCCAGCGTGTCACTTCGAACCGATAGTTTCTGATTGCCAACGGGTTTAATCGCCATGTCGGCTGGTACACGCTTATTCACAAACAATTAACTAGCCTATCCCGCCGCTTGTTTAAAGCATCAAACTATGAGTTCATTAATTTCGCCCGAAGAGAAGTCAAAACAATTTGTCGAGATCATGTCGGGCACACCAGAAGACAAATCGATCATCAGCATTCGGAATGAGAAGGCTGATGGAAAAATACGCGATCAAATACGCATGACGCCGGGCGTTCAGCCGTTTAAGCATAACTACTACACCAGTGATCAATTCTATCAACGAGACCGTCAAAACGGCATCATTCGAAACGTTTACGGGCAGCGAGTATTGCGAGTGACGGAAGACTTTATCACAGGGATGCTCGCTGGCTTAGAAGACGAAGTGGGCGACCGTGCGGGGATGGTGATGTATGAGACTGGATATGCATGGGGCATGGAGGATATGCGAAACTTCGTGAAACGATCGCAAGGCGAATTCGAAGTCGACTTTGCGAAAATGGGGATGGGCATGATGTTAGAAACGTGGTGGTGGCCGCTGACAATCGAAGGCTGGGGAACTTGGCAATTCGATTTTCGTGAAGCTAAACGCGACATGCTGTTTATTGAGCTCTATGAATCGGCCGTTGCCAAGACATTAGGCGATATCGGTGCCGCAGTTTGCTACTTCTATGCAGGGTTGTTTGCCTCCGTGTTCAGTGTTCTCGCTCGGAAAGACTTTGGTTGCGTTGAGATCCAGTGTTACGCGATGGGGGCGGATCACTGCAAGTTTTTGATCTCCCATGCGGAGCGAGTCGATGCGGCATCGTTCTGGCGAAGTCAAGGAGCAACTGGGAAGGACATCATGAAGAAAGTTAAGGAAGTTTAAGCGATAGATATGCAGCCTATAGATCCTTCTGAAGTCAATCGAATCGTTCATCAGTAATTCACGAATATGGCAAGTAATTCAAATAGTCCAACACAGTCCGCAGCGCAAATCGCGTTAGGACGGGAGTATGCGATCATGCTGGGAGCTCAACCTCTCAGTGGCCTAGCTTCGTTGATTAACTGGACCAACAACTCGTCGTATCAACGTCCGTCGCTCGATCCTTGGGGGCATATCGCGCTCAGTATCAACTCAGATGCTGCGGCTGAATCTGCTCCCGCAACTCCGTCGCCAACCGTTTCACCTGTTGCAAGCGTTGAAGTTGCGACTCATGTCAGTGCACCGGTCGTCCCTGAACCGGAACCAAAATCGGAAGTTCAATCAACGCAAGTAGTTGATCCATCACCGCCCGTAACTCCAGCCTCTAAAACGCCAGCCCCGGAGATACCGGCGATAGTGGTACAGGCACCGCAAACTACCGAAGTGCCAGAGCCACCTGCCCCAGCGCCAGCAACCCCAGCCGCAGTAGCTTCAGCTACGCTCGCTCCAGAGCCAGCACGTTCAGAGCCCCCACGGTCGGAACAACTACCGATTAGTCAAGCCGACTCGGAGCAAATCGTCGCTGAACCAGTTTCGGTTACGCCTGCACAGCCGC
>JAIYDQ010000383.1 GCA_027487375.1 Planctomycetaceae bacterium
ACAAGGATGAAGAGAAGGCGAAAGAGCTTGAAGAGGAACTTAAGCGGCTCCGTGACAATCAACAAGAATTGCTACGCGATTCGGACGAACTTCTCGATCGCATGCAGCAGTCGCAAGAATCGCAAGATGCTCAGGCGCAAGAAACCATGCAAAAAGCCAAAGAGCAAATGGAGCAAGCTAGAAGTGAACTCCAGAAATCTGTCGAGTCGTTGTCCGAAGGAAAACCCGCTCCTGCAATTTCATCGGGAACTCGAGCCGAACGCCAAATGGAAGAGACTCGCGAAGAGCTACGACAAAGCTCTGCTATCCAACTGGAACAAACCGTTCGAAGCCTTCTTCAGAATGCACAAGAACTCGACTCGCAACAACAGAAGCTGCAAGAGAGTTTGTCCGCTGCAGATCAAAATCCAGAATCTGATACATCCAATCCTAATGAAGCGAGTAAAGATGATTCAGCCACACCACTGCGGCCTGAAGGGACTTCTCAAGAGCCCAATCAAGCCAACGAATCGACTCGTCAACAGTGGTCTCAACAGCAAGAGAAACTCGACAAGCTACTCGAGCAAATGCAAGAGACCGTCACCGAGGCCGAATCAAGCGAACCGCTTCTTGCTGAAGAACTATACGAATCATTTCGTGAATCAAAGCAAAATGGACTCGCTCAGGGAATGCAACAGGTGCCAACTCTCCTCGATCGAGGCTTAGATGAACCCGCCAAAGAAATTGGTTCCAAGGTCGCAGAAGGAGTGCGAGAGCTTCGAGAAAGTATTGAACAAGCTTCCGAAAAAATCATCGGTAGCGAACAAGCATCCCTGCGTAGAGCACTTAGCGAACTCAACCAAGCGAAAAAGCAAATCGAAGCGGAGGCAAATCGCAACGATCCCCAAAACCAGTCAAACACGGAGAAAAGTGCGTCTGCCGACGGTGACGCCGAGACCGCCGAAAACGCGAACCAACCCGATGGCAAAACCTCTGATTCTAAACCTATTGAAAAGCCAAACAGCCCGCAAACAAAACAAGATTCGCCAAACGATCCCCAACAAGCACAAGGCAAACCTTCCGATTCACCGTCTAACCAAGAAAGTAGGCAACCTGGTAAGCAATCTGGAAGTCAACCCAATGACCAGTCAAGTA
Organism: Planctomycetaceae bacterium; assembly: GCA_027487375.1. Classification (GTDB taxonomy): domain Bacteria; phylum Planctomycetota; class Planctomycetia; order Pirellulales; family Pirellulaceae; genus JAIYDQ01. Next base: position 1,135 of record JAIYDQ010000383.1, read on the forward strand.
ATGAAGCGAGTACGCAATCTCAAGGGGAGTCGCAGGCACGAGGACAAGGACAGGGTCAAGCGGAAGGTCAAGCTCGCGGGCAAGCACAGGGGCAGCGCCGTGGGCAAAACAGTCGTGGGCAAACTAGTGGCGGTGAAGGTGGTGGATTGGAGCAACTAGCTCGGGACGTTTCTGAGTCGTCGCCATTGACTGGTAATGACTTTACAAAGTGGACTGATGCTCTTCGCGATGTCGAGGAGCTTGTTTCGGACCCGGAGATGAAGGCCGATGCGGCGCGCATTCGCGAGGCGGCTCGTGAGATGCGAATTGACTATGCAAGGCACGCGAAAGATCCTCAATGGCCATTGGTTCGAAAGCTTATTGTTCAACCGCTCGACCAGCTTCAAGAGAAAGTGCAGGAAGCATTGCTGCGATCGTCTGCCGAACGCAACGCGATTGTTCCAGTCGATCGTGATCCGCTCCCAAGCAACTATCAGCAGCAAGTTGATAAGTACTACGAGAATCTAGGAAGCGGTCAGAAGCGATGATGTTGCTTTCTAACGAATTCATGATAGCCCAAAGCGTTTTTCCGGAGATTGTTTTCGGAAACGCAAAATGGATAAACGCCGTTCTAGCGGTCGGTATCGTCTTCATTTTGTTGACGATTTTTACTTATGCCCGCTCATCAAGAATCCGTCGCGTCCCGATTGGATTGCGAGTTGTCGCATTCGCTTCGCGGATCTTCGGTGTGGCGCTGCTCTTGGCATGTTTACTCGATCCTATGGGCACCTCGCAGCGTCCCAAGCCTCAGGCGAACCTCTTCGCTGTCGTTGTAGATGATAGCCAAAGTATGGATGTGCTTATTCAGAACAAAACGTTGGACATAAGCGATCCAGAAGTTCCAACACGCACCCCCTTTCTCGCTGATGACGCCGTTTGGTCAAGAAAGCTCGCGGATGATTTTCGCGTACGCAAGTATCGCTTTAGCAACACCCTCGAACCGACTGATTCCTTACAGGAGATCACCAACAGTGGGACAGGTTCCGACGTCCATCGTTCACTGGAGTCCGTTCGTGATCGTTACGACGGCCAACCGCTCGCAGGTGTCCTTCTGGTCACTGATGGAATGGCGACTGATTCACGCCCCAAGGAGTGGATTCGAGAATTAGGCTTTCCGATCTATCCAGTGCGCATTGCCGGTAAAGAATTTACCTCGGAATCAATTCGTGACATTCGAATCGCTAACATCACAACACGACAGTCTGATTTCGAGGCGGCGCCGGTAACGATCCAAGCGAACGTTAGTCATCATGGTTTCTCAGAGGAATCGGTGACCGTTGACCTGGTAGATTCGGAAGGAAAAGTTCAAGAATCGAAAGTCCTCAAGCTCGGAAGCAACAACCAGCTCACTCCTGTTGAGTTTCGATTCCGGCCTGAGAATTCAGGCGTACAGGGATACCAAGTAGTAGTCCGAAGAACCGCTGTCCTCCAGCAAGAAAACACTGATACAAATGGCGAACGCAAGTCGGCATTGAAAGCCGTTGGGGATCGCGAAGAGGCGACGCTTGGCAACAATGCTCGTTACCAAGTGATCGATCGTGGGCGTGGTCCCTACAAGATTCTTTATTTTGCGGGCCGCCCGAATTGGGAGTTCAAGTTCTTGAAACGAGCACTCGATGAAGACGACGAAATAAAACTTACATCACTTATCCGGATTGCAAACAAACAACCTAAATTCAATTTCCGCGAATCCAAGGTGGATTCATCCAATCCACTATTCTCTGGCTTTGAAGACATCTCTGACGAGGAGAAGCAGAAGTATGACGAACCCGTGTTCGTGCGGATGGGAGTCACTGAGGCTGGGCAACTGAAGTTAGGGTTTCCTAAAAAAGCAGAAGAGCTTTTTGAATACTGCGCGATCATCCTGGACGATTTGGAGCCCGAGTTTCTAAGCCAAGCAGACCAGTCATTGCTTCGACAGTTCGTGACAGTGCGCGGAGGATCTTTGATTGTCTTGGGCGGAACCGAATCGATGCGAGGCAAAGGATTTCAAAACTCAATCCTCAGTCAGATGCTTCCTTTTTATGGCGACGACAATTACCGGTCTCAAGCCATGAACGACTCCGGAAAAGCAATCCCAGATGCCGCTTCTTCCTCAGAGTCGAAAGCGTATCGTTACCAACTGACACGCGAAGGATGGCTGCAGCCGTTTTTGCGACTGGCGGAAAATGAAAGCTCGGAGCGGGATCGCTTGCGTGCCATGCCTTCATTTGAGGTAATCAATTCCCTCACCAAGATTAAACCCGGTGCGTCAGTCTTGGCCGAAGCAACAATATTCGAGCCCGGTGTTCGTTCAACTAGCGCTAAAGAAGACAGTTCGCTCTCGGATGAAACGCTTCCCGTCTTGATAACCCAACGTTTCGGTAAAGGCCGATCGTCAGCCTTCACCATCGGCGACATGTGGCGTTGGGGTTTGCACAAGCCCGCAAGTGTTTCTTCGGGAAAGGAACCAAACGCTTCGCCGCTTGCCCAATCGTGGCGTCAAATGGTTCGATGGCTTATCTCCGATGTCCCTCATTCGGTCGATTTGCGATTGGTGCAAGATGCGGAGCAAAATCAATCAAGCAGTCGCAAATCATTCCATTTGCAAGTTGATGCCAAAGATGTTGATTTTAACGTGGTTGAAAATGCCAACGTTCAAGTAACGGTCATCTCGCCAAGCGGCAAGACGATGGTCTCCCGAGCAGAACCGTCCCGCCAAGCAGTTGGGACGTACGAAGCGACATTTGTAGGAGATGTAGAAGGAGTCTATTCGGCGACTGCAGAAGTAACCTCCAGTAACGGTCGCGAAATCGGGTCTGCTCAACTTGGCTGGACCTATGAACCGCTTGCACGTGAGTATCAGTCACTTGGCGAGAACACTGGCTTTTTAGAATCGCTTGCAACCGAATCGGGCGGCGAAGTCATCGAGTCAAATGAGCTAGATCGATTCGTTGCGAATCTGCCAACGCGTCGAGCCCCCATCGTGGAGACTCGGATATACCAACTCTGGCATCAAAGCTGGGTTTTGATTTTAGCGCTCGGATGTTTGTCTATCGAATGGGGCATCAGGAGACGCTATGGTATGGCATAAAACCACCACCAAAATCGCAAAGGAAGCGTCGGTTGCATTAAGCCGATTACGCGACACTTACACTAAGCAAAGTAAGAAATTTATCTTGCGAAGCTTTGTTTACCTGTCGATCCTTATTCCGTTGAGTAACGCAAAAGCAATCGCACAATCGCCGAATGTCCAAAGAGACATTTGCGTTGTCATTGGAGCCGAAGGCCAAAGCGAATATGGTGAAGCGTTTCGGGCTTGGGCCAAGCGATGGCAAGATGCCTTTGCCATGCCAGTCGCGAATGATTCGAAACCAGACAAGTCATCAACAGATGAATCAAAAACTGAGGATTCGCAAATCGAGTCCGCTGATAACGCTTCAACCCAGTTCTTACTGATCGACGGCACAAACAAAGAAGAGTCAGCTCACTCAAAGAGCTCGGATCATCTATCGCAGCTCTTGAAATGGATCGAGCGGGAAACTCTTTCCACTACGGAGCCACCTTCGCAAGAGCGTTGGCTAGTTTTGATTGGTCACGGAACGCACGATCCAACGCAGAAAACAGGCGCGTCGAAGTTCAATTTACAAGGTCCAGACATTTCCTCGGAGATGCTCGTGAACGCCATGAACAAAGCTTCCGAATCCCCTGGCAATCAACCAGCCACCAAGTGGATCATCGTGAATTGCAGTTCCTGCAGCGGGCCCTTCATCAACGCTTTGTCGGGTCCCAATCGCATCATCATCACGGCAACCAAAAGCGGATCCGAACAGAACTTCGCAAGATTCGGAGATTACTTCTCGCAATCGCTTTCGAACTCTAAGGCCGACCTGGATCATGACAAAAGCATCTCACTTCTCGAAGCTTTTCTAATCGCATCGAACGAAACCAATTCGTTCTACACAAACGACGGACGTCTCGCCTCTGAGCAATCGCTGCTCGATGACAACGGCGATAAACGGGGAACACCGGCGTCTTTTTTTCAAGGTGTCCGGCCAGTGAAAGCACCTGCTGATAACCTGACTCTAGATGGCCTGCTTGCAAAACGGACTGTACTTTTTGCATTGCCGAATGCAGCGCAAATCAATGCGACGCAGCAAATAAAGATCGAAGAGATAGAGAACAAGATTGAAACGCTACGAGAAAAGAAGAAAGAGCTTTCCGATGACGATTACTATGAACAACTCGAAAAGCTTTTTCGAGATATCATTCAAGTGCGTCGTTCATCTTCTCTTACCGACTCGTAACTCAGGATCAATTTAGTTGGAAAGCGATAGGTTTGCGCTGGAGTACAGCCTTTAGGCGCCCAGAATTTTGGATTCGCCAAAAGCGGCTAAAGCCTGGACTCCAGCGCAAACCGAGCGCTGTCCAATTTAGGCTCTACTTTTAAACGCGTAGTCGCGTCTCTCCGAGACGTGAGATTCCTCCGTCTCGGAGAGACACATCTACGTAAAACAACCTTCAGATTCGAAAATTAGTTGTCGATTCCATCAATAAGCAAGGACAAAATCAAAATGCAAAGAGAAAATGCGAGTGACTACGATCAGCGAATTTTGGATCTGTATGATGATTACGCCCACGGACGAATCGCGCGCCGGGATTTCCTCCAGCGAGCCGCTGGATTCACAGTCGGAGGGCTTACTGCGGAAGCAATCTTGTCAAAGCTCACTCCAAACTACGCTTTTGCCGAGCAAGTTCCAGCAAGTGATCCGAGGATAAAGACTGAGCAAATTGCATATGAATCTCCACAAGGTGGTGGAACAATCCGAGGGCTTCTGGCATGGCCATCACAAGCGACCGATAAGCTTCCTTCAGTTGTCGTAGTCCACGAAAATCGAGGACTTAATCCATACATTGCGGATGTAGCGAGACGTCTTGCGGCGGAAGGATTTCTGGCACTTGCACCCGATGCGCTTTCTCCACTAGGGGGTTATCCAGGCAATGACGAAGAAGGCCGCAATCTTCAGGCGAAACGCGATCCTGAAGAAATGAAGCAAGACTTCGCAGCGGCAGCCCGCTATCTCAAAGCACACCCGAAATCGAATGGCAAGGTTGGCGTGGTTGGATTTTGCTTTGGGGGTGGAATTGCTAACGAGTTGGCCGTCCGTGCGTCTGACGTTATCGCGGCAGCAGTTCCCTTTTACGGACGGCAACCAGCGATTGCTGATGTCCCCAAAATCAAAGTTCCATTGTTGATCCACTATGCGGAGCTTGATCAACGCGTTAACGAGGGCTGGCCTGCGTATGAAACGGCATTGAAGGCCGCGAACATAAAATACACAGCCCACATTTACGAAAAGGCAAACCACGGATTCCACAACGATACGACGCCTCGCTACGATGATGCGTCAGCTAAGCTTGCTTGGAAACGCACGATCGATTTTTTCAGAGAAAACTTAGGCACTTAATTCGTAATCGTGAGAAGCACTATCACCCGATTCTGGATTCTTCGATGTGCATTAGTCCTTCTGGGGCTCTTGCCGTTCATCGGGTTGGAAGTCTTTCTTCGTTTGGTAGCAAGTGATGCCGAATCCGCTTCGTTTGATCCGT
>JAIYDQ010000236.1 GCA_027487375.1 Planctomycetaceae bacterium
ACGAGAAGCCCCAAAACGATTATCAGCTCATTGCTCATTGCGACTCAATAACTCAGGCAGATTCATGAAGGGAAGTGAAGACAAGGCAATCTCGATCATCGTGATGCCCACCCAACCAAGAGTCTAATCGAATGAGTACTCACATACTAGCGAGTAGATTGTTCGCCAAAGGTGAAGGTTACACGGCGAACCGACTGATTTTGATTTTGGCTTTATTGGAGAAAGTCTTTACGTGGACCGCGAGGTGACGCATTGAGTTCAGGCCGATTAATTTCTGACGGCCTAGAAACTGTAAACAAAAGCGGTTTGGAGACGATCAGCTGCTCGACTTTGGCCGTCCAAGTTTTCTCGTTCACCCCAAAGATACTCCGCTCCGATCGACGCGTTACCTACGGGAATCCACCACAAACCTGCTGCAACATAGGTTGAGTTGTTGAACGTATTGGCCGCCATCGCGTTCGTCCCGCTTCCCTTCAAGCCCGAGCAGACAAAATTAGCTAACCACTTCTTGGAGAGCCACTGTTCATACGCGGTCGTCCAGCCCGAGATGTCCAACGCTTGAAATTGCCCGGAAGCGTCGATCGCTCCATCAAGCCCTTGGCCGCTTGAGTCCTGGAAGTAACGTCCGATTCCCGAACCGGTCGCGTACTGAAGAATTACTCGGCTTCGTGTAAGCGGGCCTGGGTCGGCGTCGCGGAGTGGATTCGTACCGAAGAGAGCCGCCCATGGATGGAAGTTGCTGGTGATGTTAACTCCCCATCCGAGTTCACGGTCAACCGATTGACCCGTTGCACGATAGCCAATCGATCGCAGGATTGTCGCCGTTTGAAACCTTAACAAGTCCGATTCAAAACGAAGATGATTGGTAAAGTCGGGCGAGTCCTGGATGTTGATGCCCGTCGCGTTCGTTGTGATATCGGAAAAAGGTTGTTCGACGGCTGAAGCGAAGAAGACTCGCTCGGTCAGTGGCAATGTCATCCGACAAAGGCCTTGACGCGAGTTGACAACACCGTTGGGACCTTGAAAGTCTGCTGTCCGAGGAAACGAACTAGGATCCATGAACACGGTTGTGTCTTGTCCAATTCGAAAGTAACCCAAGTCAATAAAGGCCAATCGCAATCGTGGTCTCGCAGCGGATCCGACAGCCGGTGGGTTATCGCTTAGAAAGTCGAACTGGATAAAGGTGTGAACCGCTAGGTCGTTGAGCGATGTCGGTGTCCATGTATCCAGACTCAATCGAGTCGGTCTTGCGCTGAAGTTGACGTTCTGATTAGAGAGGTTCGGATCTTGTGGAACCGGAATAGCATTCGTAACAAACAAGTCGGGTGTTCGAATCTGATCAAAGCTGTAGTTTGCACCCATCCGAACAAACCCGCTGAACCGAAAAGCAGTACTCGTTCCTGGAACCAAATAAGAACCCGGGACTGGCCCGCGAAGCACAAATCGCCCCTCGTCTTGTTCCTCTTGAGTTACGGGTGGTGAAAGGCGCAGGTAAAGCGGCTGCCCTGGGACTGTCTCGTAGTTTGAATCCGTGCTGTAATAAAGGCTTGGGGCATAATCTGCATAGGCTTTGGGACCAATCGTAGGAATGTTGTAATTCTCTGCGAACGTATCGTAGCGCTTTGCAGCAGCCCGATCGGTTCTGCTGTAGATGTAGTCGCCCGGCTGATATCCATTCCCCGAGTCATCGCTACCTGGAGCCGTTTGGTATTCCTGACTTGCTTCACCGGCAATGTCAACGACTTGTTCAGGTGGTTGTCCGAATGCAGTTGGATTGAGAACAGCAGTAGCAACGGATGCGACAATCGAGCCGAAAATTATTAAGAATCTAAGATAAGCTGACTGGCATTTAGACTGCATCGCAGGTACCCCAGCGGAAGCTGCAGCGAGCATAGCATCGCACCAGTTTCCTTGACCAAAAGACTTTGCAAAAGCGGAACTCGCATCACAATCGGTATTATCGGCAGAACGGGCAACCGAGATTACCGTTTCCAAGGGAGAAACCCAACAATTCACAGGAACCAGTATCTGGCGATTAATGTGGTGGATGTGTTTCGTTGGGGCGAGGATTCGATATACTCGAGTCAGATGGCTCGAACGATTCGACCTGACTAATCAAAGTGTTTCGATTTCTCGATACAAAACTCCTTCAAGCTTCTTTTCGTTTACGAAAGCGCTCCCCTATGCGACTTGTATGTCCCGCTTCGACGAGCCTCACTCGAGGCGTTGCCTTGCTAGCGTTGCTCCTTCCTATCGGAATGGGTTGCACGCCCAATGAAGTTGTCCGACGCGAGGTGGTTCGTCCCGTGAAAACGATGGTCTTGTCTCCGGGTGAGGGGACTCGAACGCGATCTTTTCCCGGTCGAGTCGATGCCTCGAGACGTGTTGAGCTGGCCTTTCAGGTATCGGGCTTGCTTACCGAGTTGCCAGTCAAAGAGGGACAACGCGTAGCCAAGGGCGAGGTGATTGCTCGACTGCGACAAGACGAATTTGAAGCAAGGCTGAAGACTGTCCAAAGTCAACTCGACCAAGCTCGCGCAGCGTTAGCCGCACTGATGCAAGGCGAGCGAACCGAAGAGCAATTGCGACGAGGCATGCAAGCACGCGCGGCAGAAGCTCGACTTGCAAATGCTCGTGCTGAAATGGACCGCTCCGAACAATTGGTAAAGACCCGATCGATCTCCAAATCGGAATTCGAACTTGTTCAGACTACCTATCGCGTTGCTCTAGAAGACCATCAAGCGGCATTACAACTCGTTGCACAGGGAACAATCGCCCGCGAAGAAGACATCGATTCCAAGCAAGCCGCCATTCGTGGTTTGGAAGCGCGGTTGGTCGAAGCCAACTTAAATCTTAAAGACAGCACACTTCTTGCCCCTTACGATGGCGTAATCGCTCAGCGTTTTGTCGAGGAAGGCCAGAACGTGAATGCGACAGCACCGGTAGTCCGATTTCAAGATGTTGATGAGATCGAGGTTGCCGTCGATGTTCCTGAGATGGTCATGACTCGCGACATCCGTACGGCCGATATTGTTGAGCTAACTGTCGAGGTGAGTGGCGCTCCGGGACTTCAGTTTCCTGTAACAATTCGAGAAATCGCCAAAGTTGCTGACCCCACGACACAAACCTTCAATGTGCGTGTCGCCTTGCAATCGCCATCGGAAATCCAAATGCTCCCTGGCATGACCGCGACAGTTACTGCGGTGTATCGCCGAGCAGAAATTTTAGGAAACCGATTACTCGTACCCGTTTCGGCTGTAATGAAAACCGAACAAGGTGAGCAAGTTGCTTGGATTCTTGGAGCAGACCAAATCGTCTCCCGAAGACCAGTCAAAACAGGGGCAGCCATCGCCAGCGAAATCGAAGTGGTCGAAGGCTTGCAACCGGGCGATCGAATTGTGGTTGCAGGTGTCACGGCACTGCGAGAAGGAATGAAAGTTCGAGATCTCGGAGATGCACTCAGCGGTGGCCCAGGAACAAGCTCCGATATGGTTCCAGCTAGCGAATCGAAAGGCGGCAAGTAATGAATGCGGCTGAATTTTCGGTGCGCAACAATCGAGTCATTTTCGTTGCGATGTTTTTTGTACTTGTCGGTGGCCTCGCGGCCTATAACCGACTAGGACGCTTGGAAGACCCCGAGTTTACGATCAAGGAAGCTTTGATCGTTACTTCGTATCCAGGGGCGAGCGCGGAAGAAGTTGCCAAAGAAGTAACGAACCCAATCGAGATTGCCTGTCAACAGCTTGGACAGCTCAAACGAGTGGATTCTCAATCGACTCGAGGCCGCTCGGTCGTCTCGGCCATCATCAAAGACAATTACGACAAGAATACGATTCCCCAAGTTTGGGATGAGCTCCGTCGGAAAATCAACGACGTACAAATGCAACTCCCTCCAGCCGTCCGCGGTCGGACGATGGTGATCGATGACTTTGGTGATGTGTACGGTATCTTCTTCGCAATCTCAGGAGAAGGCTTTACGCAACCCGAGTTGAGACGCTACACAGAATTCTTGCGCCGCAACTTGCTACTTGTTCCCGACGTTCAGAAAGTAGACCTCTTCTCCGAACAACGCGAAGTGGTTTTTCTAGAGATATCGCGATTGCGACTGGCAAGCCTTGGAATCAATGAACAAGAATTGTACGCATTGCTGCAAGCCAATAACGTGGCTGCCGATGGTGGACGCATCCAAGTCGGTGATCGGCATATTGCACTCGACCCAACAGGCGGCTTCGAAACCGCCGAAGCAATGCTCGATATGGTCATCGGATCGGATAGTTCCGGTCGTCAAAGAGTCCTTCGAGATGTTGCAACGATTGAACGTAGCTACGAAGATCCGCCACGAAGGCTGCTTCGATTCGATGGGCAGCCAGCGATCGGACTAGGAATCTCCACCGTTCAAGGTGGCAACGTTGGTGCAGGTGGAAATGGTGTTCGTAAAACGTTAGAAGATTTGAAAGTCAATCAACCGATCGGTATCGAAATCGGTGAGATCAATTTCCAACCAGAAGCGGTCGAGTACGCCACCAATGAATTTATTTGGAATCTAGGCAAAGCTGTTTCGATCGTCTTTGTCGTGCTGTTCTTCACGATGGGGCGTAAAACGGGTTTGATCATCGGGGCTGTGTTGTTCCTTACGATCATGGCAACGTTCTTGGTGATGTACTTAATCGGTGGACTTTTGCTAGAGCGAATCTCGCTGGGAGCACTGATTATCGCGCTGTGCATGCTTACCGACAACGCGATCATTGTGATCGAGAGTATCAAGGTTCGTATTGAAGCGGGCGAAGACAAAATGAAAGTCGTCCGCGAAGTGGTTGCTGAGAATCAGTGGCCACTGTTTGGCGCGACTGCGATCGGCGTTATCGCATTTGCTGCGATTGGTTTGTCTGACGATAGTACTGGCGAATACTGTAACTCGCTCTTCTGGGTGATCATGATTTCGCTTTCGCTGAGCTGGATTTCGTCAATCACGGTGACTCCGCTTTTAAGCTATATCGCGTTCAACCCCATTCCTGGCGGTAAGAAGGCTCAAGAGAGCAATCCCTACGACGGCTTCTTCTTCCGTGGATATCTGTGGTTGTTAAAGTTGGCTTTGCGATTTCGATGGTTGGTCGTCGCGATGTCGATCGGGTTGTTCGCATGGTCTTTGTGGGGTTTTACAAAGGTCGACCAAAGCTTTTTCCCGCCGGCGACGCGACCTCAATTTATGGTCGATTGCTTCTTGCCAGCAGGAACCCACATTCGCGGCTCTGAAGCATTCGCTGAAAGCGTGGAGGAATTTATTCGAGCTCAGGATGGGGTAGAGCACATCTCTTCCTTCATTGGGGGCGGTGCTTTGCGATTCTTGTTGGTCTATACACCAGAGAGAGAGAACAGTGCGTTCGTCCAGTTTTTGGTGGACGTGGACGATTCAGCGAAGATCGACGGATTGATCCAAACCATCCAAGACTACATGGACAATAATCAACCTGATGCGAACACGATCGCGAAGAAGTTCTTACTAGGCCCTGGCGACGGTGGGCGCGTTCAAGCTCGCTTCAACGGTCCCGATCCTATTCAATTGCGAGCCCTGGCTGATCAGGCGATGAAGGTCCTTGAAGAAGATGGTGGAACGCTTTGCGTCCGAAGCGATTGGCGTCAACGAGAGAAAAACCTTCGTCCAGATATGCTCGAAATGCAAGCTCGACGCAACGGGATCACTCGCGCTGATGTGGCTCAAGCATTGCAGTTAAGCTTTGAAGGATCCGTTGTTGGTTTCTATCGCGAACCGGGTAGCGCCGGCGGCGGAACCTTCCCGCAAGAGACTCGCCTACTGCCCATCGTTGCGAGGCCTCCCCTAGAAGAACGAAGCGATATTGATCGGATTCAAAGCACACAGATCTGGAGCCCTGTCGCTCGAAGGATGATTCCGCTCAGCCAAGTCGTATCAAACGTTACGATGGAATGGGAGGATCCTGTCGTGATGCGACGTGATCGAACGCCGACGGTGACCGTCCATGCTGACCCAAGCTACGGCTTACCGAGTCAGCTACTCAGTCGAGTCAAGTCCAAGGTGGAAGCGATCGAGCTTCCGCCGGGGTACTCGCTCTCCTGGGGAGGTGAGTTCGAGAACTCCAACGACGCAAGGGCTGCTTTGATGAAGCCCCTGCCGCTATCGTTTGTTTTGATGCTGATGATCGTTGTCTGCTTGTTCAATTCGATTCGAGCGACTGCATTGATTTGGATGATCGTTCCTCTCGCATTGATCGGTGTAACAGCCGGTCTGCTTATCACCGGACAGCCTTTCGGGTTTATGGCCCTCTTGGGCGTACTCAGTCTAGGTGGCGAGCAGATTAAGAATTCGATTGTGGTTTTGAGTCGAATTAAAACCGCAACGGAAGAAGGAAAAACTCCTTATCAAGCGATCCTGGATGCCGGTGTGAAAAAGCTCAGACCCGTTTTGATGGTCGCTATCACAACCGTACTAGGCATGATTCCATTGACGCAGGATCCTTTCTTCGCAGCAATGGCGGCTTGCATCATGTTCGGTCTTTCGTTCGCTTGCGTACTGACCATGCTCGTCATGCCCGCGATCTATGCGATCTTGTTTAATGTGAAAGCACCGACGTAAGGAACAAATTCATGACCACCAGTTCAAAGACAAGATATCCATACGTTTCGACGGGGCATTTGCCTCCGAAAGAAATGGTAACTTCGCTCGTCACCGAATCGTACGAAAAGTTCAAGACCAATACGGATGGGAAGAACTCGAACGTCTATCCGGCATTGGAACGCGTTCCCAAAGATCTCTTCGGCATCTGTGTCGTCGGAACGGACGGGAGTCTCTTTTCCGTCGGCGATGCGCTTCACGAATTCACCATCATGAGCGTCTCGAAGCCGTTTATCTTCGCGCTGGTTTGTGAAGCACTCGGGCATGTCGAAGTACGCGAAAAAATTGGTGTGAATGCTACAGGACTTGCCTTCAATTCGTTAGCCGCAATTGAGCAAGGTGGTGGACCAACCAACCCTATGGTGAATGCGGGAGCGATTGCAACAACAAGCTTAGTCCCAGGTGACAACTTGGAAGCCAAATGGAAATTCATTCATGAGGGACTTTCGCGTTTTGCAGGTCGCACGCTACCACTCAATGAAGAAGTCTACGCATCGGCATCGGCGACCAACTTTCGAAACCAAAGTATCGCGAGGTTGCTTCAAAGCTTTGGTCGAATCTACATGGATCCTGCTGAGGCGACGGATCTGTATACTAAGCAGTGTTCGCTGAATGTGAGTGCGAAAGACTTGGCGGTGATGGGGGCAACTCTCGCTGATGGCGGAGTCAATCCAATTACCAAAGAGCGAGTCGTCGACGCGTCGGTTTGCCACTATGCGTTGGCTGTTATGCTGACGGCAGGCCTTTATGAAACCTCAGGTGACTGGATGTACGAAATCGGTTTACCTGGCAAGAGTGGGATCGGAGGCGGGATTGTTACTGTGTCGCCTGGAAAAGGTGGTCTCGGGACGTTTGCTCCGCCACTTGATCAAGCCGGTAATAGTGTCAAAGGTCAGCTTGTAGCCAAGTTCCTTTCGCAAGAACTTGGGATGGATCTCTTGGTATCGAAACCCGAAGTGTGACGGCGAACGTCCTCGTTTCGTGTTCGGCGTTTTTCGCTCCGACTGGAATCAGGGGGCACTAAAACGCTTAGGCGCAGAGAGCGCGGAGCTTGTCGCGGTGATCGTTTATTGGCAGTCTACTAAATCTTGTTATTAAAGAGTGATAATCATGGCAACAAGTACAGCGAGTTCAGAGGCAGAAGTCCGCGATTCTTGGATACCAATGATCGTCATCGCGATGGGGCAGGCGTTGATGTCTTTCAACGTCGCGGCTATTCCTGTTTCTATGGGGGGAATGGTTGAAAGTTTTGGAACAGCACCCACGACGATTGGTACGGCCGTTGTGTTTTACTCGCTGGGGGTCTCGGGCTTCATCATGCTAGGTGCGAAGCTTGGGCAACGCTTTGGTGCAAAGTTATTCTTTCAATCTGCCGTGTCGCTCTTCTTATTGGCAATGGTTGGCATGGTTGTCAGTCCGACTGCAGAACTGATGCTTGCTTCGCAAGGACTGGCTGGATTCGCCGGAGCCGCACTAGTGCCAACCTTGGTGGTCCTGATCGCGAATCACTATTCTGGAAAACAACAAGCCGAGGCAGTCGGCTGGCTAGGTTCGGCTCGGGCAATCGCGGGAGTTCTTGCGTTCGTCATCGTTGGATCGGTTGCTACGTTTCTCAGTTGGCGATATGCATTTGGACTCCTTATCTTGCATGCTGGGGCAATCCTTCTTTTGAGTACAAAACTCAAGCCGTCGGTTCCTCGAGCGGATGTCAAGATTGATATCTTCGGGGTGGTTCTCTCGGCCGTCGCTATTATCTTGATCACGTTTGGCTTTAACAACATTCGCAATTGGGGATTACTGATGGCAAATCCATCGGCCCCCTTTGATGTGATGGGTGTTTCGCCCGCGCTGGCGATGATCGTCGTCGGCATCCTGATTGGATTTGGCTTTTTCGGTTGGACACACTGGCAAACAGAACGTGGTAAGACGCCGCTGTTGGCTTTGAAGGTGATTGAATCGCCGAAAGAATGGGCTGCCGTAATCGCCTTGTTTCTCGTGGTCGCCGTTGAAGGAGCGATCAACTTTTCCGTTCCGCTGTACATTCAAATTGTGCAGGGGCAAAGTGGATTGATGACCTCCGTTGCGATGATGCCGTTCATGCTAACGGTTTTCTTTACGGCCATCTTAATTGTTCGACTTTATAGTCTTTTCACTCCTCGAACAATCGCTCGCGGAGCGTTTGTATTGGTGGCCATTGGAACTGCATGGTTAGCATTCACCGTGAAGAATGAATGGAGTTCGGTACCGGTGATTATTGGGTTAATCACAGTCGGATTGGGCCAAGGCGCGTTGGTAACACTCTTGTTCAACGTACTCGTCACGTCGGCTCCGAAAGAGTACGCCGGCGACGTTGGTTCGATGCGAGGAGTCACTCAGAACTTGGCTGCCGCCGTTGGAACAGCACTCGTCGGCGCAACGCTCGTGGGGCTATTGAGTGCGATGATTATCGCTGGTAGTACCGATAATCCAGTGATTACTGCTGAACTAAAGGATCAAGTGAACCTAACGAATTTGAACTTTTTGAGCGATGTTCAACTGAAAGAACGCCTCTCTAATACAGACGCCACTCCCGAGCAAGTGACCGAGGCACTCAGCATCAACGCGGATGCTCGAACGCGGGCTTTGAAAATCGGATTCATGGTACTCTCAGGCTTGGCGTTGCTTGCGATCTTCCCATGTAGTTGGCTACCAGATTATCGACCAGGTGAAATACCCAAGAATTAAGATACTTCGCTTTTGGAGCCTGAGGCGCTAGCCGATCTTGATTTGCCCACGTCAAAAGGTCGCCCAGCGCCTCAGGCTCATTTCATGCAATCATTTCGCTTCAAGCCAGTCACAGATCAAACTATTTACTCCTCTAGGAAATAAACTTGAAACCTATTCGTATTATACATAACACCGAATATCAATATTCGACACCGGTATCGTTTGGACCGCATCGAGTTCTCATGCGACCTCGAGAGGGACACGACTTGAAGATCGTCGGAGCACGCATTCATATAGAGCCAACTGCAACGATAAGATGGCTGCGAGATGTCGAAAGCAACTCGGTAGCGATTCTTACTTTCTCCGAGCCATCATCAATACTGAGAGTGAATGCCGAAATCGATGTTGATCTGAGCACCGACCATCCCATCGAATGCTTGATCGAACCGAGTGCAAGACTGTATCCGTTTCAGTACTCGCCAGAAGAGCACATCGATCTGATTCCGTACCGATTGCCAAGCTACCCTTATGATGGCCCGGCGCTGCATGAATGGTTGAAGCATTCTTATCAGCCAGGCCAAGTGCTAGATACGTTCGAATTGCTAACGAGGCTTAATACTCGCATCTTTGAATCACTTAAGTACATGGAGCGGCACGACCCGGGCGTTCAATTGCCAAACGAGACTCTGACAAAGGGGAGCGGTTCTTGCCGCGACTATGCAGTTCTCCTGATGGAAGTCGCCCGATACTTGGGTTTCG
>JAIYDQ010000281.1 GCA_027487375.1 Planctomycetaceae bacterium
GAGAAAATTCTGACGTTGCAGCAGAAGAAGCAATTGATGTCGGCGAATATTCTTGGGGAAGAAGGGTTCTCCAAATCGCTGGGCCGGGATGACTTTGCGTATCTGTTTGATTTGGAGCGCGAGGAGGCGGCTTGGCAGGAGGAGTTGAGAGGGACTCAAATATGAGGGTGCTCCAATGCTGAGTGACGTTAAGAGCCGATTCGATTCATGTCTACAGAATGACATAGGTAAAGGGGCCGGGGGATGAAAAGACATCCAGCGTTAACCGCTCTTTTGGGGCGGCGGAGGTGGTCTGGTCCGTTGTCAACGTGGGACGATTCTTTGTTGTCCCGGCGCTCCCAACGCCTCGGCTACATCGTTTGTCAAAATGCTCGCCACCACCCTTTGGGGTGCGCGTCGATCACGAGGCGAGGGCTGTGGTTACTGGGCGAGCGCGTTGCTGTGTTGTTTCGGTCGTGTAGTCAGTTCTTCAGTTATTCTGTATGCTCTCCTCAAGCGAGTTGCTTCCTGCGCCCCGGACGCAACACGAGTTGAATACTCTCTTTTTTTTCCAAGGGTGAGATTACTCCACAGGATGCTGGCGGCAGGATTAGACTGAAGTGCTTCTTCTAGCTCAACAGGAGTATCTAAATGGTTTGGATCTGTTGGTGAAAAGCGAAACATGACAGGATCGCCTGTTTTTAACCTAGCCTGAGCGAGAAATCCTCGCGACAGCACTACGTATCTACGGGTCTTAACTGCCATAACGCCAAATTCGCTAAAAAGACCGCCCGCTTCACCGATAATCCTAAATCCACGCACACGTGCTTTTGGTAGGGTCGAAAGAATCGTTTCAGGCAGGAAGACGCCCCCGTAAAACATTCGGCCGTATTTGATACGCTCTATGACTGTTTTGAATTGATACTGATATGAACGCATTTGTCGTGAAGGGTATCGATGCTTGTTGCCAAAGAGGTACGGTATGTCCCAAATGAGTAAGCTATTTGCCATTGATCGAGTTACGAAGTTTACGTGAGAGGGGGAGACAGAGTATGACGGAGCTATCGCGGCACCCATCTCGACTGCTTGCACCGTGGAGGACTAATAACGCCCGACTGCACGGACTGCAGTCGGGCGGAAGAGTGAATGACAAGATTTTCCTAATGTCTGGAATTTAAACCAAACTGATTTCCTTCAGTATCCAGGCAAAGTGTCACCCAGCCGAAGGCTCCAATCGAGAACTTGGGGCGAAGCACCATCCCGCCCGCTTTTGATACCAAGACTTCCTGCGTCGAACAGTCTTCGACACTAAAATACACCATCGTTCCGCCAGCACCTGGGTGACCGTGAGGGGATTTCACAAGAGCCCCAGATGCACCGTATGCGGACATCTCGGCCGGGAAAGCCAACATTTGTGTCTCGCCTGTCGGATCTTCGATCGTTTGGAGCTTATAGCCCAAAACCGCCTCATAGAACGTGCCTGCACGCTTGAGATCTGCCACGTAAATATCAAACCAACCAACTGCATTTGTGTCTGTCATAGGATCGGAGCATATTCGAAGCTGTCGGTCACGTATTGTAGATATCAGACACCGAAACGTTTTTTGTATTTTTCCGGAGTGTGCCCCGTCGCCCGCCGAAAGGAATGAATAAAGTGGGATTGATCGGCGAAGTGGTTCAGGAAGTCTCCACCAAAGGAATACTGTAACCGTATGATCTTCAAAAAATCGTGCGGGGTGAATCCTGTCGTCTCTTTGAGACTGCGCTGCAACTGACGGGTAGACAAGCCGGTAAGCTTTGCCATGTCCGAGACTTTATGAATCTCAAAAACATGGCTCAAAATTTTTGAAGTGATCGGATTCTTTCCGATGAGGCCACTCATTTTAAGGTGCTCTGCTAGAGTGGTTAAAATCGGCGCTTGTTGTTGGAAAGACAAAGAGGCGAGCCTACGGTTTGTCACGACTAAAGGAAGTGTTCCAGTGTAAGGTTGGTCCACTAGTTTGCGGCAAAGCTCACTAGGGTGTCCACGCCATGCTCCTGGAAAAAGCTGAATGCCAACGTAATGGAAGTCTTTGCCAAGATTCAAAACCATAGCCGACGCAGGGGCGGCGGTGATTGCGGCGATATCCAAGTTCGTTTGGTTGAACAGGATATTTACGCATGCGTCTGGAATGACTTGATAGTGAAAATCTTCTGAAAGAGCCGCTTCCGTTCTAAGTTCCCAGTAACTATGCACGATATGCTGAAAAGTGTCCGGCGGTTTCACCTCCGTGAAGCGAACGGACTTGGCCGATCTTTCAATTCCATCTTTGACTGGTGAATACATAGCGTTCAATTAGCTTTCCAAAATGGCTCAGATCAATCTGAATCTCGGTTAGCGGAGACCGAGATTATGGAAGCAAGAGGACTTTGCTTTTGAATCCTGAGACCATTGTTTGTACAGTCTGCACGGTGATCGAGGGCGTTTGGCTGTATTGACGCATGGCGGGGCGCACGTTGAGGGAAGGACGAATGGACTGTGCAACAAAAGCGGTTCCGAAGGAGCTACCTGCGAAGACGAAAAGACCCGACTCCACAGAAAGCAAGATAGCCTCAAACCATCTGCAAAATCCTGGCCAAAAGCATCACTCGCTCGATCCCACTTCGATCTACTTCAATGGGGGTGGCTGAGTTGACACTCTCAATGATCAGGCCAGGAGGCGGTTTGGTGTGAAATGAGCAGTGGACCTTGACTTTGCCTTACGGCTTGGCATTTGATCCGCTCTCTTTTCTGAACCGATGCACCTGTCCTCTCATTTGATGTCCGCTCCTTTGCTGTATGAAGTTCGTGAGTCTGAGATTCACAACACGGGCATTTTTGCCGCTGCCGACATGGAGCCGAATACGCGGATCGTCGAGTATGTGGGGGAGAAGATC
>JAIYDQ010000371.1 GCA_027487375.1 Planctomycetaceae bacterium
CTCTTCGTCTTGATTGGTAATGAGTTTCTTGACACCCGTAGCGATATCAGCGAGATAGATATTACTTTTGTTGATCGAGATGTATTCAATCAACAAAAGTGACTTTCCATCGGACGACCAATCGGCGATGGACCAACCGCCACCTTGGTTTTCAACAACAAGTCGGTTCGCGTCTTTGCTTGTGTTTGCAGGTTCAAGTATCCAAATATCACGGTCCACTTTGTTACGCTGTGTGGAAGCGTACGCTGCTAAGGTTTTTTGATGATTCCAAACAAGCCCTCCGTTTTGCGAACGCCCGCCGTCTGTCAACAAGCTAACGGAGCCGGTTGAGAAATCGTATCGAAAGAGTTGAGAGAATTCGTTACCGCCAACATCTTTTGAGAAGATGAAAAATTTAGCGTCTTGAGGGTCATAGCTCGCAAACGCAACGGGCTCTTCAAAGAAGGTAAGTTGTGTTCGAGCGGCGCCGGGGGCTTTGATTTCATGGACTTGCGCTGAGTTGCCAAATCGCGTTCCAATCAACATCTGTCGTTTAGTTGGGTGCCAGTCGAAAGCGACCGCAGCTCGCGATTCTGTGTACTTGCGAACCTGCTCCGCGATTGATTTGGGAATTGAAGGGATTCCTTCAATCTGCAAGTTGTCCGGGAACACGATAGCTGGTTCCTGGGAAACAACATGCTTGGCTGAAAGAAATCCGTTCAACAAAATGAAGATAGCTGATAATGACAGCCAGTGGCGTTCTGATCGGAAGAGCATCATGATTAAAGCTGATTGAATCAAGTTGTCATTGTTCGGGTTGGAAATTTGGAAACAGAGAGAATCTCTCCCACGATTAACGCAACGGCTTGAACCATCTGCGAACTGGGCATGCTCGCGAGCGCTTTTCCGCTTGCGAGCACTTGCTGTGAAGTTAAAGGTAGGTGAACAAAACCAACGAGTGGTTCTTCGCCATGTCGCCGATTTTGTGTGTACCAATGATGTGAGAGATACATGATTGCGTTGCAGAGATAGGTTCCCGCATGATACGAAATGTGTGATGGGATCGCTGATTGATGAAGTAATGTGAGCCAGCTACCGAGCGGGAACTGAGTTCGATAACCAACGGGTCCATTTGCAAGCAGTGGCCCATACTCTTCGCCCGGTGCACTGGTGATTCCTGCGACGTTGATGGCTACTGCCTCTAGTGATATCTGGGAGGCACCTGGTCGCTGCCCAAGATGGAGCACCGCATCAAACCCAGTCGCCAAGTCACGGTCGAGCCGCTTCTTGAGCTCGACCAAGTCCACTGGATAGCGTCGTGTAACCAGTGATGCATTCGCTCCATAGACTCGAAGGTATTCGGCCATTACTTCCCAGCTCGAGTTCTGCTCCCAGTCATCATAGGGTTCGAAGGAAGTTAAAAGGAGTCTCATGAGAGTCTAGCTACCTATCGGCTCAAACAGCAGCGAACCTATTCGAACCATTGTAGAACCTTCCTCAATAGCTTCCTCAAAATCGCCACTCATTCCCATCGAGAGTTGATTGAGCTGGAATCGATCACCGAAGCGAATCTCCATCTCATCTCGTAGTGCTCGTAGTTTAGCAAAATCTGTGCTTGGCGTGGTGGTTTGCAGACCCGCCATCCCCATGAGTCCCTTGACGTGGATTCGATCGAATCTAGACAATTCATTCAGCACGGTCGGTAGTTCTTCGGAAAGAATTCCTGTTTTATTTGGCTCACCGGACACGTTTACTTCTACTAATGCATCTACCAAAATCCCAAGTGACTCCGCATCCTTTTGAATTTGCTGAGCCAAACGTACTGAGTCAAGCGAGTGAAGCAAAGACAGATTAGCGACCGTTTTCAGCGACTTGTTCCGCTGCAAGTGGCCGATGAAATGCCATCGAACTTTGCGATCAACCGATAGATTGATTGCATCAAACGCAGCCTGCTTCTCCCATAGGCTTTGCGGGCGGCTCTCTCCCAGATCGGTGCATCCGGCATCCCACAGCCACTTCGCAGTCTGAGCGTCTACATACTTTGTTATGCCAACAATCGTTACCTCAGAAGCAGCCCTTCCGGATCTTTTGCAAGCTTCGGCTACGCGTTGATTTACCAACGACCATTGATGCGCAACCGATTCGCTGGATACGCTTCCAACGAGCGATTTGGACTCATCGATTGGCATATTCACAGGTTGTTTATTTTGGTGAGTGAGGATTCCGCATAGAACTGTTGGCCAGGAACGCACGTCTGGTCCGTTCTAAGTTTTCAAAGTTCACGTAGCTCAGCCTCTCCGCAGGCTGATGATGTTACTTACTTTATTTTTCCAAGTCTTCGGAGAGACTTGGCTACTTGAGTATACACAGTGATCAATCTTATTCGTCGGAATCGATTTCCACGATTGCTTCAAATTCGCCATCTGCTGGGTCAAAGCGAGCGGCGTAAAACTCACTGTTCATATGCAGTCCCATGGCGGACCGACGAATCGTCTTCGCAAGGGATCGATAAAAGACCATTTGATCTTTGCCGACTTGAACGCGATACGCTTGAGCGACTTCACGGGGTTGAATCTGAAGGTCTTCGGCGACGGTTAAATGTCGCCAAGTGTAGGGTTGATTTTTGGATGGTTTGCGGGGAACGACCACTAGCGGACACATCAATCGTTTTCCAGATGTCTCCTGCGACAGAACTAGTTGCCCGGCTTTCGGCTCAAGTTTCCCAATGCTTGGCGAACGCCTCCACTCGGGCAGGGCTAGCGGTAGCAACAATGCATGACGTCCATCGCCCATGCCTGTAGTCGTCGAGTCGCGGTGATGGAGTTCGGCTTCGTGGTGTTTTTTGTCTTGGCGGACTTCGAAATCAGGAGCGACGTTTAGAATGCTTCGAACGCTCCAATATGCAGTCTGGTCCGCAAGAAGTGTATCGCACATAAAGATCATGGATTCATCGCGAATCAACATCATCTGACGTTGAATTCGAACAACGCCTTCTAGGCCACATTCGATCTCCAAGTAATCGACGTCATCATCCGAGAACCAGCAAACATCTGACCAACCAACATCGGTTTCGATTACTTGCCCATCGCGAGTAATCTGAAGGTCCCAGTCGCCACTGATAATTCGATTGCCTTCGAAATCCAAGATGTCGATTCGCATTGGCTCTTGCGAATAATCGATCGCCATACGAACACCGGGTTGATCCCAAGCTTTTCGCATGCTCGCCAGTTCTGCCTTTTCGCAATAAAACCCTAAAGCAGGCATCCTCACAATCTCCGATTTAGAGATCGCTTTGAGGCTTCGCGATGCCGATTTCCGATTGGTCTGACGCAGAGTCCGAAGGCCGCTTACCTGCAGGAGTCTGTCAAGCTTTTTATTCGGTGCACAAATATCTGAGAGCGCATTCCAAAGTTCCGAATCATCGCTTTCGATGCCATGTTCGTTCAGGAGTGATCCACCATTGCAATCGCTCAATCGAACGGCCAGTTCGACTAGTTTCGCAAGAGACTTGCGCTGCTTTGCATAGAAGCCTTTCGTACCGAGCGAACTCATCGACCAAGAGCATCGCACGATCGAAGCAAGGCACGCGCGAAGTTGATGACCACCATGAATCAACCAGTTTTCAGGAGACTTTTCGGCGGCTTCGAGAACTTGATTAAGCCTTTCGATGGTTTCCAAAACCATCCGGTCTTTACCACCTAGGTGAGATAACTTCGTGGCAAGCGCTAGCGGGACTTCGCAGGCCCACAATAGCCACGGAAAAAGTCCTTTCTCCGGTTCTTCGCTCCAAGCTCGATCCACTTGGGTCAAGATGCTTTGTAAAGTCTCTAGCCAAAGCGATTGCGGTAGCTCTCCTCCGAGTTCTCGCAAGCCGTGAATCCAAGATGCGCTGACAAGTCCCACGTTGACGTCAAAGCCATGAACGGGAAGCGACTTTACAATCCACTTAGAGATGCTTTCGATGGACTTTAACTGCTTCGGCCGTCGAGACTCCGAGCCCTCTGCAATCGGGCTTTGCCAAAGATCGACGATTTTTGCGAGTACCTCTGGGCCTTCTTCGATATCGAACTGAAGCGTGGCTGTTCCCCATCGCATAGAGGCTCCAAACTCAGTTGAGCTATGAGCGGTCGCTTGGCGACTCTTCTTGCTCCGAGGTGGCTTGGGGGACTTCTGTAGCGAAGGGACATTGTCGTGGCAGAGCTTCTCCAGCCAAGTAGTTACCTTTTCCACGTGTTGCCCCTCACGGTTATTTGAATGATGCTCTTGCGTACCATTGACTGATTTTTTACGAGAATCCTCAAGTAATACTCCTACGCCGTCTGAGCCCTTCACTGTCGAATCGGCGGATGAAGTCAATGATTTGTCGACGCTTGTCAAAGCGCGATCGCTTTTGGGTTTTACCCAGTCCATAGGTGTATCGTCCTGAAAGGAAGCTTTTGGTAGATTAATGAGTGTCGAGTCGCAATTGTTGTTACTGGCGACGGAGATGCAAGGATTCTTTTTCACGTTTTTTGCGATTCTGCTATGTATGCACCTCGAATAAAAAATATCTTCCCATCGATTTCGTACCGTGCGTGGATCTTTGTTATCACATGTACGGTGGGAATCAACGCCCTCGCAGAATCGATTCCGACGCGCGAAGAACTTCTTGCAAAAGCGGAAACAGCTTTTGGCGAACCCAAGAATGCAACACGGCTCGTGCCAGATGGTCGTGTATGGGTTGATGGGAAACGCGGGATGGTCATCGTGGACGGCTATGTCACGCTACGCAAGGGGCAACTCGAGATGCTTGCATGCCCGACCGGTACAAAAGAACACGAATCGATTATCGCAGTCTTTGCAGCCGCTCGGCATATTCATGCTGGCCTTCTCGCCGCTGGTGCCGAGCAAGGAGCGCCTACAAAATTCGAGCCCTATCGCCCAGCAACAGGAACAACTATCAAGGTAAGTGTGCTATATCGCGATTCGGAAGGGAAAAATCATGTCGATCCTGCTCAAAAGTGGATTCGACGAATGGGTACCAGCAAAGAGATGCCCTACGACTGGGTTTTCGCAGGTAGTGGCTTCTATAAGGACGTCGATACTGGTGAACAAAGATATCTCGGTGACTCTGGCGACCTCATCTGCGTTGCGAACTTTCCAACAGCCACAATGGATCTCGCGGTGGAAAGTGCTGCGGCAAATAGCGGCCTGGTCTTTGAAGCATTCACGGAGAATATTCCTCCGATGCATACTCTCGTTCGGCTGGTTCTCAAAGTCAGTGACGCTGAACCACGACGCGAAAGTGACGAAAATCCAGGGATTGAAGTTCCTGCAGCGAAAACACCCGTCGAAAATTCTGTCAAGGATTCTACCATGAATCAAGCTACCCCTCCTAAAAAAGATGATTCCAAGGCGACCGTTCCCAAAACAAAGGATTCAGGACAAAAAACAAGCGACCCAGGCATCAACTTTGAGGAGATGATTCAATCGGCAGATGCGAAAAAGAAAACGCCGGATAACTAGTACGCGCCACCTTCGACGATCGAAAACTCTGCCCAAATTGGAAGGTGATCGCTTACTTGAAGTGCTTGATCGATAGACAGATTCGATTTTCGTAAGAAGTCGAGTGTTCCAGAGCGTCCAATGTGCTCGTCCGTAGCTTTCGAAGTGAACACTATGTTATCAAGTGTTTTCGCGCCGCTTACTAGCGTTGGCGTTTCATTCAATGCAAGGGTAAAGCCACGTTGTTTAAGATAAGCCATCGACAACGAATCAGCTCCGAAGTCACCCACCAGAATAACATCGTCTTCGTCCCGTCCATCGCGACGAATGCTTTGCACTAATTCTGGTAGTAATCGTGTTTCAGAATCCGAACGCTCCGGTTCTATATGAACATTGACCAACGTGAATGTGAATGCTTTCCGAGCATCACTTTGTTTTGATCGAAACCAACCCACCAAGGGTTCTCGCAGCAATAAGTTGTCAGGATCTTCGACTGAGTAGAGTTGATCACGATCGGTCTCGATGGTTTTGGTATTAAAGACGAACGCAAACTGCTCGAGATTGTCGCCGTTTCCGACTCGAGGACCGATAAGATAGTCATATCGGGCTCCATTTTGGTTTACTCGATCAACAAGCATCGCAATGAGATCTTGTTGCTGAGTACAGACTTCTTGAAGCGCGATGACATCAAACTGGCGAATAACTTTGATCACGGTTTCTGCAACAAACGGATTCTCCGCTTTGTGATGTCCAAATCGCTGTAGATTGAACGAAGCAATCTTCAAAGTTGGCGCGCGGAGATTCTGCTGTGCCGTAGAAAGCAATCGCGGATCTCCCTGAACGGACGTCGTCGTGTTTCGTTGGTCAAAATCAGCGGAAACATGCTGAGACGACGTACTCGGTGGAAGAGTACTTGGCGATGAAGTAAAGGTTGCGACCGATCGAGCGATGTCGGGTAACCAACTGGTTAACGAGTTGGTTTGAGGGAAGGAATTCGTTGGCCCGCTTGTCGGCGATACCGGCTGTTCCCAGTTGGTGAATGGCGCGCCTGAAGAACCTGGATACGAAGAATTTGCGGGCTGCGCGGCCGTTCTTGATACTGGTTGAATTCGTACTCCACTAAGACCGTCTATCGTGTAATGCTGCGAAAGGTAGGCTACGCCGCCAAGCAAGCTAGCGAGAGTCGCCAGTTTTTTTGACGGAAGAATCATGATTTTCAACTCCAACCAGGAGACAAACGAATACGATTCTGGTGTCATCGGACGGTCGGAAAGGTCGACTTGTCGTTATCTTGTCGGAACGCTCTCTTATGTATCGGGATAGTTTCGATTAGAACAGTTAAGGTAGATTCATCGGTATTCGTAGAATTCTTTGGTGGCTGTGATAGAAACAATTTTGAGGCCGTTAGCCGTGAAAACGCTCTCGCTCGATCGACTCCCAGTGCGCAAAGCTGTGGGCGGTATGCTGCAGTCTGAGTCGCCGCGGGCGTTGGTCGACGTTTTCATAGTCGGTCCTGAAAACAATGCTCTTAATGGCCTGTTTGCGACCGACACGGTACAGGGGCTTGCGGATTATTCGCCAGTCTATCTGTACGGTCCGAACGGTTGTGGAAAGTCAACGCTTGCGTATTCGTTAGCGGCTCGATATTGCCGATTGCATGCTCAATCGGATTCGTTATTCATTACTGGCGGAGATTTTGCTCGGGCTTACGCAGCAGCGATTCATGCAGATGACATGGATCGCTTCCGACTTCGATTTCGCGGCGCTGGGATACTGGTAGTAGACGGGCTTCATGAGTTGGCTACGAAAGAGGCTGCACAAACGGAGCTTTCAATGACGATCGATGCGCTCGAGCATCGCCGTGTTCCTGTGATAGTCACCGGGACTTCATTGCCAACTACTATTCGAGGAATTCGACCGTCAATCGTATCGCGTTGCATTCGCGGGCTTTCGGTAAAAATTGACTACCCTGGATGTACAACCAGAAGAAAACTCTTGCAGCTTTTTTCCAAAGTTTTGGAGACAAGACTAGATGAACAAGAACTAGATCGACTCTCGAACCAGTTGCCCGAACCAACGTCAGCGGTGGAGCTCTATTCGGTCTTAGTGAATTGGCTTCATCAAGAGCGCGTCGAAAGATCGATTACTCCGGAAGCTATTCAGCACACGCTTGGCCAGATTATCCAAGCCAAACGATTATTGGCGACTCCGACTGTGTCGGAGATTGCTAAAAGAGTTGCGAAAGAGTGTCGATTAAAGTT
Source organism: Planctomycetaceae bacterium (assembly GCA_027487375.1). GTDB lineage: Bacteria > Planctomycetota > Planctomycetia > Pirellulales > Pirellulaceae > JAIYDQ01. The sequence goes on from JAIYDQ010000371.1 coordinate 7,725, forward strand.
AAGCGACCTTCGAGGCGTCACCCGTCGCAGTCAGATTGTTCGTGCCCGCTCACTGGCGATGTTTCTCGCTCGGAAATGGACGGATCACTCGTACCAGCAAGTTGGAGTATATTTTGGCAATCGCGACCACACGACAGTGCTTCATGCGTGTCGGAAGATGGAGATTGAACTGAGGGACGATATCGATCTCTCACGAATTGCAGAAGAGGTCGCGAGACAATTGAATTTAAAGTGAGTCTGGGGTGCATAAAACTAAGTTACTTGCCACATCTCAAATCAAGTGTTTTGTCACTTAGCCTAAAACGCTCCCTTCGAACAAAACCAAAGCAAACAAGAATCAGCCGAATAGCACCAATGGAAGAAACCCTGACAGGCGTACCCGGTCCAAGAGATAGAACGGTAAAGCTCCCTAGTGGAATCGTGTTAGAAGTACCCAAGACATGGAGACTCTTACCGCCTGGGGACGCGGGACTGACTCGTCGCGTAAAGTCTTCTGGTCCAACTTGGACAGTTCAGGAGAAAAAAGGCCGGCGCACTTTCTCGAAAGGAGTCTACGCCGATGCTTTAACCATTGAACGCATTCGCAAAGAGTTGGAAGCTGAGCGTTCCACTGAAACCTATGCCAAGCGACAAGCCTCCAGCCGCGTTCGTCGTGACGCAAAGCAGTCTGCCTATGTCGAAGATTTTCAAGCGGCAATTGTTGCGTTCCTCAACTTTGATTCTCAATATCACAATCTAGGCTTGAAGCTCGCAAAAGCGGTTTCCGATCACGCAACCCCCATCGGAAGTGGCACCGTTGCGAGAACCGAGCGGATTCCAATTGAACGTCGCGCTGAATCTGCAGTCATTGCGTGGCTGCGGCATCAGACAACCAGTTACGACCACCTCACCATTCCCAGAATCGCCGGGATGCGTCGCGAAGTCCGAAGAATGTTGGCAGAGGAATCGAGAAAATTACTCGACAGCTATCGACGTGGTATTCCAACAGTCGCCAGCAGATGCCCACTTCAAGTGGCGTTAAACACCAAGGAAAAAAGGGAAACCGATCTACCTGCAGGTCCTCAACGCACAGTCCCTGGCTCCTCAGAATCATCGAAATCCAACCTACCTAGTCGTCGCTCGCAAAAACCGGGCTTGCCACACACCAAAATTCGTAGATAACTTTCGATATACGGTCGCTGTTAAATCAAAGCGGTCGTTTTTGGCGAAGTAGCTCAGTTGGTTAGAGCAACGGCTTCATAAGCCGTGGGTCGCTGGTTCAAGTCCAGTCTTCGCTATTTTTCTTGTGCGAATGTAGATCGCGGTTAGTGGTTGAACCACGTGGCTCTCTTTTAAGCGATTTGAGAGGTGTTCGGCTGGAAAGCTTGAATCACTTGGCTCGCGTTTTCATTCTTGAGTCGATGCTTCCTCGCGGCGGAACAAAACGTCTCTTGAGAAGCTTGAGTTGACGGCATTTCATTCAACGTCGCCGACTCAAGGCTAACTAGCCTAGGAGACAAGTTAGGTAACGAACCGTTTCCGTAGCTTGTCTTGGTCGGAAGCCTTTGGCTTCATGTCAACCGGCCGAGCATTCTGCTTCAAAAAATGAGCGGAGAGGGAGGGATTCGAACCCACGGACGCCTTACGACGTCTCCGGTTTTCAAGACCGGTGCAATAAACCGCTCTGCCACCTCTCCGGAAGCTTGCTATTTGGCCGCAGCCCTAGCGAGGACTTTTGGCAGCGATTCCGAAGGTTATCGTCGGATAGTTGGTTCATGTCAATTAGTGTTTTTCTTGAACTTTTACTTCTTGGATGGTTCCCTTGCTCAAGAAATGGGGGTAAGGGTGGGTTTATTTGGTAGATTGCTTGATTCGGGACGGATTTAAGGCGACAATTCAATCTGAAGACGACTCTAATGGGTAGTCGGAATAAAGACGTCATTCGGATGTTGTCGTTGAAACTTCAAGCCCAGCAATCGGTTAGGGTGCAAGCGTGCTAAAAAGACTGGATGTTGCGGATTTCCAAAATGATGGCCTCTCCCAAGAGGAGCTGGCCGAATCTAGTGTTTTTGGGTCGAAAGCTACCTCGGTTTCCGAAATTCCGTCCGAAGTAACAGTAGAAATTACTTCGCACCATTCACCTTCGGATCAATTTTCGGTCTCAAACGGCTATTCCGAATCGATTGTCACGGAAGAAGTCGCATCTGACGACGACGTTATGGAAGAAGAGGATGACGAGTCTGAAAGTTGGTTTGACACTGAGACCAAGGCTTTCTTCACGAGCATGCTCGTCCACGTAGGACTTTTGGTCGGTCTGGCTGCGATTCCGATTGTGATGAATCCGGATTTGATTCCATCGGTTCTGATCAGTTCTACGCCAACTATTCTGGAAGAGCCAGAATTCAATCTGGTCGAAGAGTTTGCGGTTTCAGACACGCCTCAAGAGAAGCTAGGCAGTAATTCAACCAGCACGGCTGAGATGGCGCTCAGCATGGCTCCCGTGGTTTCTGATGTATCTGAGATGGCTATTCCAGAGGTTGCTCCCCCGACGATCAATGCGAAGGTTGACTTGCCTACTGAAATCAAAATGGCAACCGGCTTGGTGCAGTCTCCGAAAACGGTTCGCGGGAGTACGGGCGTTGGCGTCAACGGCACCGATGGGGCAATCGATCGTATTACTGCAGAAATTTTGAGATCGATTGAGGAGCGGCCTACGGTTGTTGTGTGGCTGTTTGATGCGTCCACGTCACTCATGCGACGACGCGCAGAAATTCGAGAACGATTCGACCGGATTTATGAAGAGCTTGGAATTGCGCAGGAGTCACGCAAGAAGAAATCGGCCGCCGACCAGCTTGAACAAGAGCCACTTCTAACAAGCGTTATTTCGTTCGGAGAAACAGTCCAACTGCTCACGAAGACTCCGACCGCTGATTTGGACACGATTCGTAGTTCCATCGATGGAATCGAGCTGGATTCATCGGGCGTCGAAATGACCTTCTCCGCGTTGTACCTTGCGGCCGAACGATACAAACCTTTTCGGGTCTCGAAAGGTGATAAAGGTCCAGAACGAAATGTGATGCTAATTGTCGTTACAGACGAACGTGGTGACGATGTTCAAGGAGCAGACAAGACGATCGATCTCTGTCGAAAGTTTGCAATACCCATCTACGTTCTCGGTGTTCCAGCTCCATTCGGGCGCACAGCGACATTTATCAAGTATGTAGATCCAGATCCAAAGTTTGACCAGACGCCTCAGTGGGCACAGATCGATCAAGGTCCTGAAACGATTCTCCCCGAGCGGGTCTCGCTTGGGTACGAGGACAATTTTTACGAAGAGCCGATGCTGGATTCTGGGTTTGGGCCTTACGCGATTTCGCGAGCGTGTTATGAAACAGGTGGAATGTACTTTACGATCCACCCCAACCGCCGATACGACCGTGACCTGAGCAAAGGGCAAACGGAGGCTTTCTCCTCCTATATGCAGCGGTTCTTTGATCCGGAAAAGATGGCAAAGTACAAGCCCGACTACCTCACGGAGGCAGCTTATATGCAGCAGGTCGCCAAGAGCCCGCTAAGATCTGCGTTGATTCAAGCTGCTCAAATGGCCAGAGCGGGAGTTCTGGATAAACCCAAGATGCGATTCTTGGTTACTGACGAAGCGGCGCTCATCCGTGACTTGACAACTGCTCAACAAGAATCCGCTCGGCTTGAACCCGGGCTTAATTCCTTGGTAAGTGTACTCCAACTCGGTGAAAACGCTCGCGCTTCCGAGAAGTCATCGCGATGGCTCGCAAGCTATGACCTTTCTTACGGTATCTCGCTTTCCGCGAAAGTTCGAAATGAAACCTATAACTTGATGCTTGCCAAGGCGAAGCGAGGAATGCAATTCACAGACCCGAAGTTCAATACGTGGACTTTGGTTCCAAGTAAGGAAATCTCGGTCAGTAGCAAACTAGAAAAGGAAGCAGAGTTTGCAAGGACTCTTCTAAGTGGAGTTGTCAAGGATCATGAGGGAACCCCTTGGGCGTACTTGGCAAATGAAGAGCTGAATCGACCGATCGGTTGGACATGGGCAGATTCCTACACCGATTTAACACCTCCCAAGAGGCGACCACCGAATCCAAATCCGCCACCGGCTAACGCTGATGACAAGATGAAGATGCTTAAGATGCCTCAACGACGGCCAATTCCTAAGCTTTAAACCTTTGGTATAAGGTTGACGCGGATAGATATTTGATGCGGATATTAGTCCAATGGCTTACCGCGAGTTCCTTCAGTTTGGGATTACCGGAAGTCGTCGGAATGATGCGTCGACTAGACCAAGCAGAACTCCGAGCCTCAGCAGATGTCTAACCAAATCTGCTACGGAATAACTGAAGAAGTGTCTGGGAGTGGCCCTCGCACAAGAGTACGACGCTTATGGCTGCTCCACTTAAGTCCTGACCCGGTTCACGCTTCCCCTTTGCGAGAGCCGCTCCCAGACACGATTATGCCACAACGGCAACAGGAGTATCTTCCGGCGACTCACAAATTAGTCAAGGCCTTGACGATGGATCTTCCTTGGAAATGCTTCCAAGCTTTGGGTTCTCAAGATGTGCGAGGACTAGTGCGATGTCGGCTGGAGTAATCCCGCTGATGCGTCCTGCTTGGTCAAGGCTTACAGGTCGAATTCGAGTAAACTTCTGCTTGGCTTCGAATCTCAAGCTGATGATTCGATCGTAATCAAAGCTTTCAGGTATTCGTTTGCCGGCCATTCGATGTTGACGATCTACCTGCAATTGCTGCCTCGATACATAACCCGAGTACTTTACGTCATATTCGACTTGAGTTCCGATTTCCGGTGCAACAATTTGTAACGCTGGGTTCTCTCGAGCCATCTCGGCCCAAGTCACTTCTGGTCGCCGGAGATACTTGTCGCCGGTTACGTCACCAATACGAACGCAACGCAGCAGTTCTAATGCATGACTCATCGCGGCTAGCTTCTGCTCAAAAACATCAAATCGCGATTGTTTAACTAAACCGCACTCGTACCCGATCGGTGTGAGTCGACGATCTGCATTGTCCTGCCGAAGTAGCAACCGATACTCAGCACGACTGGTAAACATTCGATAGGGCTCATCAACGCCACGAGTTACTAAGTCATCGACGAGGACTCCGATGTATCCCATGTCGCGCGTGATGACTAGAGGGTCTTTTTTCAGTAACGCTAACGCGGCGTTTGCACCTGCCAAAAGCCCCTGTGCTGCAGCCTCTTCGTAGCCAGTAGTGCCATTGATTTGGCCGGCGAAGTACAACCCGGATACCGCCTTTGTTTCAAGGCAAGGGGTTAGTTGATCCGGCGGGCAATAATCATATTCAACGGCGTAACCGTATCGCATGATCTGAGCCTTTTCCAAGCCTGGGATCATTCGAAACATGAGGTCTTGCACATCGCGAGGAAGCGAGGTCGAAATCCCGTTGACATAAACTTCATGTGTGTTTCTCCCTTCCGGTTCCAAGAATAACTGATGCGAGTTCTTCTCTGAGAAGCGAACCACCTTATCTTCTATGGAAGGGCAATAGCGAGGGCCTGTTGAATTGATTTGTCCTGAGTACATCGGGGCGCGGTGAAGGTTTGCGCGTATCAATTCATGCACGGCATCATTGGTGTGAGTGATCCAGCATGGAAGCTGCGTTTGCGAAGGCGACTTGTTTAGGAACGAAAATGGCTGCGGATCTTCGTCACCGGGTTGTAATTGAGTTTGTGTGTAATCGATTGTGCGACCGTTCAGTCTGGCTGGTGTACCAGTCTTGAAGCGTTCAATGCGAAAGCCTAACCGCGCAAGAGCTCCACTGATGCCTGCTGTCGTACCCTCGCCGGCGCGACCGCCTGGAGTTTTCGCTTCACCGGTGTGCATGATCGCCTGGAGGAATGTCCCAGTCGTCAGAACAACCGCGGGCGCCTTGTAGATTGCACCACCGCGAACGAGAACGCCGGAGATGCGATGCTTTCCGCCGATATCCTCCGATAGCAAGTCCTCGACCGACTCCTGACGCAAATCGATATTCGGCTCGTCCTCGATTAGTCTTTTTACTTCAAATTGATAGGCTTTCTTATCTGCCTGAGCTCTTGGGGAATGCATTGCTGGGCCTTTGCGGCTGTTCAGCATGCGGAACTGTATTCCGGTTTTGTCGATGACCTCGCCCATTAAGCCGCCCAAGGCATCGATCTCGCGAACGATCTGCCCTTTCGCGACCCCGCCGATGGCTGGGTTGCACGACATTTGCCCAACGGTGTCGAGGCTAGTTGTTAAAAGTGCGACTTTAGCGCCAACACGAGCAGCAGCGGCTGCCGCTTCGGTACCCGCATGGCCGGCACCGATGACAATTACATCGTAAGAGTATTGGTTGGTTGGAAGCATTGCGAGTCTGTGTTGGTTGGGATAGGGAAAACGATTGGATGTAGTCTTAATTGTGGCTTAGTTTCGCTTGATTTTCTACGCCAATCGACAAATTACAAGAAAGCTCAATAAGCTCGGAAGCAAGCGATTTAAATGCATCGTAGCCAAGTCTCTCCGTAGGCTTGTAACCACGTAGCCAAGTCTCTCCGCAGACTTGCAGCAAAGTAGGCAAGTCTCTCCGTAGACTTGTAGCCACATAGGCAAGTTTCTCCGCAGACTTGAGTTTCATACTGTACTGGTGCGTCGGCCTGCGGAGAGGCTGACCCACATGTTTCACTGAGTCACTCTGGAGACTTGCGATCTTTCCCGACCACCCTTGAATGGGTAAAGGGAGGATGACCGTTTCATCGATTTGAAGGGATTCTTCAGCAGTCTCGATGGATTCGGTCCCGTAAATCACGTCCTTCTGAATCCAACGTAAAAATAGGCTCTTTGTCATAATCAAGTGGGATTTGTTTGGTCATCAAAATTTATGTCACACGACCGAGCTTACAAAACAAAAGTGTGTCGTTTCGCTACGTAAAGATCTGCAAGACTCCCCGAACTTTGGATGAACTTTGATTATTTGCGTACGACTTTATTTAGCGTTACCACCTATGGGTGACGCAGGATTCTTAATGAGATATGTTGATCGATCGCAAAAATGCCGGCTTGCGTTTTATGATGGAACGCTTCGATGAGCGAGCTGAAGGGATGGTTGTCTCGTAAACATCGACCGGATTGATTCGGAATTTAGTTTGAGGATTAGGTATGTCGACATGGGCACAAGACAACGATAACGACGTTAACCAATCGATATCGGGTGGGAAGGTTGAGTCGTCTTCTGCGATTTTTCCCGTTGTCGGGATCGGCGCTTCTGCAGGGGGATTGGCTGCTTTTGAAGCATTCTTTTCGGGAGCGCCTGAAGGAGTCCAACCGGGGATGGCGTTTGTGTTGGTTCAGCATTTAGCACCCGACCACACAAGCATTCTTGTCGAGTTGGTTCGTCGTTACACGAAAATGACGGTCCTGCAGGTCGAAGACGGGATGCCTGTTGAGCCCAATCATGTCTATGTGATTCCTCCAAATCATGACATGGCATTTCTCAACGGCACGCTGCATCTACTCGAACCAGCGGAACCGCGAAGCCATCGTCTTCCGATAGATTACTTCTTTCGTTCACTCGCGCAAGATCAACAGGACCGGGCAATTGGGATTGTGTTATCAGGTACGGGTAGCGATGGGACACAAGGTGTTCGGGCAATCAAGGCAGAGGCGGGCATGGTTATGGTTCAAAAAGCCGAGTCTGCGGAATTCGACGGAATGCCCAGAAGCGTAATTGCAACCGGATTAGCAGACTATGTACTAGAGCCGCAGGCGATGTTCCCTCAACTGATCGCTTATGCATCCCAAGCATTCAATAAGCAGCGAGGGAATGAAGATCTTATTGAGCCAAAATCGGAAGTGGCGATAAAGAAGATCTTTGTACTGCTTCGATCGCAAACCGGGCATGACTTCTCGCAATATAAACCGAGCACGATCCACCGTCGAATTGAAAGACGGATGGCAGTTCATCATATCGAGTCTATTAAAGACTATGTGAAGTTCCTTCAAGAGAACTCGTTGGAAGTCGAGGCTCTTTTTCGAGACATGTTGATCGGCGTTACATCCTTTTTTCGAGATCCAGAAGTCTTTGACGTTCTCGAGAAACTGATTATCCCCCAGCTATTCCAGAATAAGACAGCCTCGACAGATTTAGTACGCGTTTGGATCAGTGGGTGCTCCACGGGCGAAGAGGCTTACTCCATTGCGGTGTTGATTCGTGAGTTTCTGGAGGACACTAGGAATTATTGCTCGGTTCAGATATTTGCGACGGATCTCGACAGTCGAGCTATTGCGACCGCGCGAGCTGGCATCTATCCGATGAGTATCGCAGCGGACATCAAACCCGAACGTCTATCGAGATTCTTCTCTCAAGACTCAAGCTTGAACGTCTATCGTATCCATAAGAGCGTCCGAGAGATGTTGGTTTTTTCCGAGCATGACATGATTAAGGACCCCCCATTTTCGAAGCTCGATCTTATAAGCTGTAGAAATGTATTGATATACCTTGGGCCCGAACTCCAGAAGAAGCTAATGCCCTTGTTTCACTTTGCACTCACCCAGAATGGAGTGCTTTTACTAGGAACCAGCGAGGGTGTTGGTGAGTTTGGAAGCTTATTCAAAGTAATTGATCGCAAGGTGAAGCTCTACCAAAAACAAGGAACGCTGAATGCTGTTCCTCGCAAGCCAATTGGAATCACAGGTGCGTCTAACTATCTCGTGAGCAATCCCAGAACTGAACATTTCACCTCGAAAGCTAGTGTTATCGGAATGCCCGAAATAACTCCCAAACCACCACTTAGGGAAATCATAGAGAAATCTCTATTACAGTTAGTTGCCTCTGCGGCAGCACTCGTAAATGCTCAGGGGGATATTCTATATCTTCACGGGCGGACCGGGATGTTCTTGGAGCTTACCCAAGGTGAACCCGGAGTAAACAATATACTCAAGATGGCTCGCGAAGGTCTTCAGCAGGAACTCACTCTGGCTCTCAGTCGCTCAGTCATCTCTCAGAAGCCGACATTCGCAAATGGTCTACTGGTAAGAACCAACGGCCATTACACGAGAGTCGATTTGACAATATCTCCTGCCGCGCCATCCTCGTATTCCGCGGCTACAACGGACCTCAAGACATCGTCGCTATATCTTGTAACCATTAAGGAATCTGCGGAACCTGATAAGAGCAAAGCAGACTCAATGACGTCAGGTATTGCGCAACTCAATTCCAGCATCCCTGATCAGAAGAATGTTTTGCCTTCGGACTCAGAAGCTCGAATCTCGGCGCTCCTAGAAGAATTGCATACTCGCGACGAATATCTGCAAAGTGCACGCGAGGAGTTGGAAAGCTCCAACGAAGAACTCAAATCCTCAAATGAGGAAATGCAATCCATAAACGAAGAGATGCAGTCTACCAACGAAGAGCTAGAGACATCGAAGGAAGAACTCCAGTCGGTCAACGAAGAATTGGCGACCGTGAATACAGAACTTCAAGCGAAAGTTCTCGATCTCTCTCAACTCAACAACGACATGAATAACCTGTTGTCGGGAACAGGGATTGCAACAGTTTTTGTCGATAATCAACTACGAATTCTCCGATTTACACCAGCCGCGTGCGCTATCATCAATTTGATCTTAAGTGATGTTGGTAGGCCTGTCGCACACGTTGTGACCAATCTCGTCGGATATGATCGATTAGTTCAAGATGCACAAGAAGTGCTAGACACATTGGTCACCAAAGTGATCGACGTGCAGTCCAAGGATGGTGAATGGTTTACCATGCGAATGCAACCTTATCGAACGATCGATAATGTAATTGAAGGAGCCGTTATCAACTTTGCGGAGATCACCTCACTCAAACGGATTCAATCGGAACTTGAATTGGATAAGGCAAAACTCCAGTTCAAATCCACTCTGCTCAATGCAATTGGTGAAGCAGTGATTGCAACGGACCTTCAGGGGGGAATCATGTATTGGAATGATGCCGCAGAAAGGATGTATGGTTGGAAGTCTTCTGAAGTGATCGGCAAGAACATGTTCGAAGTAATGCCGGAGGAGGACGCGAAGGCCCATGAAACGGAAATCATGCCCGCTTTAAAGATTGGTCAAAGTTGGAACGGTGAGAGTTATGCGCGACATCGTGATGGTCGTCAATTTCCAATAAAAGTAACCAAGACGTCGATCTTCGATGAGCATGGGACTTTGACAGGAATCATTGGAGTCTCGACAGATATTACGCTTCGAAAAGACGCCGAGGAATCACTTCGTCGGTCCAACGAAATTGCTCGGCTAGCGGTGGTTGTGCGTGATTCTCGCGACGCTATCACTGTCCAGCAGCTAGATGGTCGCATCATCGCTTGGAACCCTGCCGCAGTAAAAGTATTCGGATGGACCGAAGCGGAAGCACTTAAATTGAACGCTCGCGATCGTATTCCTAAGTCGCTTCAACGTGATGCTCTGATCAAGGAATATGAACTGAGCCAATCGCAGATCCTTGAACCTTATCGGACGCAGCGGTTGACGAAGGACGGGGCAGTATTGGACGTTTGGATAACTGCCTCGGCACTCTTGAATGAAGATGGCCAGATGCATGCGATCGCCACGACGGAGCGACCGCAGATTAAACACGAAGAATAAAAGGGGTACCGATTCATGTCACAGGATAATGCGATCGATGAGGACGTGGGAGACGCTCGAAAAGACTTACGTCGGCAGGCTGAATCGATCCTTGTCGAGAAGTCGGCATCAGCCCAAGCTGAACGACCATCGTATCCGACCTCGAGCATGTCTCTAGAAGAGACCCAACGGTTGGTGCATGAGTTACAAGTCCACAGAATCGAACTGGAACTTCAGAACGAAGAATTACGACGCTCGCAGCATGAATTGGACGCATCCAGAGAACGCTACTTTGATTTGTATGAGCTTGCTCCGACGGGGTTTTGCATTTTTTGCGAAACAGGAATTGTTGAAGAAGCAAATCTGACTACGGCAATGATGCTAGGAGTCGACCGCAGTCGATTAATCCAACAACCATTTAGTCGATTCATTCATAAAGCAGACCAAGATTGCTTCTACCTGAATTTGAGGCAAGCACTGAAATCAAGCGAATCCCAAACCTTTGAATTACGTTTGGTCAAATCGGAAGAGAAGACGGCTTGGGTGCAAGTGGTATGTGTTGCAATCGATGATATTGAGGGGAACAGCAAAGTTCGAGTTGGTTTAACGGACATTACTGATCGGAAGACTATCGAAGAAAAGCTCCATGTCCGCACCGCTTTCTTCGAGGCGATCGCAAATTCGCCACTTGATGGAATCTTAGTCGTCGATACGGACGGGAAGATGATTCACCAGAACGCTAGGGTTGCAGAGTTATGGGGGCTGCCGGCCGAAATTGCAGGCAATCCAGACGATACAGTGCAACTCCAGTTTGTTCGTATGAGGACCAAAAACCCCCAGGCATTCATCGATCGTGTGAGCTATCTTTACGCACACCCAGAGGTATCAAGTCATGATGAGATTGAATTGATCGATGGCACGGTGCTGGATCGTTATACCGCACCTGTTCGAAATCAGAATGGGAATTACTACGGACGAATTTGGACTTTCCGCGACGTTACCGAGCAGAAGCGGTCGCACCGGTTGCAGCAAGAGAGTTTGGACCTGCTAAGAAAAATATCTAGCAGCGTTCCAGGGGTTTTGTATCAGTTCCGCATGCGGGCAGATGGTTCCGGCGGTATGCCATACGCAAGTGATGGACTGATGCAGGTCTTTAGGGTTTCGCCACACGATGTGATTCAAGATGCAACTCCAGTTTTCTCGCGAATTCACCCGGACGATCTTGATGGTTTGCAGAATGCGATTTTGAAATCAGCAGCACTCTTGGTTCCGTTTAAGTATGACTTCAGGGTTCGCTTTGAGGACGGAACGATTCGATGGCTTTCCGCAAATTCACTTCCGGAAAGAGAACAAGATGGCTCCACACTTTGGCATGGATATGTCGGTGATGCTACGGACGCATATGAATCAGCAATAGAGCTTCAAGATGCAAAGTTGCGACTCGAAGAAGCTCAAGCGTTGGCTCGAATTGGGAATTGGTCCTATGATGTTTCTACTACGAAGAGCTACTGGTCCAAGCAACTTTTTATTCTCTTTGGATTCGATCATTTAGAGGTTGAGCCCTCGTATGAAGAAATGCTCGGTGCTTTCTACCCGGAGGATGCGGCAAAGTTAGACGAAGCCGTGAAACGGGCAAGCCTTGATGGAACGCCTTATTCTTTAGTTATTCGCATGCTTCGTCCTAAGTCTGATGTAAGGTATGTTCGAGGCGAAGGCAGAGCGCGCCGTGATGCTGATGGTAAGATTGTCGGGCTCTATGGGACCGCTGCCGATGTGACTGCAGAGATAGAACGCGAGCAAGCCTTGCAAGTCGCTCGTAATCAAGCGGACGCAGCGAATCGAGCCAAGAGTGAGTTCCTTGCCAACATGAGCCACGAGATTCGGACGCCTCTTACGGCAATTCTCGGATTTGCAGATTTGCTGCGCGATGAGGGTAACCAAACGATCGCGCTTGGTCAGCGGTCTCATGCAATCGATACTATCACTAGCGCTGGACAACACCTTCTTACCATCATCAACGACGTCTTGGATCTATCAAAGATTGAAGCTGACAAGGCGACTGTTGAGTTAATCGAAACTCCGTTGATCGAAATCCTTCGTGAGGTTGAGCACCTGCTGCGTCCCAAAGCCACCGGAAAAGGGCTGACTTTAGAGGTGAAACTATCAACACCTGTTTATGACAAAGTACTGAGCGATCCAACACGCTTGCGCCAGATTCTGATGAACCTGGTCGGAAACGCTGCCAAGTTTACCGAAGAAGGTTTTATTTGCATCACCTTAGGCGTCCTGACTTCGCCGGAAAAGTCATCGTTGATTATCGATATCGAAGACACTGGTCAAGGAATGACATATGAGCAAGCGCAAACCCTTTTTCATGCGTTTGAACAAGCTGATAGCACGGTGACTCGCAAGCATGGAGGTACCGGGCTTGGTTTGACAATCAGTCGAAGACTCGCGCAACTAATGGGGGGAGATGTTACGCTTTTTCGAACAGAACTTGGGAAAGGGTCGTGTTTCCGCTTAACGTTACCGCTGATTCCTGCTGGCGATTCTGTCGCTGTTAATCGCATAGAATCGCGTGCCGTTTCAACGACTGTAAATCGACACGAAAGTCCCTCAGTTGTTGGACAAATCTTGTTAGCAGAAGATGGTGTTGATAATCAACGACTGGTGTCGTTCTTACTGAAAAAGGCTGGAGCAACGGTCGATATTGCAGAAGATGGTCAGATCGCTTTGGAAATGTTAGAAAAAGCAATCGATTCGAACGCACCTTACGACCTGCTGCTTACGGACATGCAGATGCCGGTCATGGACGGATACGTGCTTGCAAAAGAATTAAGGAGCCGAGGCGTACAAGTGCCGATCGTTGCGTTGACGGCACATGCTCTTGCGGAAGACCGGCAGAAGTGCTTGGACGCAGGTTGCGATGATTATATAAGTAAACCAATCGACAAACATGCTCTTCTACGCGTCTGTGCAAAATGGATTTCAACGCGAGCTTGAACGTTTCCAGTCGGATTCAACTTTATCACAAAGCTTCAGCTTAGTAATTTACGCGTATATTCTACTGTGGGTCGAAGGATAAAATTAAGCTATCGATCGCTTGCAACTCGTCTCATCGGATAAGATAGAGGGCTCAAGCGGTAGTGCATTGGGACCGAGACCGGCTACTTTGTTGCGAGAGCTGAGACTGCCAATCGTGAAGTAGTGGCGTTCGCTTTCAAAATTCGTCTTGGAATTTAAATTTTTGAACGGAGTATTCATTTATGCGTTTCGCTGCTATCGATTTTGAAACCGCTTCTCATGAACCTAACAGTGCTTGCCAACTCGGAGTGGTTGTCGTGGAAGATGGTGAGATAGCTTTCGAAAAATCATGGCTTATTCGTCCTAGTCGCATGTATTTCTCGGAGCGGTGTGTTGCCGTTCATGGTATTCGGCCTCGGGACGTTATGGACGCTCCAATGTGGCCAACGGTTTGGAAGGAACTTCGACCAATATTGGAGACGCGGGTTGCAATTGCGCATAACGCGCCGTTTGATATGAATGTCTTACTCCATTCGATCCTAGGTTGTGACGAACTCGCGCCAAGATTGGAGTTCCAGTGCACGCGTCTGATTGCACGCCGAACGTGGCCTGGCCGGAGCGGATACGGGTTGCATCCAACAGCCTCGTCACTTGGCATTCAATTCCAGCATCACGATGCTTTGGAGGACGCAAGAGCTTGCGCCCAAATCGCAATCGCTTCGTGCAAGCATGTAGAGGCTGATTCCATTGAAAACTTAGAACGAACCTTGTCCATCGGAAGAGGTTTCATTGAATATGACTCGAAGGTTTCGCCCAAAAGCATCAATCGCAGAAAGCGTGATCAACGTAACTCGCTTGCGGCAATCAACGCGGAACTGCAAGCAGATGGCAATCGATAGCGATCCCTTCGAAGCATTAAACTAGTTGGACACCGCCACGTTGCGCTGGAGTCCAGGCTTTAGCCGCTTTGGGCGATCCCAAAAGGGCACAGCGCTGAAAGGCTGTACTCCAGCAGAGTTGCGAATGATTGTCAGTTTCAAAGTGGCGCTGTCGAACTAGAGTGGCCCATAGATCGGCTTGTGCTTGGTGTATCCACCATCGATCGTCAAAACTTCTCCGGCACACCAGCATTCGTTCGACCAGAAAAACAGGGTTGCGGCTGCAATATGCTTGGGCTCTGTCAATCCTCCCATTGGCATGGCGTCTTCAACGGCTTGCAATCTTCCTGCACTGGTTGGGTTTTGCGCAGCCATCGGTCCACGCAAGGGCGAAGGAGCAAGACCATTCAATATCAATCCATACTTCTCAACAAAGTGTCGTGACTGCAGGCGTAGAAAATTAAGCAAACCGCCTTTGGATTCCTCGTATGCAGAACTAGCACGTCCTTCCGCCCCAACCGTTGCTGAAGTTGACAAGACAAGCACCCCACGCGAACCGCGAACTAGTGCCCCAGACTTGACTCCGTGCTTGATGACATTATGAGTTCCCCACAAGTTGACTTCGCAAGCACCCATCACATCTTGCTTGGTTAATTCTTCTGGAGGAGTCAATGGTTTCGGTGATATGCCTGCCGTGTGCATGAGGTAATGCACCTGATTGTGTCTGGTAAAAAAATCTGCGACCGCTTGTTCGTCTGTGATATCCATCGACTCTGCAATCACCTCGATCGTATCGCCGGAGGCTTTGCTAATGGTTTTTGCAAAGTCACTTAATGAAACCTTTTCCGTTCCCACGGAGATCAACGGAGAGTGATCCACGAGCAAGATTCTCTTCGGCTTCAAGACACCACCAACAACGGACGCCATATGCTGGCCCATCAACCCAACCCCAACGATCAGAACAGTTGCATTCGGTTCAAAGCTAAACGACAAAGTAGGACTCCACAGGAAAAAAGATCAGGACAACGAAATTGTTATAAAAAACTAGGAAGATAAGGAGCAAGAAACGATTTAAACCATCGCAGTGATCCGATCGCAAAGAGGGCTATACTCGCAAGAATATCTTTTGTTTGTACAAGTACCACAACAAGCCCCACTGAGCAACGAGAACTCCCAGTGCCAGCAGCGGCGCTCCCCAAACGTCAATTCCGCCAGCGACACCTCCTAAGAAGTAGGTTGAAATCTTTCGGAAGTCGATGATGTTCTTGAGCATATAAATGGTAATCGCATTC
>JAIYDQ010000282.1 GCA_027487375.1 Planctomycetaceae bacterium
CATCGAAATCATGACATCAAAAGCTTCTGGAGCGAACGATGCCGACGTATCGCCATCAGCTCCGATAGTGAGTCCCATTGCAAGGTCTGCTGCGGAAGAAGAGATCGCGGACTTCGCATTGCCGATTCGTAAAGTAACGAAACTAATGCCTGTCGACCATTATCTGCACGGGAGTTGGGAAGCGCTTGGGGCTGGTGCACCCGTTTTGGTGGCGTTAGCGCAGTTGACAAGCCAAGCAATCATCGACCAACCCGATTGCGCTCCTGAAAATCTTTCAGGCGAAGCAAAGGCGATCCTTGTATCGGCCAAAGCGCGAGGTGTGATTGAAATCAAGGGTTCGCATACGGCGTTCGAGGCTCCTTCCAGGATGCTTGCGGTTTATATCGAAGTTGACGACGCGCGTACAATTGCCTTTCGGGATCCTGAGAGACCCGAAGTAACAGTTCGCTTTCTGGAAGGATTTCGCCAGCTGTGCGCTTATGGGCTCGTCATTCATCACACACACCGCGATTTTTCGCTTACGCAACGAGGGTTCGATCTCGCAAAATCCCTCTCCAAGAAAGAACTAAAGCCATGGCTCGATCAAGGCCGCGAGTTCGGCTTACACGACTAACTAGATTTAAAATCCTCTCAGTGAGTTTTAATGCGAAGTGGATTGGGCTGTCTGCCTTATCGTTAGCTACTGCAGTGGTCATGACGCTTTGTGTTGCAGGATGTGGTCAGTCCGTCCCGAACAAGAAAAGCACTGCAATCCAATTGAATGCGAATTCTTCGCAGCTAGTCCCACAGACCACAAGCTTGGAAGCCGTAATCGATCGAGCTGAGGCTTCGCTTAAGCGTTTTCGATCCGATGTTCAAGACTACACGGGTACGCTAACCAAACGCGAGAGAATAGGTAAGTCTCTCGGCGAACCCCAGTCGATGGCGATAAAGATTCGCTCAAGAAAGTACGCACCAACGCTTGTCGAAAACTCGGATTCAAAAGCCTCGCCCAAAGTCGTTGAAGGACTTCATGCGTATCTACGATTCACCAAGCCGTCGAGTGTTGCGGGCCGTGAAGTCATATGGATCGAAGGCAAAAATGATAATCAATTAACCGTGCACGAAGCAGGCATGCTAAACGTCATGAGCTTGAATCTCGATCCGAATGGGACCGTTGCAATGGTTGGGAGCAAATACCCGATCACGGAAATCGGCATCGAAAAATTGCTTGAGAAACTGATCGAGCGCGGCATGAAAGACAAACTATCGGAACCAACCGAAGTGACCATAACACCCGGTTCGATGTTGGGTGATGTTGCTTGCGATCGAATTCGAATTGTTCATCCCAAAAAACAAGACGGTTTTGATTTTCATATTGCCGAAGTGTGGATTGATCCTCGCCACGAGATACCGCTGTATTACGCGTCGTACGATTGGCCCAAGAACCCAGGTGAAGCTCCGGAACTGCTTGAGGAATACGGCTACAGTGACTTGCAACTCAATGTTGGATTAACCGATGTCGATTTTGATCCCAAGAACAAAGACTACCAGTTTCCATAGCAACTGCTCCCCCCTGGTAGCACTGTCGTAAGACATCTGAAGAACAAAATTTCGCGTCGCGTTTTAAGGGGCTTCAATCCCTGACGCAATTAGCGGAACCGCCTGAGTTCCGAATTCTCATGCATCCGGCTTCGACCGTGGTCAGGCTGAATCGAACGACTGCGCCTCGATTACAGTTTCAGATAGTCCACGTCACTCAATGGCGACATTCGCTGTGGAGGATGTTCGGTCCTCGGTTCACTCAATCTTTCATGCGAGGTGAGATTGAGGAGATCTTCGGCAAGAAAATGTGTAGGCAATGGAAATTCACGTTGCACAACCGTGTAATGAATTCGCTGCGTTTCTTGAGCGAATCGAATCTCCGAAATCACTCCCACTCCGGGCATATTCTGGTCGTTTCGAGAGCGAATCTCGACATGATCACCAATGTGAAACTCTTCACCTCGGATCGAGTGCCACATGGAAGGCAACACGCGAAACTTTTTCTCGCCGTATCGAAGATGGTAATACGTTCCATCAAAAGACTCTCTCAAGAAAACGCGATCGCTTGGAATCAGGGATTCCACGATGGCAACATCCTCAGGATGAATCCATCCTGATCCTTCCTGTGGCCACTGCAAGTAGACTCCATAATCGGGCAGCTCAGGTCGCATCGCTTCTCCTCGAGTCGGTGTTAGCAAAAACTTTCGTTTCTGATTGTAGCAGATGTCCTAAGACAGCTCAGGAAATCAGTTCTTGCGATTGTTTTCACCGACGTCTGAATTCTTAAATTGGATTCTTACGAACTCAGCGACACCAACTTTTCACATGGAAAAAGTGTAAGAACTGCTGGACGAGACTGTGGTCCCATCCTACTGGACGCGAGAGATTGCTTAGACTTGGATCATCCTAGGTTGGTTTTCGGAGCGGCGTTTTCAGAGTTGGCTTGTTCCGCTTTTCGTAACGAAGTTCCGGTTCCGTAAACAACCCTTGGCCCAGTAAGAGTCGCGTCAATGACTTTTTTCAAGTCCACGGAATCGATTACTTCGACTTCGATTAGGCGGTTAGCAACCGCGTCGAGAGCAGCGCGTCGGTCGCTCAAGATGGCTCGTGTTTTAACCACTGATTCGTCGAGAATACGTTTGACTTCTTGGTCGATTTCGCGAGCGGTCTGTTCCGAGTAATCGCGAGTAAACGCATCTCCCGATCCGCCCATCAAGAAAGGCGAGCGACCACTCTCGCGAAAGTTGATACGACCCAACCGACTCATTCCGTATTCCATTACCATTCCGCGTGCGATTCTTGTCGCACGTTCGAGATCGTTTTGAGCACCAGTGCTAATGTCGCGGAAGACGATTTCTTCAGTGATCGTACCTGCAAGCAGAACTTGCATGTTTGCTTCTAGTTCGACTTGTGTCATCAAGTAACGATCACCCTCGGGGCGTTGCATCGTGTATCCGAGTGCCGCGACACCTCGGGGAATGATTGAAACCTTGTGAACTGGATCGGTATCTGGTAACGAGTAAGCAACAAGTGCGTGTCCCGCTTCATGATATGCGACTCGTTTCTTTTCCGATTCGTTCATAAGCCGCTTCTTCTTTTCAAGGCCGGCGGTCACGCGTTCAACGCCATCGTTGAATTCGTCTTGCCCGACCGTGGTCTTCCCTTTGCGTGCAGCCAGTAACGCAGCCTCGTTCACGAGATTCGCAAGGTCTGCTCCGACAAAGCCAGGCGTAATCGAAGCAATGTTTTTAAGTTCGACGTCAGTTCCGAGCTTCACGTTTTTAACGTGGACCTTCAAGATTTCTTCGCGACCAGACTTATCTGGCCGGTCAACTAAAACGTTTCGATCAAATCGGCCTGGACGAAGCAGGGCTGGGTCCAGTGTTTCGGGGCGGTTGGTAGCGGCAATGACGATCACGCCATTGTTAGCGCCGAATCCATCCATCTCAACCAAAAGCGCATTGAGCGTTTGCTCGCGTTCATCATGCGAGCCAGGAACGTTTCCTGCACGGCTCTTACCGAGCGCATCCAGTTCGTCAATGAAGATGATGCTCGGTGCCTTAGCGGTCGCTTGCTGGAACATATCGCGAACTCGAGCAGCACCAACTCCAACAAACATCTCAACGAAGTCGCTTCCCGAAAGTGAATAGAAAGGAACTCCCGCTTCACCCGCGATCGCTTTCGCAAGAAGAGTTTTTCCTGTGCCCGGAGGTCCAACCAGCAAAACACCCTTTGGAATGCGTCCACCTAGTTTTTGATACTTTTGCGGGTTCTGAAGAAAGTCAACAACCTCACTCACTTCCTCGACAGCTTCATCGATGCCCGCGACGTCCTTGAATGTTACTGTGTTGTCATCTTGAGCGTACAGTTTTCCTCGTGAGCGACCGAACTGCATCGGGCCTCCAATGCCACCCATTCGTCGCATCATAAATGCGACCAGAGCAAGCGGGATCAACATGATCAACAAAAGAGGCAGATACTGGGCGAATACACCGGGGCCTTCGCTGTTCGCCCAATCGATATTCGCCGCTGTCAGTAACTCCCGAAGTTCTCGATTGGTTTCTGTGTTTCCGTCATTGGCGACTCGAATAGCGATCGATCTTCCTTGGGTATCGGAGACTTCCTTACCTTCTTTGTCTAACTCGCGGAGCCGGACCTTGGCCGTAATGTAGCTGTTGTCGATCCGGACTTCTCGAAGCCGACTGAGCTCGCGAACATTCTTGGAACCCATTACGGCAGGCAAGACGATTTTTCCGGACTTGTTCTCAGCCGATTCATCCGGCAGGCTTGTACCTACGGACTGATATTTTGTTTGCTTGATCAGGTCGATCAGATGGGGGTATTCCAGGTTGACCGTCGTGTCAAAAAGAAAGCCGCCGAGCAGAAAGACCATCAGGACAGCAAGCGCGGTATATCCGATCCAATTATTGGTTTTGGAATCCGTGTTTCGATTGTTGGCAGGTCGTTTGTCGGGAGCTTTAGATTCGGTCATGGCTTGATTAATTGCGTTTTTCTGTGGATTTCGAGCAATCGAGGCTCGTATGGCGACTTAATCGATTACCCCAAACTGGTAAAACCGGTTCAGGTGTGCTTAGGAAGGCATAATACTATATGCGAGACATCCCATTATGGCACGGTCGACCAACCGTAAATCGTGCGACTTGAGCGATTTTGAGCCATAGGGAAGCTTTTCAGGCTTATCAAATCCGAATTGTCGGGTTTTACCGCTTAACCCGCCGACGCCAATTCAGTGTTGGCAGCAATTCCCAATCGCCGCTAAGATGCTGCTCTAGACGCGTCTGGCGACAATTTCGAAGTGGATGGAAGGATCTGGATGAACAACGACAACTGGAATATCGACATGACTCCCGACGAGAGCTCGCCGGAACGCCCTGCAAACTTTATCGAACAAGAGATTGAAAAGGACTTTCATAAACCAAAGCTCGCGGGCAAATCCGTTGCGACGCGGTTCCCTCCCGAACCCAACGGCTACTTACACATTGGTCACGCGAAGAGCATCTGCTTGAATTTTGGACTCGCGAAAAAGTATCGCGGCACCTGCAATCTGCGTTTCGACGATACCAATCCGACGAAAGAAAGCGATGAGTACGTCCAGTCGATCATGGCGGACGTAAAGTGGCTCGGGTTCCAGTGGAGCAACCTTCACTACGCGTCCGACTATTTTCCTCAGCTCTATCAATGGGCAATCCAATTGATCAAAGCGGGACGCGCTTACGTTTGCGATTTAAACGCGGACCAAATGCGAGAGTATCGTGGCACACTCACGCTGCCTGGAAAGAACAGCCCGTTTCGCGATCGCACCGTCGCCGAAAATCTCGACCTGTTCGAACGAATGAAGAAGGGCGAGTTCGCGGAAGGCACACATACACTTCGAGCGAAAATCGATATGGCCTCCGCAAACTTGAACCTGCGGGATCCTGTCATGTATCGAATCATGCATGCTCATCATCATCGAACCGGCGATCAATGGTGCATCTACCCAATGTACGACTGGGCTCACGGACAAAGCGACTCGATCGAGGGGATTACTCACTCGATTTGTACGCTCGAGTTCGAGAATCACCGACCGCTTTACGATTGGTATTGCCAAGAACTGAATATCTTTCATCCACGTCAAATGGAGTTTGCTCGGATGAATCTTACCTACACGGTAATGAGCAAACGAAAGCTGTTACAACTTGTCGAAGAAAAGCTCGTCAGCGGATGGGATGATCCACGCATGCCCACCATTAGTGGACTTCGTCGGCGCGGCTA
>JAIYDQ010000436.1 GCA_027487375.1 Planctomycetaceae bacterium
TCGTGCTCAACCACGATAAGGGTGTTCCCCAAATCACGCAGTCGATGAAGTGCTGTAACGAGTCGATGATTGTCTCGCGGGTGAAGTCCAATGGTTGGCTCGTCCAGTACATACAACACGCCGCAAAGCCCACTACCGAGCTGGGCAGCCAGTCGAATTCGCTGCGACTCACCGCCACTGAGTGAATTTGCAGCCCTACCAAGCGACAGGTAGTCGAGTCCTACTTCGACAAGGAACGATAACCGCTGCTGGACTTCACGGCGCAGCTCGCCTGCGATTTTGCGTTCACGTTGATCGAGCTTACAGTCGTTAACAAAGCTGAGAAGATTACTCAATGGCATCGCAACAAAATCCGCAATCGTTTGATCACGGAACTTCGCATGTGCCGCTTCGGGACGAACTCGCGAGCCATTGCAAGTGCGACACTCTACCTCGGCGGTGTAGGATTCCAATCGCACACGTAAGGTTGGGCTCGACCTGGCTGCGATATCGATAGCTGGGTAAATTCCGCGAAATCGAAATGAAAATCCGTCGACTTGGTAAGACTGATCTTGTGTACCAAAAAGCAGAACGTTTTTTTCTTTCAATGACATCGATCCGATCGGCACATCAGAACGAATACCTGTCGTTTCGCAAATCGCCTTGAGCATTCGTTTGCTGGTCTCTGCAGCAACTCCTTTGGTAAGCTCTGGCCAAAGCAACATGCCACCTTCGTCTAACGATCGCGACGCATCAAAGAAAGCCGCCGGATTGGTTCCCAGTCGGACTCCTAGCCCATCGCAATCTTCACACCAACCTAGTTGTGTATTGAATGAAAAACTATGTGGCGACAGTTGGCTATAAGACAAACCACACGAACTACACGAGAGCGAGAGAGAGTGTGTATGTATCTCCCACTGCGGTTCGGGGCGTGTATCGCTGAAGATGGCAACATGGATTGTCCCCTTGCCTAAGTCGAGTCCCGATTCGATGCTTTCTGCAATGCGAGAGCGATCCTTTGCGTTGATCTCTAAGCGATCAACGACAATTTCAATCTGATGATTTCCCTTATCGACCAGAGGCGGCCGATCGGCGATCGGGACCGTCACACCATCGATTCGAACTCGAACAAACCCTTGTCCTTGCAGATAATCCAAATAGATATCATCAACCATTCTTCCCGCGGTGGTACCCGATTTCTGAAGCGGTGCGAGAATTGCGATACGCGTCTTGGCGGGAAGTGACATGACGTGATCGACAATCTGGTCAATCGTTTGCGTTCCAACCACCGATTTACAAACCGGGCAGTGCATCGTTGCCAGTCTTGCCATCAAGACTCGTAGATAGTCATAAATCTCTGTGACCGTACCCACTGT
Organism: Planctomycetaceae bacterium; assembly: GCA_027487375.1. GTDB lineage: Bacteria > Planctomycetota > Planctomycetia > Pirellulales > Pirellulaceae > JAIYDQ01. The sequence continues at coordinate 1,356 of JAIYDQ010000436.1, forward strand.
AGAACGCGGCGTATGACCGAGAGCTCGCTGCTCCAAAGCAACCGCAGGCGAAAGCCCAGATATCTTTCTGACAATCGGTTTGGGCATCTGTCCCACAAACTGCCGAGCATAGGAGCTCAAGCTTTCAACAAAGCGTCGCTGACCTTCGGCATAGATCGTATCGAACGCCATCGAGGTCTTTCCGCTTCCGCTCTGCCCACAAAAGACAGTCATCTTCCCTTGCTCGAGCGACACATTCACATCTTGCAAGTTATGGAGCCCAGCGCCTTCGACGACCAACGGCAGCGACTCTTGAACAGACAACTTCGCCAACATGTTCGCCTGCTGATCAGCATTCAACTTCTCAGAAGCCTTCAGTTTTTTGGATTTTGAAGCCTGTGTCGATTTTAAATGCACAGCTAAAGCAGTCTGTTTACTCTTTTGGTCGGCAAAGTACTTCGCAAGCGACCTTCCCGTGTGCGATTGCTTGCAACACGCAATCTCTTCAGGAGTACCTTCGGCCAGGATCTCACCACCGCCACCGCCCCCTTCTGGACCGAGATCGATGATCCAATCGGCGGCCTGAATCAAGTCCAAGTTATGTTCGACGACGATCACCGTATTGCCGCGATCAACAAGACTCTGAAGCACTTTCAGCAACATGGCAATGTCATGGAAATGCAAACCCGTGGTGGGTTCATCCAGAACATAGAGCGTTTTCCCAGTCGATCGCCGTGATAACTCTTTCGCCAACTTGATTCGCTGAGCTTCACCTCCAGAGAGCGTTGGTGAACTCTGACCGAGCTTGAGATAGTCGAGTCCTACTTCGTGGAGCGTTTGAAGCTTCTCGGCAATTTTGGGGATGCTCTCAAAGTGGACCAGTGCTTCCTGAATGTCCATTTCTAAGCAATCTGCGATCGATTTTCCTTTGAACAAAACCTGGAGAGTTTCGTGGTCATAACGCCGACCATTACACACCGGACAGGTAACCCAAAGATCAGCCAGCATCTCCATGTCGAGTCGCGTTGCTCCGTTCCCTTCGCAAGCCCCGCAACGACCACCTTCGGTGTTGAAACTAAATCTACCTGGTAAGTAGCCTCGCTTCTTGGATTCCGTCAACTTGGAGTAAAGATCGCGAATCTCATCAAATACTTTCACATAGGTCGCGGGGTTGCTTCGTGGAGTCCTTCCGATAGGGCTTTGATCGATATCAATGATCTTGTCCAAATGCTCGATGCCAGAGCATTCTTGATGCGCTCCGGGGGTATCTTCGGCCCCGTTGAGATCGCGACGTAGAAGCGGTGTTACGATATCCGTTACAAGCGAACTTTTACCACTGCCGCTAACTCCTGTGACGCATATAAAACAACCAAGTGGAAAATCGACTGAGATGTTCTTCAGGTTGTGGTGCGTTGCTCCAGTTACTCGAAGTGTCTTCGAGTTTCCGACGCGTCTTGACGTTGGTTGCGGAACAGTCAAGCGACCGCTGATATAGCCGCCAGTAACGCTATCCTCATTCGAAGCGATCGTCGCCGCGTTTCCTTGGGCGATTAACTTTCCCCCGCGAACGCCAGGCCCCGGGCCAAAGTCAACGATGGTGTCTGCCGCATGCATCGTGTCCTCGTCATGCTCCACGACCAAGACAGTATTGCCAAGATCACGCAGTCGCTTCAGCGCATTGAGCAGTCGATCGTTATCGCGAGGATGCAGGCCAATCGAAGGTTCATCAAGAACGTAGGTGACTCCGACTAACCCGCTACCGATTTGAGAAGCCAATCGAATACGTTGTGACTCGCCCCCCGAAAGCGATGGTGCGGGACGATCAAGTGACAGATAGCCAAGTCCCACCTCGAGGAGAAATTCCAGTCGCGTGCAAATCTCTTTCAATGCTTCAGTGGCAATCTGCCGTTGCATATCACTCAACGAAATGTTTTGGAAAAATTCCAAAGCTTCCGCCAACTGCAGCCGACCAACATCAGGAAGCGACAAGTATCTGCTTGGCTCAATCGTATCACTATCTACGCTTGATTTTCCAAGCGATTTCTTGAGACTCTTACGCTGAATTGGCTTTTTGTATGGCGATGTTGTTATTGGCTCCACGACATTTGCTTGAAGCCGGACAAATCTCGCTTGACGATTCAACCGTTGACCAGAACAACTCGTGCAAGGCAACTGATGCATGTACTTTTCGTACTGTTTACGCATCAATGGGTTCTTGAAGTTATTCCATGCAGATCGTAGTTGAGACACAACACCCGCGAACGATACATTGACGCGACGAGGATTTTTTCCACCTCGCAACGTCACCGCGATGGTCCGCTCTCCGGTCCCATATAGAAATAGCTGTTGAGCTTCGGCGGGAATGTTTTTCCAGGGCGTTTTCAGAAACGACTTCTCCTTCATTCCCGACACCGATTCGATCGCTGTGGCAACTCCTTCGAACTGCTGACGTGTCCATCGTGAAAGACGCGTCCACTTACCAAACAGAGCGATCGCCCCCCCACGAATCGATTTAGTTGGCTCGGCAATTAACAAGGAGATATCAAACGTATAAATTTCACCCAGACCGTTGCACTCCTTACACATGCCTTGAGGTGAGTTGAACGAAAGCAGCTGCGGACTAGGAGCTTGATAAGAAACTCCGCATGAAGGGCAAGCGTAGTGAGCGGAGAAAACGATCTCTTGTGATGTTGTTGGAATTGTTTCACGATTCAACGATTGAACATTAGATGCTTGGCCGGCTTGGTCTGTTGTCGAACTTGCAAGCGACACGGACGTTTTCTTTTTTGAAGATCGGGGTTTCGGAAGCGTTGCGTTGGGCTCAGATTCTTCAGAAGATTTCTCTGACGCAGGTTGCTGAGAAGAGCTTGTAGATCGGTCCATCGATGCAACCAGCAAGGTTCCTTCCCCCAATCGAATAGCCGTGTCGACAGCTTCTGCAATTCGCGAGCGACTACTTGTTGCGAGATCCAA
>JAIYDQ010000432.1 GCA_027487375.1 Planctomycetaceae bacterium
GATCGACGATTGCAGTCTGTTGGAAGCGATCGAACGCGGCTACTCCAAGTCACGATTTACTTGCCCAACCCACGTGATCTCGGAAGCTTTAACGAACTGTGGGATGCTTGGGTTCCCGACGGGCATGCTCCCAGCCGTGCATGTCTGCATGCTCAATTGGCATCGCCTGACTACCATGTCGAATTAGTCATCACCGCGGCGGTGAACTGACACACAAGGTGAACGACCTATACAAATATCATTTCAACCACTCTGCAACTTCCGCTGCATAGTAGGTGATAATGCCAGTCGCACCTGCTCGCTTCATTCCCAGCAAGCTTTCCAAGACGACACTTTTTTCATCAAGCCAACCTCGTTCCGAAGCCGCCTTTAGCATCGCATATTCGCCGGAGACTTGATAAACGACCACCGGAACTTGAAAGGAGGTTCGGATACGCTGCACAATGTCCAAGTACGGCATGCCGGGTTTCACCATCACCATGTCAGCACCTTCTTGTAAGTCCAATGCGACTTCATGAATCGCTTCATCGCTCATGGCTGGATGCATCTGGTAAGTCTTCTTATCGCCGCCGCTCAGATTTTTTGCGGAACCTACTGCATCACGAAACGGGCCGTAAAAAGCGGACGCGTATTTGGCTGCGTAAGAAAGAATTGCTGCATCTTGAAAACCTGCCGCGTCGAGCGACTGGCGAATCGCTCCGATGCGCCCGTCCATCATGTCCGACGGAGCCAACATATCGCAGCCGGCCTTCGCTTGTACGACCGCTTGTTGGCAAAGCACCTTTACGGTTTCATCATTTACAACATATCCATCACGCACCAATCCATCTTGCCCATGAGTTGTATAGGGATCGAGAGCCACATCGCAGATGATCCCTAACCGGTCTCCGACAACTTGGCGAATCGCTCGTGTCGTGCGACAGATTAAGTTATCTGGATTAGTTGCTTCCTCGCCATCAGGTGATTTCAATTTAGGCGGCGTAACCGGAAAGAGCGCGATCGCAGGGATTCCAAGTGACACTGCCCTTTCTGCTTGAGCAACTACCGATTCGACCGGAGCGCGCGAAACTCCGGGCATCGACGCGATAGACTCTTCCGTCGACCCTTCAGGCAACACAAACAATGGCCAAATCAAATCGTCGACACTCAGGGAATTCTCTTGAACCAACCGGCGAATCCACGGACTTCTACGAAGCCGACGAAGGCGAGTTGAAGGAAAATTGCCTCGGGCCAAAAAGGAATTGGACGACGATAAACTAGACAACGGTGAACTCTTTTCTGATTCAAATATTGGGGTAAATCTCCCGCAAGACCCTTCCATGATAATTCGACGTGAAGCCTCAGGGAACGAGCCTTAGCGGGGCAGCTTTCATGGCATCGGATTGGATTGTGTATACTAAGACCTGCTCAGGCGAATGCCTATTCCCTACCGATGTCTTTGTTTGGAGTTCGTTGTCTCATGCTCTTCTACACCTCTCTTAAGAGTATTACCCCTAAGCTTGCTTCCTATTGCAAGCTATTGCCGACCTTCGCTTTATGGTGCTCACTAACCTGGATTGGGCTTCTGGGAAATTGGAATGCGATCGGTCAAGAAACCACTGTGCAAAACAATCCGGTTGTTGTTCGAAACTCCGGTGACGCCGCCGTTATGATGCCCGATTTGAAGGCGTCCGATTGGAAAGTTTTGTTTAACGGCAAGGACCTCACCGGCTGGATTCAGAAGAACGGTTGGGCAAATTATCGGATCGTCGATGACTCGATCCAAGGAACCACCAACAATAAAAGTCCAAACTCATTTCTTTGCACGACAGAGACCTACGGTGATTTTGAGTTCGCGGTCGAAGTGAAATGCGACCCAAAATTGAATTCGGGGATTCAAATTCGCTCGGCAAGCGACCCGGCTCGTGAAAACGGGCACGTATTTGGTCCGCAAATCGAGATCGCAACGAACGTATCCGGTTACATCTACGGTGAAGCAACCGGGCGCGGTTGGTTGAGCCCTACTCATGAATCGCACGACAAGTTCAAGAACGACCAGTGGAACCAATACATCGTCCGAGCGTCCGGAAAGCGGCTACAAACATGGATCAATGGGCACTTGATTGAAGATATCACCGACCCGATTGGGGCCGAATCAGGCTTCATTGGTCTCCAAGTCCACTCGATCAAGCCGACCGACGGCCCCTACCAAGTTCAGTGGCGAAATATCCGCATTCGCAAGCTCTAAAAAATCGCTTTGTGGACAATTTTTGACCGCCATTTCTTTCGTGATTTTGCGGTATAAGATGAATGGTTGATTTGATTTGATTTGTTAGCTGAGCTAAGCACCATAGCCTAGAGCTTTTTTCCAAGTCTGCGGAGAGACTCGGCTACGAGTAGGTCAGCCTCTCCGTAGGCTGACGCAGACACCCCGTATCCAAGTCTGCGGGGAGACTCGGATACGTGTAAGTCTTAAAACAATAATTTCAAGCTACCACTAGGGACTAATGATATGAAGATGATTAACTGTTTGCGGATCGTACTCGCTTTTGCATCTCTCAGCATGATAATGCAATTGCCGCTTACAACCGCTCAAGAAGCGGCTGTGGCGAAAACTAAAGTCGTTGATCGACAAGCAATGATCGATAAAGCGGTAGAATTTCTTCGTGTGCGCGGCCAAGCTGAAGATGGTTCTTTCAGCAAACAAAGCGGCCTTGGTGTTACGGCTCTTGTGACAGCAGGACTCCTTGCAGCAGATGTCTCGCGAGAAGACCCGATGGTCGCCAAGTCACTGAAGTATCTCGAAAGCTATCGTCAAAGCGACGGCGGAATCTACGCCCCGAATTCGAAGCACAGCAACTATGAAACATGCCTCACCATCATGGCCTTGGTTAAGGCGAATAAAGATGGTCGCTACAACGAACTACTAAAGGGCGCTGAGGCGTATATCAAGAAGATGCAATGGGACGAGGGGGAAGGGCTCAAGTCCGACGATACGGCTTTTGGCGGAGCAGGATATGGAAGTAAATCGCGGCCTGATCTATCGAACACCTCGTTCCTACTCGACGCTCTTAATAGCCTTGGTCGCGACGGGAACGACGAAGCCGTGAAACGTGCACTCGTCTTTGTTTCTCGTTGTCAGAATCGTGCTTCGGGAGACAACCCAACGCCGTTTGCTGCCAAAATCGATGATGGCGGATTCTATTACACACCTGCTGCAGGTGGAGATAGCATGGCCGGAAAGACCGAGAACGGCGGCTTAAGATCCTACGCATCGATGACCTACGCAGGCCTCAAAAGCATGATCTATGCAGGCGTAAACAAAGATGACCCGCGCGTACAAGCTGCGAAAAACTTCCTTGCTCAGAACTATTCTTTAACATCGAACCCTGGAATGGGCAGTTCTGGTTTGTACTACTACTATCAAACTATGGCGAAAGCACTCAGTGCTCTCGGGACTGATACCTTCGAGACAAGTAATGGTGCAAAGTCGTGGAAGCTTGACATCTTGACAACACTTTCCGATGCTCAAAAGGAAGATGGCTCGTGGGTGAATAGTGATCCGCGATGGCTTGAGGGTGATACAAACTTAGTGACTGGCTACACTTTGCTGACACTATCGTTTTTGAAGTAGAACTCGATATAGAGACAGTGTATTGCCTTGCCAGATCAATTCTTCAACGCCGCCTTTCCACGGGCGCGTCGATGCATGAGAATCCAAAACACTTGTTACGGTTTGCGAAAAGTAGCCATCGTTAACAACACCAACGATGATGGATTCTGGGCTTAAACCGCCGTCTGGTTTAAGCCTCGGTGGATCGAAGGCTTTGGGATCGATTCCAGCTTGTTTTGCATACCAATCGACCGTTCCCGATGCAGGGCAAACGACCACGATTGCTTCATCGGCTCGACGAGCTTCTACTAAAAATGAGACGGCATTGGACGCCTCTGGGCATGGACCAATTGCAAACGATTTTTGAAGCCTAGTCCCGGAAAACCAGTTGCTTACGGGTGCAGCAAATACTACCAGTGCGATTACGCACGAAGCAATTATTGAACTGTTTGGCGTTCGTAGGTTAACCATTGCAACGATCGGAATAGCCATTCCGACTGCGATGGACCACGGAACTGTTAACCAAACCCACGTTCGTTCCGGTGGAACGACGCGTTGAACAAACACGACCGCGGCAACAGCGAGGAAAGAGACCATCGCTTTCCAAGCCAGACGCCGATACTCAATCGAGTAGAAGCAAGCGGAAGCTACGATCGCAAATACAACGCCTTGTAAAGTCACTGGCATGTTCCCGAGGAGCACCTCTCGCAACGAGTAGATTGTGGATGGAGCCTGTTGAATCCAGTTCGCGATCGACAAGCTCTTTACGTAGGGATTTCCGATGATTGCTTGCGGACCTGAGATCGCTAGAATCGGACTGTACAACACGATGGTCAATATTGCGATTGATGACAGCCAAGCAACCATGTCGACGAGTCTGCTGCGACTGAGAGACCAAAAAACAATCGCCGCGATGATCGGGTATATCATTGTTGGAATCGTCCACATACCTAATGCCCCGAACACAATCGATCCGATCCACGAGGCCGAGTTGCGATTCGTTATCGAATGCTGAAGAAGAATAATGCTCAGTAACCAAGCAAGTATGAGCAACGAGTAGCCCCTCGCGTAAATTGAGAATTCGTTCACTATCGGATTCGAACAAATAGCGACGGCAACCAAGCATCCCGCGACCGATGCGAGAACGGAAGTGAATTCGGGCATCGATCTCAGGACAAGTTGCTTGGTCGCGACAGCACTGATCGCGACGACTAGAATCCCTGCAACCAACGATACGCTTCGAAGAACCAGCAACGATTCACCAAACCACTTCATGAACAATCCCGAGATCAAATTATGAAAAACGTGATTGTTCGGATCGTTGTACAAAGCAATCGTCAACCAGAAAGGTTTTGCGGCATAATCGCGCCAAGAAATCGCTTCATCAAATCGAATCGGCGTTTGAACAAAAGGCAAACGCACAGCACATGCGAGAATGACACTAAAAAGAATTAGCGAAATCGATGAAGCAAGCACTTTGCCTACTGCCGCGACGAGTAGTCCAAAGTCATCGTAGAGCCTTTGGAGATTTCGTGTAATCTTCGCCTCGACAACTTTGCCTCTACTTGTTGTGCGTAATACGATGCATAACGAAGCCATCGAAACGCAGAAAGCGCTGGACAAGGCAAAGATTGTTTGTAATCGTTGATGGAGTTTTTGTGTGTAGGGTTCTGCGGATCCATCTCCAGAGATTGAATCGAGCATGCCGCGAACGACCTCGAATGAAATCATCGACACGCAAGCCAGGACAACACCGGTCATCATAGAAACAGCGGCCACTATCCAAGGCCATCGATAGCGGGCCTCAGCGATGCTCACCATGAACTTCCTTGGACATTTTCTGCTACAAGATTTGCTGTGCTGGTATCTTGTTCGCGCATTCGATTGTTGTAGCAACCCAAAACAAAGCGGATTGAATCGAATGAAATTTTTCCTTCTGTATAATCGAATAAAGGTCGTAGCCGATCGGTGATTCGCGTCGCAGCGATCGCAGACTCGACATCGGCAATCTCTGATTCAGAAACCCAAGGCGATGGGTCGGTGATACGGTGAGTTTGAATGTAATCGCCTAGGTACCCACATACGGTTGATCGGGCTCGCGATGTCTTTTCACAAACGGCCTCGATAGACATACCCGATTTCCAGAGCTCGAATGTGGCGATCGATGATGGTGTAAGAGTCGATTGCTTGCCGCCGGAAGAAGTGCTTGTTACCGGTTGTGATCCTTGATTTCTATCAGTCGCACCAATCACATCGATTGCAATTTTGTGTGACTTACAATACTCGACCGTTGCGTCAATAAATGTCTGTCCAAGGTCGAGAAGCTTTCGTTGTCCGACGCCCGGTAGTTGTGAAAAAGCTTGGAGCGTGCTGGGACGCACTCGAGCTATTTCTCGCAGTGTCGTGTCACCGAAAATGACGAACGCTGGTACTCGCCGCTCGGTTGATAATCGGCTTCGAAGGTTTCGGAGCATCTCAAAAACACCCCTATCAATCCCTTCCCAAGAATCTTTCGGCTTAGCACGCTTGCTGGCTGTGGATTCAACTGGTCGCGAAAGGCAAACCGTGGCATCGCCTTTCAGGAGCCGCTTTCCTGATGCGGTAACCGTCAAAGTCGAGTATTGGTCTGAGGAGCGTGCCAAGAAGCCTTGTGCGATAACTTGATCTATCCAACTTTTCACAGCCGCGATTTGGTATTCGCTCAGCAATCCATGCGTACTCAATTTATCGTGACCCAATTGTGTGATCCTGGGTTCGCTGGAAGCTGTCAACACTTTGGCAGTATAGTCGACACCGTAACGTTGATTTAAACGAACAACACACGATACGATCATCTGCGAGATTCGTAACGAATCTTCCATCACATCGATTTCATTTAAGCATACATCGCACGCACCGCAGTTATCGCTGGCGAGTTCTTGACCAAAGTAACGTACCAACAGTTGGTGTCTGCATGTTGGAGTCGTACAGTAGTCACGAATCGTATCGAGCGAACGCAAATGGCTCTCGCGAGTTTCTGGTAGGGAATCGTTACCAGAAAGCATCTTGCTCCAAGTAACAAGGTCGCCGGGACTATAGAGAAGCGTGCAGTCTGCCTCCAATCCATCGCGTCCCGCGCGACCGCTTTCCTGTTGATAATGCTCGAGTGATTTAGGTACACCCGCATGGATGACGTATCGCACGTCCGGCTTATCAATGCCCATACCAAACGCGACCGTTGCGACAATTACATCACATCGGTCTTGCAGGAATGCCTCTTGATTTGTTTTGCGATCCTCGTCATTGAGCCCAGCGTGATAGGGAAGCACTCGAACGCCCAAACCGCGAAGCCCTTCACTAACACGATCCACTTCCTTTCGTGAGATGCAGTAAACAACGCCCGATTCACCAGGACGGCTCAACACCAAGTTGCAGACTTGTTCAAAGCGACCCTTGGAGGGTACTACTCGGTAAGTCAAATTGGGGCGGTCAAAACTCCCAACGAAAATTTTGGGGTTATCTAACCGTAGTTGGCTTGCAATGTCGTCGCGAACCTTTTCAGAAGCGGTCGCAGTATATGCGTGGATACCGATTCCAGGAAAATGTTCCTTCAGCGTTCCCAGCATTCGATACTCGGGACGAAAATCATGGCCCCAAGCACTAATGCAATGCGCCTCGTCGATCGCAATCATGGAGATCTTACAACGCTTCAGGTACGAGATCATGGCGTTGGTTGCAAGTCGTTCAGGTGCAACATACAAAAGCTTCAGCCGGTTTTCGCGAATCGCAAGGTCGATCTCACGCTTTTCGCTTGCTGACATAGAGCTGTTCAACTGCGCTGCTTCAACGCCACACTCACGAAGGGTGTCGACTTGGTCCTTCATCAAAGAAATAAGCGGCGACACAACTAAAGTCAGGCCATCATGACAGACCGCTGGTACTTGAAAACAGAGCGACTTACCGCCACCCGTTGGAAGGATCACCAGGCTGTCTTGGTGATTCAGTCCGCATTCCATCGCTTCTCGCTGAAGGGGGCGGAAACTGTCGTATCCCCAATACCGGTGCATCGCGCTTTGAAGATTTGGATGTGCGAGTTGCTTGGCCGGTTGACTCATCGTGTCTTTTCGGTTCGTAGTTTCCTGCATCAACATACAGCACTCGCTTTCGTGACTTTGTACCGCGCAGTCGTTTGGAATAAAACTTATCGGCTTTGTTTTAATTCGTAGCAGCATCTCTCCGAGATGAGGGCTAGTCAATTATTCAAAATACGGACTAAGCCGTGAGCGCTAGCTCCGGATTTGCCCATAGCAACCCGGAGCTAGCGCTCACGGCTCATTGCCCAGCGTGAAAAACTGACTTGCCCTGTCTCCGAGATGCGATTGTTTCTCGTCTCGGAGAGACGAGGCTACTGTTCGATAAACCCGCGACTCGGAAAAAAGCTGCTCATTAAGATAAGTGTACAAAAAAACACCTCTCGTGCAATCCTCTCCCTGCAGAATTTCCCATTCGAGCCGGACATTCAGAATTCATCTCGAAACGATTTAAAGATTTTCGAGTTGGTTCCGTAGTCGAAGTGGGCAACGTAACACGTAACCGAATGATTCTTGGGGATGTGAATCCGGCCCTAGTGCGACTCAGAGCCATGCCATCTGCCCCAAAAAAATAATGAACTTTTGCGAAAAAAATGCCGTCTGAATTTGTGACGAAACAATCGCGAAACGCCCCACTAGCGTTGGGGTTTGTTACTTCGCTACGGTTAACCAAGTTCGTCGAATTGCTCCCCATTTCAACTGACCCGACATTCAAAGATCTAAAGTCTTTCAAATTAGAAGTATCGTGAAACGTAGAACCCTCAAACCATTTCATCGGCTATCTACAAGAGTTGGCGACTACCGACTTCTGGGCTTGGCTTGGGGGGAATCGGACATTGTCAAAATCCGCAACTCGGTAACCGCTTCATCAAGTGACTTGCGTAAGAAAGCAAAGCCGCGAGGAGCTCACGAAGGATTGGACCGTCGCGCGAAAGTAGCGTTGGCTGGTTATAGGCTCTTAGATCCAAGATTCCGACGCCAACTCTACGACCGAGTGCAGCTAAGTTACATCGTCTATCGCGAGCTGGACGAACTACCACGCGACATGGAATCGAGTAATCGATTGCCGTTGATTACGGATAAGTTAATCACGGATAAGATCCCAGCGTCTGATAAGACTGATGCATCGTTATCGCTTTTGCATGAGTCCAATTCAGATGGTGGTCATGGTAGTCTCCCTGGCGTGCAATTTTCGCATGATTCAAATGCTCAACCTGCATCTAGCGAATTGGCATGCATCGACGAGCCATCGGAACAGCAAGAGCTAGGACAAGAGAGTTCTCCTCTCGAGGATGCTCGTGAGATCGTGCGACTGCTGAACGGGCCGAGGCTTATTGATCAGAATAAATCAACGAGAATCTCGCGATGGATTCGAGTAGCAAGATCTGTCGGGTCGTTATGCCGCATGGTTCGCTGTGCCGTTCTTTGAATCGTTGCAATAGCCAACGAACGGAAGACGTTTTGAGCTCGAGCGGCTCGCCAAGTTCCATTCGGACCTCATCAATGTTCGAGCAGCGCTTCAGGCTCGAAATCTAAGGCGGTCCATCTTAAGCGGGATTGAGTGCTTGCCCCGTTTTAAAAAATCTCCCGAAAAAGTTTAAAAGCATCTCTTTTTCCTCAAGTTCCGATGTGGAATCCATCTTTACCCAGAATACCGGCGTCTGCTAGTTTAAGCAGAGACCGAACTTGGTAGCACGCGGCAGGAATCGCGGAAGTCGCTGGAGTTCGAGGAAATTGTCTGAAAAATTGTAGGCCACGGAGGAGCCACCGATGCGACTAGTAAGCATAGATATCGATCCGCAAAACCGATCCAGTAGGATTCATCTTGGGCCATTTGTCGCGGGGCTGAATGCGGTTTGGGGGGCTCGGGGGGCTGGTAAAAGCACCATTACGCGATTCGTTCGCGGGCTCTTGTACAACCGCCATCGTGACTCGAGCGGTTATGGTCAGGAAGCCGTGGATGGTCTAGTGGGTTCGCTTCAATGGGCCGACACGGCCGGAACATCACGCGTGGTTTCTTCGGCAGATTGCTTGACCGATCGCGACTACTGCTTGGATGGGCCTTATCATTTTGGTCGACAGAGTTCGTTGCGAACCGATGCATCCTATCCACATGCTCAATCATCCGAGCAACCATGGCATCGCATTGGAAGTGAAATTTACGACGCGGTCTTTTGTGGACGACTTGGAGAGACACTTCCAGAGCGTCTTTGGCAAGCGGCTCGCGAGCTGGGTATTCATATTGCAACAGGCCATCAACACGATGAAACCTATCGTCGATTGAAAGCCGAGCAACACCGACTAGAGCAACGACTGCATCATCTACGAGTTGATGACCGTGATCGCGCGTGGTGGGCAGCCGAACGTGATCGATTGGTCAGCCGAGCCGAAGAGATTCGATTGCATCCCGAGCGTCACTTGCTCCCGGCTGCTGGTCGAGGGCCTACCCTTGCTGCCGTTACTTCTGGAGTCAGCGGCGGTTACGCAAGCGTTCCTGGGTCGCCAGCTTATCGTGACCTAGAATCCCAGTTGGTTGCTCTGCGTGCCGAGGCCTCGGAACTGGACGCTCGCTTCGCAGATCTTTCTCGGGCAATTCTCGAACATCGCCGTAGCCCCGAGTCAACTGGCTATGCGACCGGTGTCGACGTAAATGGTAAAGCAGAAAATCACCCTTCCAGCGGTCGGTATGTTCGATCTAACACGACCGAACACGATCACTACGGTTCATGGGTTGGTTATTCGAAACATCGCGTTGCACCGAAGCAATCTGCCAGTAGCTTAGCGGATCTTCATCGAGAACAGGAAGTGGTTGCTGCTCGTAAGTCGGAGCTTGTCGCTCAGATCGAAGAACTCCAAAGCAAGATGCATCTTGACCGCACAAAGCTTGGTCAGAACGCAACTGCAGCTTGGGAACTTGAAGAAATTCAGCAGCGAGTTCTTTACGCAGAGGAAGTATTGAAAAGCTGGGATCTCTACGAAACGACTCGTCGTCGACTTGCGGAAGTCCAGCAACAACTGCGAGGCAACGGTCCTTACCAAGACGCGACTCAAGGCGCATTTCTGCAAACAGTTGAAAGATATGTTCGTGAGCTTTCTGCAGGTTCGCTTCGACATTTGCCTTCGTGGGCCATGGAAGCGCTTCGCCGCGATCTCGGTTTCGCTGCTGGTCTTTCAAAGCAAGGTCGCCCTGAAAGCTATCGGGAGGTTTATCGTGATTATCGACCTGATTTGAATCGTATGGATCATGCGGTCCCAGCCTCCCAATCCTCGGAGCGACAATTGGTGGAGCTTGCAATTCGTATGGCGATTTGCGACTCTGCTGCTCATCGAATCGGACGGTTACCACTGATTCTTGATGATGCACTCGATGGCTTTCACGGAGCCACTTTAGATCACTTGATTCGCGTCTTGATTGAGTTCGCTCGCGAAGGCCAGCAGGTTCTCTTGATGACTAGCGAAACAGAGGTCGCTCAGCGTGTTCGCGGGCACCACGGTTGGGTTGCTCAGTTGAATTCGCCAATCGTCAACATGGCTTCTCCAGCATTATCTACCGACTCCTTCGTGCAACCGGTGCGGACTACCTTTGCTCCGGCAGCGATCAATGCGCCACGGTACTATGATCCAGCATACGCTGATATCAACGCTCAGCTTGCGGCCGCAGCTGAATCAGTCAGCGGAAGTCCCTACGAAGGTACTTGGCAAGAACCGGCACCTGCCCAGTTCGTGCAGCCGAGTGTCTATCGCCTCCGGGACTATCCAAACACAATCGAAGATTCATCGTGGTCAGTGCCGCGAGTTCCTATCGTAAACTCGAATCCCAACGCGACCTTCTTTTTATCGCTTCGCAGCCCAATCGAAGACGGACCGAACATGACAATTCCTGTCGCGAGAGGTCAAGCTCCCCTTGCGACCGGACTTCGGTCGTTGGGAATTCGATCCGTAGGTTCATTCCTAAATGTGGACCCAGTTGCTGTCGCAAATAGCTTGGCAAGCTTGGGTGTGACCGCAGAAGAAATTGCAGATCGGCAGGCAGAGCAGCGTTTGATGTGCACAATTCCTAACCTGCGTTCTTTCGACGCAAGAATTCTTGTCGGTTGCGGTGTGCACAATTCATCGGATCTTGCCGCGATTCCTCGTGGCAGATTGCTCAAGACGGTTGAAAGATTTCTAACAACTCCCCGAGGTCAAAACATACTTCGAAGCGGCAGCAATTTTGAGGTGTCTCGAATGACGACATGGCTAGCATCCGCCGGCCGCACCGTATCGCGTCACCGCATTGACCGTGAATCGGTCCAACGCCCAAGCAGTCGACGCAAGCGACTTCGAGCACTTAAACAGGCCGGAGAAAGGTACGCTCCAACAATCGAACAACCGAATCGAGAGCGAACGCCCGAGCGAAGAACGGAGAGAACTCGAATTGTCGATAGTGTCCCTGTTGCTAAGACTGCCCCGTCAGCCAAGAAGTCAACACTTCAGTTCTACCTAGATCTGAGCAGCCCGATTGTCGACGCTCCAAGCATTGGGCCACGTGTTGCCGAGCAGCTAAACGCAATCGGAATTCAAACCGTAAATGACTTTCTTCGCGCCAATGCGACTACAGTTGCAACGCAGCTTGATGAAAAGCGGATAACGGCTGCCACGATCGTGGACTGGCAAAATCAAGCCACGCTAGTTTGCCGTATTCCAAACCTTCGCGGGCACGATGCACAGCAGTTGGTCGCCGCCGGAATCACAACTGCAGAACAACTTGCTTCTTCGAATGTCAGCTCCTTGGTAAACAAAGTAGTCACGTTTGCATCAAGCAAAGCTGGTCAACGCGTCCTTCGTGGTGCTGCTGCGGCAGACGAAGCGGAAGTACGTGACTGGATTCGCTGGGCAACAAGCAGCAGAACTCTGCGTGCAGCGTAGATTGGGATTGATGTCCGCATCGGCACGTAGCTCAGTCTCTCCGAGACTGAGCCGATAACGCTAGCCACGAGTTTGGATTATGCCACGATGTGCAATATAGCACTCAAGGCTCGCACCTACGGCTCAGAGAATATGCCCTTACACAGTCCAGGCTAATGCAGAATTCATGCGGCAGTTTTAATACGAGCCTACGGAGAGGCTCGGCTACGTGGGGATGGTCGAGTTTGTAACTAGCATGGCTCATCATCAATTCTTGATAACGATCTTTTTCGCAATCAACTTGACCGTCGGTGTATCTCCGTCGCACATGGTTTGCGCTGGTGACGATTTTCTTGATTCCTTTGACCAGATCGAGCCAGATGCTAACGAGCGTCCTCAGGAGCCAGTTATCGATCTGCCTGTGTCGCTTGATAACTATCTCCAAGCTTCGAAACCAAACTCGTTAGCTTCTGCTTCCGACGAAGAATCACTTAGCAGAATGATTCGATGGCTAGTTCTCAAGAACTTGCCACCAAGCTACGAAGATAATCGAGGATGGGGCAAGCAAAAGAAAGTCTACGATGGTTTTCGATTTCGCAATGAGGGTTTGAAAGTTGAAACCTACCGCAAATACAAGACCGTCAAGCATGGAACTTGGAAACGCTACCACATAGAACTGGTTGATCCTCAGTCAAATCTACAGATCCATCTGAGGGATTTAAGAAACCTATCCAATGATCGATTCGCTTTTCATCTTACCTTGGAGACACCTTTAAAAGTATTCGGTCGCATTAGCCAATGGCAGCGAGACGTTCAGCTCATCAGTATCTCGACCAACGCATCCGTCGCGGTGCAAGTAGATATCGACGCGGAATGCAATGTCCAGATGAACCCACTTGTATTTCCACCCGACATGCAATTCTTACCGACCGTAACCAAAGCGACAGTTCGGCTTACAAAAATGGAAGTCGATCGAATCAGTCAAATACGCGGCGATATCGCTGAGGAACTCGGTAAAGGTTTACGAGGATTCGTCGATGAATATCTTCGTGAGTATGACGACAAGCTAGTCGTCAAAATAAACAAACAACTCGATAAACAAAAAGATAAGTTGCGAGTTTCTACCGTCGACTACCTTCCTAAATTCATTCAACCGGCACCGCAGCCTTGATGAAGGCAATCGCCAAGGCTTCCAACTGTTCTAGGGAAGATCATTTACGATCTTGTTGAATCGAAGCCAACTGGCGCGTGATCGAGAGCCCGATTCCCTTTGAGGTCTTCGTAGATGTCGGAAGACAGGTAAAACATCAGAGCCTGCTATCGTTCAACCGACTTTGGAATTCGTACGAATTCCGTAAGCACTTTGATCAAAAAGTGCTCTAGTACCTATTGTTGCGTGTAATCAACGCTGACTATCGACGGAGCTTCGATTCTTCGCGAGCCTTCTTCAAAGCGGCCGTTTCATTTGCCAGCTTGTTTTCTGGGCCGGTCGGGAAGTACTGGATATCGTCATCCAAGTAGTAC
>JAIYDQ010000328.1 GCA_027487375.1 Planctomycetaceae bacterium
ACGTGGTACGCTCCAAATTGCGGCTATCAAGGCTCCTGGGTACGGCGATCGACGCAAGGCAATGATGGAAGACATTGGAATTCTCACCAATGCAACTCCGGTCTTCGAAGCCCTCGGACGAAAGCTCGATACGCTGACTCTAGCTGACCTCGGTCGAGCAAAGAAAGTCATTATCGACAAAGACAACACCACGATCATCGAAGGTGCTGGAAAGAGCTCGGAAATCAAGGCTCGAATCGATCAAATCCGACGCGAGATCGAAAACACAACCAGCGATTACGATCGTGAGAAGTTGGAAGAACGACTCGCGAAGCTTGCTGGTGGTGTTGCCAAAGTCAACGTCGGTGGTGCGACCGAAAGCGAAGTCAAAGAGAAGAAGGCTCGCGTTGAAGATGCTCTGCATGCAACTCGTGCTGCAATCGAAGAAGGCATTCTTCCTGGCGGCGGTGTCGCGTTACTACGAGCTTCGACTTCGGTCAAGCCGAGCGAAGACATGTCGCAAGACGAACTCGTTGGCTACAAGATTATCATCCGCGCTTGCCGTGCTCCCCTCACCATGATCTCGACCAACGCTGGTCAAGACGGTGGTATCGTTTGCGAACGTGTTGCTGAAGCCAAGGGTAACAATGGCTACAACGCACTAACTAACGTCTACGAGGACATGGTCAAGGCTGGTGTTATCGACCCAACGAAGGTCACACGCACAGCTCTTGCTAACGCCGCTTCGGTTGCAACACTCTTGTTAACCAGCGACGCACTCATCGCCGAGAAGCCTAAAACTGAAAAAGGTGGCAAAGGCGGTCACGGCGGCGACCACGACATGTACTAAGTCAAGCGACCGCATCTCTTGACGATGCATAGCGTTTGACTAATCAAGCAAGTAACCTAAAAAGCCAACCCTCACCGGTTGGCTTTTTTTGCTTGCTTCCCACTTTGACGACCGTGATTACAATTCGATCGTACGCAATATTCCTTGTAAACGGCAAATGCGCCGACTAGAACAGGTTGTCGCGAAGCGATTGATGTACCACAGTTCATTTGGTTGAAGGGCATAATCTTGATAGGGGCTCGAATTTTCGGTTGCTGGCTGCTAGCAAGCACTTTTTTTATGGCTTCCTCAGCTAATGCTGACTTTGATTTGCTATCTACCGGTTACGTGCATTTCGGGCACTGCGGGGACATATCGCTTGGGAATTTCAGTTCCGACTACAACATTCAGAACATCATTCCCGGCAGCCAGTCATTGATTGCCCACTCTGCTGAACTTCGAACCGCCGACAATACCGCGTCAGGTCAAAACGCGATGACAATCGAATATAGCCGGCCTGGATTGCTCTCCCTGGCGGTCGTGACGAATCACAAGACGACCGCAACCATCGTTACCCCCGGAATCACTTCCGAAAGTCTCAGCATTAGTCTGGATCAGAGGTTTCTTGGCAGCTCATTTGGGACGGGGTTTTTTACCGTTTCTACTTCGGGTGACTACATACTTTCGGGGCAGCTTGTTTCGAGGGATTTTGTTGCTGACCCAGGCCTCAATGGCAAGGTGGCAGGTTCGTATGGGATCAGCGGTGGTATCGGACTTAGCCATATGGCAAACGACGGTACAACCAGCTCGCTCGGTAGCTATGAAGCCAACACCTCAATTGGGGACAGTAATACGGTGTACGAGGGCTTCGTTCCCAACCGGGAGCTTTATCAATTCAGTCAAGTGTTTACGCTGGTTGCTGGCGACACCTATCTTTTGCAGTACGGTAACACGATGGTGTCAACTTTCGGCGGAACAGGCAGTTTAGAGTTCAACAGCGGGTGGAACCTTCAGCTCGTAGCAGTCCCAGAACCAACTAGCTCAGCTTCAATAATGTTTGCATTGATCGTGTCGGCCGTGAGATTCCGGTTTAGGTCACCAAAAGCTTAGGTGAGTGGAGATGGAAAAGGTGCCAGCAGACTCTTCTGTATAAGGAAGTTTGCTAAACATGTTGGGGCGGTGACTGCATCCGGCTTTCCTCGCATTACGACTGACCCCGAACGTCTCGAAGCTTCGCTTCGAAGAAGCATTTCTTTGTGCACTCAGGCCGATTTGCTGCGCGGAAAAACATGGTGACGGACGGGACTAAGGTCCCATCCTACGTGTCTTGACTCGGGCTTGCTACTCTTCCAAAGTTGATTTGCGGCGGAGGATGTGGTGGTAGTGTTGGGCGAAGCGGTGGGCTTCGTCGCGGACGTATTGCAGGAGTCGTAGGGCGAAGGCGTTTCGTTTGAGGACGATGGGTTCGGAGTCGCCGGGACGATAGATTTCTTCTTCGCGTTTGGCGAGCGAGACCATCACAGGTGGCGTGATGCCTTGATCTCGGAAGGCTGCTAGGGCCGCATTGAGTTGCCCCTTACCGCCGTCGATCATCAAGAGATCTGGGAAAGATTCTTGTCGATCCTCTAAGGCTCGAAATCTCCGCGAGATGACTTCGTGAATGCTACGGAAGTCGTCGATCCCTTTGACCCCTTGGATTTTGTAACGACGATATCCAGGTTTGAACGGGAGGCCATCGATGAATTGAACTAGCGAGGCAACGGTGTCGGTTCCGCCTAGGTGAGCAATGTCGACTCCCTCGATCACACGTGGTTCATGGTCCATCCCAAGCACTTTACGAAGCCCACGAACACCTTTCTTTGGGTCGATATAAAATACTTCGGGTTGTGCATGGGTATCGATTTCGCCGCGCCGATCTAGGTTTTCAAGGAGCTTGATTTCGTCTCTCAGTCTCGCTGCCTTCTCGAACTCCATCGCTTTGCTTGCGGCAGCCATTTCATCGCGCATTTCACCGAGTAGTTTTTTTGAGCCGCCTTCTAAAAACGTTTGCAAGCGTCGGATGTCTCGTTTGTAATCTTCTTTGCTGATCCGAAGATTGCATGGGGCTGTGCATTGGTTGATCGACGCGAGTAGGCAAGGGCGAAACCAATTCCAGCGCGAATCACTGGCTTCGATGTCGAGCGAACACGTGCGAAACTTAAAGACCCGCTGCATCACTTGGATTGCGCCCCGAAGTTGTCCCGCACTCGTGAAAGGTCCGTAGAGTTTCGCTCCACGATCCTTCGGAGTCCGAGTGATTTCGACTCGCGGAAAATCCTCGTGAGTCGTGATCATCAAATAAGGAAAAGATTTGTCGTCCTTGAGATCTTTGTTGTGACGTGGCTGAATATCTTTGATGAGCCGGTTCTCGGTCAACAACGCATCGACTTCAGATTCGCACTCCATGAAATCGATGTCAGCGATCTCTCCAATCCAATCTGCAGTACGTGCTTCGACAGCAGCCGCTTGGAGAAAATAACTCGACGCGCGATTGCGAAGGTTTTTCGCCTTGCCAATGTAGATGACTACACCTGCCGCGTCCTTCATCAAGTAGACGCCTGGGGATTGCGGAAACGTCTTCACTTTTTCAGAAGCGCGGCGGAAGCCAAAGTTGCCGTCCGCGATCCGTCTTATCTCGGTCAGGAGATAGTCGGGGGTCGGCTCTTTGAATGTGTCGTTGGCTTTGTCGATGAGTGGGCCTTCCATGATGGTTATATCTTAGTTTGGCGGGAAGGTCGGGGGAAGAGAGAAGGGGGAGTTGGGAGGGGGCAGTTGGCAGAGGGAAGTGGGAAGGGGCCAAATGGTACTTATTTCAGAGGCTTGAGAATGATGAACTCCGAGCACGGAATTTCGACTAACGAAGTGTCGCGAGGTTTCTCTCGAAATTCGATATTGTTTTTGAACCTAAGGCCTAATGTGTATGCCATTAGGCTGTATCCGGACGTAGTGAGGTGAACCGGCAACGTTAACTGTGCTGCTTTGTTTGTCTTACCGATTGGAACCGGGTAAGTTGATAGCTCTTACCAATGCTTGAAGCCTAAGTTTGTGTCTCAATTGCAGGTGAATTATGGGAAACGACTCAAACCAATTAGTCCGCGAGGAGCACGAACGCTACCAAATTTCTCCGCCGGTTATTCGGGTTTCCGAGTCCTTTGAAGAATTCATCGCGTTGAATCCAGAATTGGTTGTTGAGCAAAATTCGAATGGGGAGATCGTAATCTTGTCACCAGCAGGGAGCGAAAGTGCCGGTCGCAATTCTGAGATTTGCTTTCAGTTGCATGGATGGTGTAAGCATTATGGCGGTAAAGTATTTGACTCTTCTGGACTTTTTGAGCTTCCCGATGGTTCGAAACGCGGGCCCGATGCTTCTTGGATTTCATTGGAGCGATGGCAGGCGTTATCCAAAGAAGATCGCGAGGGGTTTGCTCCGATTTGCCCTGACTTCGTAATCGAATTGCGTTCCCGGACGGATCGATTGGTGGACCTCAAGAGCAAAATGACTGAGTACCTTGCAAACGGCGTTCGACTTGGCTGGCTTATCGATCCCTACATGCATCAGGTTTACATCTATCGACCAGGTCGTGAGATGGAAGTGTTGCTTGAGAATTCTTCATTGAGTGGCGAAGACGTTTTGCCTGGTTTTGTCTTGGATTTGTCATCCGTCTGGGCTGAATAGATGATCCACGTCAAATACGTAGCTATCTATCCACCCTGGCAGTCTTCCTAGATTCGAACGAATCTCATTTTCGTAATC
This sequence comes from Planctomycetaceae bacterium, assembly GCA_027487375.1. Lineage (GTDB taxonomy): Bacteria > Planctomycetota > Planctomycetia > Pirellulales > Pirellulaceae > JAIYDQ01. The sequence continues at coordinate 4,602 of JAIYDQ010000328.1, forward strand.
GTACTCGTACTCGTACTCAGCGAAGCGGTACTAGTACTCGTAATCGATGAATTGAATTAGAGAGAAATCTCGTTCTTCGAGCACTAGCACTAGCACTAGCACTAGCACTAGCAC
>JAIYDQ010000126.1 GCA_027487375.1 Planctomycetaceae bacterium
GGCGCTGTTCAACTAGATTTGCTCAAATCCTTCGAGCGTTTCCTGACCAGGAATGGAACAATGGAATGACGCCTTCTCTTGGAACTGGTGCTGTCTAAATTGCTCCGGTCTGATAAATTCTGGCAATCAGAGTAGCGGTTTCCCTCGGTTAGGGCTTCCTGCTGCTTTGATGAAGCATTTATCGAAACCTTGTTTGGTTTTGGGCGTCCGTCTCCTTCAGTTCGTGATAACTACGCAATGATCATGCAAATGGAAAAACTCGTCTCGCTTTGCAAGAGACGCGGTTTTATGTTTCAGTCCAGTGAGATTTACGGTGGAATGAACGGTTTTTGGGACTACGGACCATTGGGAGTAGAGCTCAAACGGAACGTCAAGAACGCTTGGTGGCAAGACATGTGTGCGGGGCACAACGAGCTTATTCAGCTTGAAGGAGCTCCTTCGACATTCGAAATGGTCGGTTTGGACTGTACGATCCTGATGCACCCCCAAGTTTGGAAATGCTCGGGGCATTACGACTTATTCCACGATTTTATGGTCGACTGCCGCGAATCGAAAAAGCGATATCGATTCGATCAGGTGCGTGGCCGATGGGTTTCCGCCAAGTCACAGAGAATCTTTGTGACCACCATGGTCGAGGCCGATACGGAAGTCGAAGAAACTCAGCGAAAAGCTCAGAAATTCTTTAACCTGCGAGCCAAAGATGTAGATCAGCTTGTTTGGGAATCGGGCTTTGTCTCGCTCGACAAACTTACCCCCGAAGAGCACGCGGTCACGCTGGCTCCGGATGCTAACACACTGGGGACGTTCACTGCTCCTCGTGAATTCAATTTGATGTTCAAGACATACGTGGGTGCGTTAAGTGGAGAAGAAGGAGCTGCTTTTCTTCGCCCCGAGACCGCTCAAGGAATTTTCGTAAACTTCAAGAATGTGCTCGACAGCACCCGCGTGAAGATACCATTCGGTGTTGCTCAAATCGGTAAAAGCTTCCGAAACGAAATTACGCCGCGAAACTTCACTTTCCGTTCGCGCGAGTTCGAGCAGATGGAGATTGAGTTTTTCTGCAACCCAACCGAATCGCCTGGCTGGTACACGTATTGGCGAAATCGACGTATGCAATGGTACCGCGACCTAGGACTATCGGATAAGAGACTTCGACTACGTGAGCATCATGCGGATGAACTCAGCCACTACTCATGCGGCACCGCAGATATCGAATACGCCTTTCCGTTCCTCGCTGAAGGCGAATACGGCGAATTGGAAGGAATTGCCCACCGCGGTGACTTTGATTTGCGAAGCCACATGGAAGGCAAGCTGGACCCGAAGAAGCGACCACTAGAACTTGAAAGAACCGAAGATGGTCAACCCAAGCATCGAGGTAGCGGTCGAGACCTAACGTATCGCGACGACCTGACCAACGAACGGTACACACCCCACGTAATCGAGCCATCGGCTGGAGCGGATCGAGCGATGCTCGCGTTTCTGTGCGAAGCCTACACCGAAGATGAGGCTCCTGACGAAGATGGAAAGATGCAGACTCGCGTTGTAATGCGACTGCATCCTCGCATCGCCCCAATCAAAGCAGCTGTGTTTCCGCTTGTGAAAAAAGACGGAATGCCAGAGCTCGCTCAGAAGATCTACGGTGACCTTAAGAAGCACATGAACGTCTTCTATGATGAGAAGGGAGCTGTTGGACGAAGATACCGCCGCCAGGATGAAGCGGGTACGCCTTACTGCATAACGGTCGATGGGCAATCACTGGTCGATGGAACGGTAACCGTCCGCGACCGTGATACGCTTGTCCAAACGCGAATTTCAGTAAGCGAACTAACCCAAGAGATTAAGACACGAATCGGTTCTTAGTAGCATTGATCCGAGTTTGGCTGCTTGCGTAATGTCACAATCACGCAAAGTCGGGGAGCGAAGGCATTAGGCAATTGACCGAAAAAATGTACCGTAGGATGGGACCATTGTCCCGTCCGAAATCGTTGCTCGGGACTCTGGTCCCAAGTTACTGTTGGTACACCAATTCCTGGCAAATGCGTTAGCAAAATCTGGTCGCAACATTTTTTCGATGTAGTTTCACTTTTAAACGGAGTCTTGGTGGAGCCATGAATAAACGCTTGTTATATCTAGTCATTGCTGCAGGTGTTCTCGCCTTATCCGCACCATCTTGGACTATAAGCCAGCAGCCCGCGAATATGCAAAACGCGTGGCTTCCAAGCATTCCGGCAGGCTCGTCAAGCGCAAATGAAGCGATGATTGTCACGAGCAACCGCACGCTCAACGGCAATACCCAGATGGTCGTCGTTGACTCGCAACGAAAGGCGATGGCTGTCTACGAGATCGCAAGCGATTCGGGCGCGATCCAGCTAAAAAGTGTCCGAAGCATGACCGCGGACTTTCTTCTTGACGAATTCAACGGTACTGATCCAACACCGGAAAAAGTACGCGGAATTCTGTCAAATCCTTAACACTTCACACTAATCGCAAACGTCTAAACGAGGCTCTCGGTGGCAAATCGTATCTTTTTGTGCTAGTAAGTCAGCCTTCCAAGTCTTTCGCAATTGCGTCGGACCATCTTATCGAGCAGGCGTACTGTTCTTTTTTTCAACAATTGTTTTCACGTAGTCGCGTCTCTCCGAGACGCAATAAATCAAGCGTCTCGGAGAGACGCTACTACGTATTTAGAAGCAGCCTAGTAGCCGGTGACTTCGTCTAGTTTTCCGCCGTGTCGTACTTTCGGGCCAATTACTTCGGAAACCAGTCCAACTCGTTTCATCAAATTGATTGCCCACCAAGAAGGATCAAATTCGAACCATCGGTGCCCATGCATCGCACTTTTTTGATCTGCGTGGTGGTTGTTGTGCCAGCCTTCGCCGAAAGTCAGATATGCAACCCACCAGGTGTTTCGACTGTTATCTTTCGTCTCGTAGTTTCGATATCCCCACATGTGGCATGCAGAATTAACGGCCCAAGTCACGTGGAGTGTAAAGATCGTTCGGACAATTACCGTCCAGACGAACCAAGAGGCGGCAAGCTGAGTTGCTCCAGCCACAGTGCCATACCAAAGTGCTCCGGTGATGGCACCCGCTACCGTAATCACCAATGCATGTGCCAAATAGACCCACAACCACATGTATTTTCGTTCCATGTTCAGATAGAACGGGTCCCTAAGCATATCACGGACATATCGCTCAAAATGAATCACACCGTCATGTCGTCGGTCAATAAACAGCAACCAACCGACATGCCCCCAAAGGAAATCAACGAGGGGCGAGTGAGGATCAGGTTGATGGTCGCTGTGTTGGTGATGCATGCGATGAACTGCGACCCATCGAGCCGGGGAATCTTGGAGCGTACAGATTCCACAAATAGCCATGGAATGTTCAAGCCACTTCGGGCAAACAAATCCTCGGTGAGTTAACAATCGATGGTAGCCGATAGAAACCCCAAACCCATCGAAAACGGTGTGCGCAATAACAGCCAGAATCAACCCGCTCGTCGAATAGAAATATGGGAAAAACGCGAGAAGTCCGAGCAAATGCACGATTCCCAACGAGATTGCATATGGCCAATAGACTCGCAACGGCTTTGTCTCTTCTGGGTGATCCAAGCGATTGCTGGCTACTGCGTCTGGTACCGAAATCGGTTCGGTGACCGCTGACTTGGAACCGGAATCGGCCTGATGAGGAGTTTCCGAGGACGGCGACTGGAGTTGCATAGACGACATTTTGCCATTGTTCCTTCACATGAAACGGTCTCCAGGACATGCCTAGGAAACCTCCAAACTTGCTTTCGATCCTTCGAAATTTATCGTGATCCCGATCGCCTAGGAGGCAAGCGGGGGCCGAACCGGATTTAACCGGATAACGAGAAATCCCTTAACTTGAGTATCTCATGATTGATTAGCCCGAATCTATAGCAAACAAAGGAAAATGTTCAATGCAATGGGATGGTTTCTGGTCGGAATCTTGCTAAGCCACTGCAGATTGTTGGCTAAAGACGACCGGCATTACATAATTCATCGCCAGATCGACTCGAATGTTTTGACATCGCGAAAGCTGAAATTGACGAGGTTCCTCCCGGGTTAGGCACAATCCGAGAAAGTGCGTGTCTCCCAAAAAGCGGTATGGGCTCACCACCCGTCTCGAGACAGACCCTTTGGCATCACAGTAGTCAAAAACAATCACAAGGTCGTCCGATTGCTGCATGACGCGAGAAAGAAGCGATTTGAGATTGGACATATCTGATTTTCCAACACTTGAGCGAAAAATTGCCTGAGCGATGTGCTCGACAAAAGAATGATCGGACACGCTTGGACACGTTTGGTCACGAGGGAAATTTTTTTGTTGGTTGGAAAAACTGAGCAAAAAATGGATCCGGCAAATCGAACTCCCTTTACTATCCAAGGCTCAATTCGGTTAAAATCTCGCCGGTACGACGCCTCGTCAAGCGACGCCACTATTTGAACCTTTTCGAGAACACTAAAAATGCCCAGTTCGGACCGCCCCAAATTGATCATCCTTCGTGCTTGGCCAAAGATGATTTTTCTTTGGCCCACGACTTTGCTTTCAGCGATGGCAACAATCGCCATGATGACTTCGCCTGAATCACTCAACTTGATCGGCGGAATTTTTGTCGTTGGTGTCGCTTTAAATCTTGTCGTCCTGACGTTTGACTTCCCTCGGTCAACTTCGCTCCTGGTTAGCGTGATTGCAGTATCGGTTGTATTGGGGCTGGTGCTTTTGAATCAACAGTTTGGATTCATCGGATCACTTCAGCAGTGGGTGGCAAGTCTGCAGATTAATGCATCTCGTGACTTCTATCTCACAATCTTTATCGTCTTGTTATTGCTATTGATCGGAATGGCGATTTCAACTCGGTTTGATTACTGGGAGCTTTCTTCAAACGAATTGATTCATCATTCGGGATTACTCGGCGATGTGGAGCGATTCTCGACGGCTGGGCTTAAGCTGAACACTGAAATCAACGACATATTTGAATACATCTTGGCCGGGTCAGGTCGGATCATCATGAATATCCCCGGCAGCCCCAGACCAGTTGTTCTCAATAATGTTCTTCGCATCTCCTATCTACTAAAAGCCACAGACGCGATGCTATCGACGAGAGTCGTAGAAGTTGCAGATACACGAACGGCAAACGCACCACTCATCGAAGAGTAAAGATAAAAAGCTGAATGATGCGAGCACGGGTGTCCTGATTAGATATTCCAATAGTTTGTAATCATCCTCGTACTCGTACTCAATAAAATGGTACTCGTACTCGACCGTGAACGCATACGAATACGAATACGTGTACGAGTACCGGCTTACGCCTGAGTACGAGTGGGAAAATGCCTAAGTACTAAAGTCCAACGCTTGATGCTCTTTTTTGACACAAGGCTTTCAATTTGAATATTGCAAACGAGACAGCCAAGAAAATCATAACAAATGTCGAAAAGGCGATTGTCGGTAAACGCAAGCAGTTGGTCCTCTCGATTGTTGCTTGGTTTTCAAACGGACATATCTTGCTCGAAGATGTCCCGGGTGTTGCCAAAACGATGCTCGCTCGAGCTCTTGCGAAAAGCGTTGGATGTAGTTTCAAGCGAATTCAATGCACGCCGGATCTGCTACCAACAGATGTTACGGGTGCTTCGATTTTCAACCAAAAGACCAACGAGTTCGAGTTCCGTGCGGGCCCGATTTTTTGCAATCTACTGCTTGCAGATGAAATCAATCGTACCACTCCGCGAACGCAAGCCGCTCTCCTGGAAGCAATGGCCGAAGCACGTGTAACGGTCGATGGAGTAACGCGTGACCTTCCACCTCCGTTCCTCGTGATCGCAACTCAGAATCCAGTCGATCACGAAGGAACTTTTCCGCTTCCTGAAGCACAGCTCGATAGGTTCCTAATGCGGTTTTCGCTTGGCTATCCGAGTATGGATGATGAGCTTCGCATGCTGCAGATGTTGGAAAAGCAGCATCCATTGGACGCATTGCAATCTGTAGTTTCCTCGGCGGATTTAGTCGCTTGCCAAGAAGCCATCAAAGGCATTTTTGTGGATCCCAAGGTTCGTCAATACATTTTGCAAATTGTTCACGCGACACGTGTGCACGAGGATCTCGCTTTGGGAGCGAGTCCGCGTGCAAGCATCGCTTTGTTTCGAAGCTCGCAGGCTATGGCTGCTGTAAGAGGACGTGAGTACGTCCAACCAGACGATATCAAAAAGATCGTAGGTCCAGTCATGGCACATCGGATCATTCTGAAACCCGAAAGTCGACTCCGAAGAATGACTGCCGAGAAAATAATCGACGAAATTGTTGCCGACATCGCGATCCCTACGATCACACAAGCGTCAGTGCTCGATGAGTAGCGACACTCTCAAGGAGTATTAACCCATGCGATACATTGCCGGGGTTGCTTTTCTTCTTCTCGTCGGCTTGGTAACAGGCGCGACTCTGCTCGCCTATTCTGCAATCGCAATGGTCGCAGTCTTCGCAATCAGTCACTTTTTGACTAAGAGATGGTCTGAATCAATCTTGATTCGTCGACAATTGTTGACGCATGAAATCGAAGTTGGGGGGCGACTTCAAGTCGGCATTTCCATCAGCAACACCAGTGGATGGTTTATTCCTTGGATTGTCATCGAAGATGTTCTGCCTCCGCGCTCGATACGACTGCCTCCGAAGGCTCTCGAGTTGGACGGGAGTGCGATTCGTTTAATGATGCTTTCACCGAAGAAGCAGCGGCTGCTGACTTACGGTATTAGAGCCCTTCGGCGGGGATACTATCAGATCGGACCAACCATTGTCGAGTCGGGCGACTTGTTGGGGTTGCATCGTCGCTATCGTGTTGCCACAGCTCCTCACTTTTTGCTCGTACTTCCCAAGCTAATTCCTCTCGCAGGCTACGACGTAGGTTCCAAACGCCCAATCGGTGAGATTCAAGTCTCCTATCGAACGATGGAAGATCCAACGCTGCTGTCGAGCATTCGAGAGTATCAAATCGGTGACTCCATGAATCGAGTCCATTGGCACGCAACAGCCCGAACTGGCAAGCTTCATAGCAAAGTCTTTCAACCGACCAGTGTTGCTGGCGCGATGATCGTTCTGGACATGCATCGCAAAAGCAATCCTGATCATCATGAGCCCATTCGTACTGATTTAGCAATCACTGCCGCTGCTAGTATTGCACACACTCTTTACTTGATGAAGCAACAATTCGGGCTTGCTACCAATGGTCGCGATGCTGCGGACCGCGTGCGCACGGAAGGATGGGATACCGATTTTCGGTCTCGGGATGCGGTGTTGAAAACAACGCAACAAGAACGGACCAACTCTCGCTTGCGACCAGTTGTGCTACCTTGCAATCGCGGGCCAGAACAATTTCATGAAATGCATCGCATGTTAGCAAGACTAGAACGAACCGATGGACTGGAGTTGCCGCAACTCCTTTTTGAAACGCAAAGCCGCTTACCCCGCGACGCATCGATCATCATCATCCTTCAGCAAGTCGACGACGAGATTTCACTAGCGTTGGGAATGTTAGCTCGACAAGGCTACGCAGTTTCGGCCATCGTAAATCAATACGAGGAAGACGCCGTCAATCATGCCACTGCAAAGCTAATGTCCCAACGAGTACAAGTCTTCCACCTTCACGATGAGTCTTCGATTTCCAGTCTTTGCCAGAAAATTCTTTTGAAGTATTCGTATTCTTAAGGCCCTTGGTGCTTACGCAAAATGACCGTTTTAGCGGATAAGAATCCGCCCAAAAGAATCGATGAAGGTACGTCGAAATGTTTTGCGAAAAGGCAATCGCTTTTCTGGGGCTGCCAACGCCAATAGGGGGATTAAAAAAGCTGAGATTTTTAAGCGTTAAGACGCTTGTAGGTTGAGCAACCTGGGCTTAGTATGAATTTGCAGCGAGTGAATACAATTACCCACTGATGTCGCTCTCCCGACAAGTTCACTCGTCTTGCATAAGGTGGCTTGGTAGTCCAGCCATAAGTGAACAGCCTCTGAAACTCATAC
>JAIYDQ010000127.1 GCA_027487375.1 Planctomycetaceae bacterium
AACCGGTCAGAGCACGCTCTATGATGGTCGTACGGGTGAAGCGTTCAAGCGCAAGGTCACCGTTGGCTACATCTACATGCTCAAGCTGCACCACTTGGTCGACGATAAGGTTCACGCTCGAAGCACTGGTCCTTACTCCTTGATCACACAGCAACCGCTGGGTGGCAAGGCGCGATTCGGTGGACAGCGATTCGGGGAAATGGAAGTATGGGCACTTGAAGCATACGGTGCCGCTTACATTCTCCAAGAGTTGTTGACAGTCAAGAGCGACGACGTTGAAGGTCGAACCAAGATTTACGAATCGATGGTCAAGGGTGAGAACACCTTAGAAGCGGGAACCCCTGCAAGCTTCGACGTTTTGACCAACGAAATTCGTGGGTTGGGACTCAATATGCGGCTCGAAAAGCGAACCTTGTAGAACGCGGTTTACCACTCAATTGAAATGCTTATCGACTTTCGCTCGATAACACGTATAGCAGCCGATTAAGTCCTTCGCAGACTTAATCCTTTGAAGGATTGAAAGATCCTTTCCAAGCGAATTAGAGATGCCGACTGACTGATTCGACATTCGATTCGCGAAACACTTACTCATACTTTACAGCAACCAGTCCTTCTTCCAGGAGACCACGGTTCATGGCCAACGCCGAAACTACCTACGATCGCGTAAACGACTATACCTCTGTAAAAATTTCGTTGGCTCGGCCACAGGACATCCGTTCCTGGTCGTTTGGCGAAGTAAAGAAGCCAGAGACAATTAATTATCGTACTTATCGTCCCGAGAAAGATGGTCTGTTTTGCGAACGGATCTTTGGCCCTGAGAAGGACTGGGAATGCGCATGCGGCAAGTACCGAGGCATGAAGTACAAGGGAATGATATGCGATCGCTGCGGTGTGAAAGTGACTCACTCGCGCGTACGTCGAAAGCGAATGGGACACATTGAGCTGGCCGCTCCGGTAGTCCACATTTGGTTCTTCAAGGCGATGCCGAGCCGTTTGGGCAACCTGTTGGAGATGAAAACAACGAGCTTGGAGAAGGTGATTTACTTCCAAGATTACGTCGTTACGAACGCCGGTACGACTCCGCTTCAAGTCCAGCAGTTGCTGACTGAAGAAGAGTTTCGTGAAGCAAGAACCCAATACGGTGAAGGAAGCTTCGAAGCCGAAATGGGTGCCGAAGCTGTTCGCAAACTCCTCACCAATCTCGATTTGGTTGGTTTGTCAGAATCGCTTCGTGTTGAAATGGCCGAGACCGGCAGCAAGCAACGCAAGAAGGATCTGATCAACCGTTTGAAGTTGGTTGAATCGATTCGCGATAGCGAAAACCGTCCTGAGTGGATGGTCTTGGACGTGATCCCTGTGATTCCACCGGACTTACGTCCGTTGGTATTGCTAGACAGCGGTAACTTTGCGACTTCGGACTTGAACGACTTGTATCGCCGGATCATCAACCGAAACAATCGCCTTCGTAAGCTTGTTGACTTGAATGCTCCTGAAGTCATTATTCGCAACGAAAAGCGAATGCTTCAGCAGTCGGTCGATGCTCTGTTTGATAACAATCGCTGCAAGCGTCCTGTTCTTGGAAGCAGCAATCGTCCTCTGAAGTCTTTGACCGATATGATCAAGGGCAAGCAAGGACGATTCCGCGAAAACCTTCTTGGAAAACGAGTCGATTATTCTGCTCGAAGCGTGATCGTCGTTGGGCCTCGGCTGCGCTTGCACCAGTGCGGGCTTCCAAAGAAGATCGCTCTGGAACTTTATCAGCCCTTCATCATTCGGATGCTAAAGGAACTTGGACACGCCGATACGATCAAGTCTGCGAAGAAGATGCTTGAGCGTAAGGATGAAGAAGTTTGGGATATCCTCGAACAAGTTATCAAGAACCACCCGGTACTTCTGAACCGAGCTCCAACGCTTCACCGAATGGGTATTCAGGCATTCGAGCCAATCCTAGTAGAAGGAAACGCGATTCACTTGCACCCACTGGTTTGCAAGGGATTCAACGCTGACTTCGACGGTGACCAGATGGCTGTCCACTTGCCGCTATCGATTGAAGCACAAGTTGAAGCGCATACGCTGATGATGTCTACGCACAACATTTTCGCACCGAGCAACGGCAAGCCGATTATGTCGCCATCCCAAGACACGGTCATGGGTTGCTATTACATCACCATCGAAAAGCCAGACTGCAAGGGAGAGGGCATGATCTTCTCCAGCACGATGGAAGCCGATTTTGCCTTCGCGCAGAAGATCATTGATCTTCATGCGAAGATCAAAGTTCGGCTTGCAAAGGGTCGCAAACTGAAGACCGATGCGAACAATGCGAAGGAAGGCGCTGTGATCAACACGACCTATGGTCGTATCTTGTTCAACGCCATTCTTCCAACCGGTATGGACTTCTACAACATGACTCTCAAGAGCGGTGACTTGGCGATGGTCATCAGCGATTGTTACTCGAAGCTCGGTCGTCGTGCAACGATTAACCTGCTCGATGATATGAACCAACTCGGTTTCCGCGAGTCGACTCGTAGCGGTCTCTCCTTCGGTGCTGATGACTTGGTTACACCTGATTCGAAGGGCAAGCACATTGCCGAAGCCGATAAGAAGGTGATGAACTATCAGAAGAACTACAACAAAGGTTTGATCACTGCTCAAGAGCGTTACAACCAAGTAATCGATACTTGGACGAACACGCGGGAATTGATCACCAAGGATATGTTGTCGGCAATGGAAGTCGACGATCACCGCGGTGCTTGGTATGTGAACCCGGTCTTCTTGATGGCGTCCTCGGGTGCTCGAGGGGGTATCGCTCAGATCAGTCAGTTGGCCGGTATGCGAGGTCTGATGGCTAAGCCAACCGGTGAAATCATCGATACGCCTATTAAAGCGAACTTCCGTGAAGGGTTATCGGTACTTGAGTATTTCAGCTCGACTCACGGTGCTCGTAAGGGGCTTGCGGATACGGCTTTGAAGACGGCTGACTCGGGTTACTTGACTCGTAAGCTAGCTGACGTCGCGCAGAACGTGGTTATCACTTTGCACGATTGCGGTACAACCCAAAGCGTCACGAAGGGAATTGTCTTCCGTGGTGAGAAGGTCGAAGTTCGTTTGGCTGACGCGATTGTGGGTCGAGTCAGTCGCCAGAACATCGTCAACTTGATGACTGAAGAATCGGTCGTTAAGGAGAACGAAATGATCACGCGAGACATTGCTCGCAAGATCGAAGAAATGGGCTTGGAGAAGATTCAAGTTCGATCGCCAATGACTTGCGATGCGCCTCTTGGTGTTTGTCGTATGTGCTACGGCATGGACATGAGCACCGGAGCACTCGTCGAAGAAGGTATGGCGGTTGGAATTATCGCCGCACAAAGTATCGGCGAGCCGGGTACTCAGCTAACCATGCGTACGTTCCACATCGGCGGTGTTGCTAACACGGGTGTTGAAGAGTCCGATATCAAGGCGAAGAAGGCCGGTATTGTGAGCTTGGTACGCATGCGATTCGTTACCAACGATGCAGGCGAAAACATCGTTCTCACAAGAAACAGCCAGATCGCTATCTTGGATCCAAAGGGTCGAGAACTCGAACAATACGACGTTCCAACCGGAGCCAAGCTGAGTGTCAAAGAAGGCGGAGAAGTCACCAAGGGACAAGTCATCTGCGAATGGAATCCTCACAAGATTCCTATCCTCGCCGAAGTTGGAGGAAAGGTCCGCTATGACGACGTCATCGAAGGCGAGACGATGCGTTTGGAAAAAGATCCAAGCGGTAATATCCGTCGAGTCATCGTCGATCACCGTGGTAACCTCCATCCGCAAATCGTTATCGAAGATAAAGATGGTAAGCCGCTAGACGTTTACTTCTTGCCTGAGAAGGCGGTCGTTACGATTCCTGAAGGCAAGATGATCACGGCGGGTACTGAACTGGCTGAAATGCCACGTGAAGCATCCGGTGTTGCTGACATCACGGGTGGTCTTCCACGAATTACGGAAATCTTCGAAGCTCGTAAGCCGAAAGAGCCAGCCGTCATGGCTGAACTCGACGGCGTGGTCGAGATCTCGCGAGATAAGAAGCGTGGTAAGCGATCGATTATCGTTCGCAGCGACAGCGGCAACGAAGTCGAGCACTTGGTGCCACCAGGTAAGCGATTCATGGTTCACACCGGTGATATCGTCAAGGCTGGTCAAGCACTCATTCAAGGTCCGCTCGTACCACACGATATCTGGCGAGTCAGCGGAGAAGTCGCCGTACAAGATTACCTGCTTCACGAAGTGCAGCAAGTTTATCGTTCGCAACGTGTAGAAATCAACGACAAGCACGTCGAAGTCATCGTCGCAAGAATGCTTCGTAAGGTTCGCGTTGATACCTCGGGCGACACCAGTCTCCTATCCGGAATCGTCATTGACCGATTCGAGTTCAAGCGAGTCAACGATGAACTTGCCAAGTCGCTCAAGATCACCGATCCAGGCGACAGTGGATTCTCGCTCGGAGCGATCATTCCGAAGGAAGTTGTCGAAACGACCAACGCACAAATCGAAGCTCTCGGCGGTAAACCTGCCAAGGGTAAGAAGCCAAAGCCCGCTTCGGCTAGCGTTCAGTTGCTCGGTATCACCAAGGCATCGGTTCAAAGTAACAGCTTTATCTCGGCGGCAAGCTTCCAAGAAACTACCAAGGTTCTTACTGAGGCTGCACTCGCAGGGAAGATCGACCGCTTGGTTGGTCTGAAGGAAAACGTGATTCTCGGTCACTTGATCCCAGCTGGTACCGGTTTCCGAACCTTCCAAGATTCCGAAGTAAGCTATCGCCGCGAGGCCTTGGAAGATCTTCTCAACCGAGGAACCTCCAGTGACGAAACCAGCTACCCACTGCTTGCCGCAGCTCCGCCAGTAGAAGCCGAGCCTGCAAGCTTCGACGAGGCTCCAGCTCCCATGAGCGATGCTGCAGTTCCTTCGGACGAGTAAACACAAAGAGTTTTGTCAATTAAATAACGAGGGCGTGTTTCATTCGAGACACGCCCTTTTTTCGTGTCTCCCACATTCTTAACGGTTGAACCAGCTAGGTTTCCATAAGAGTTGCGCGGTGGACTGATGAAGAACGCGTGGATTGCATGTTCTAGGTAAAATGCTCTGAATCAAGCTACTACGACAAATCTTGGGGATGAGGGGGCCGGAGTCGTCGGGCAACTCTATGTCTTTATGTATCGCGCAGGCCCCTCACCCCCGACCCCTCTCCCCTGAGTACAGGGGAGAGGGGAGCAGGAAACGTCGTTTGAGTTGGTGACGAGCTCGTGAAACAATTTTATCGGCACAGTCACATGTTATGATGACTCAACCAGATTCGCCGAGAATGCTCGCCAGCGT